>NZ_JBITFB010000025.1:0-164334 GCF_044455625.1 Kitasatospora sp. NPDC051164 | reverse complement strand
CCTCGACGACGTCACCGTCGCCGGGGATGACCTGTCCGGCCTCGACCACCACGTGGTCGCCGAGCTGGAGCGCGGTGCCGGGGACTTCTTCCTCGGCGTCATTGGTCGGCCAGTTGGTGAGCCGGCGGGCGACGCTCTCGGTCTTGGTCTTGCGCAGGGTGTCGGCCTGGGCTTTCCCGCGACCCTCGGCGACGGCTTCCGCCAGGTTGGCGAAGACCGTGGTGAGCCAGAGCCAGACCGTGATGGTCCAGGCGAACACGGACGGGTCGGCGATCGCGGAGATCGTGGTGACGACCGAGCCCACCTCGACCACGAACATCACCGGGTTCTTGACCATCACCCGGGGGTCGAGCTTCCTCACCGCGTCCGGCAGGGACGCGACGATCAGCTTCGGGTCGAGGAGGCCGCTCTGCACTCTGTGCGGCGCGGCGGGCACGGCCTTGTCGGCCGGTACGGGGTTGAGCGTGGGGGTGGACATCAGGAGGTGAGACCTTCCGCGATCGGCCCGAGAGCCAGGGCCGGGAAGTAGGTGAGGCCGACGACGATCAGGATCACGCCCGACAGCAGGCCCACGAACAGCGGCTTGTGGGTGGGCAGGGTGCCCGGGGTGGCCGGGACCGGCTGCTGCTGCGCGAGCGAGCCGGCCAGTGCCAGGACGAAGACGATCGGCAGCAGCCGACCGAAGATCATCGCCAGGCCGAGCGCGGTGTCGTACCAGTCGGTGCTGACGGTGATGCCGCCGAAGGCCGAGCCGTTGTTGTTACTCGCGGAGGTGAACGCGTACAGCACCTCGGAGAAACCGTGCGCACCGGAGTTGAGCATCCCGGCCCGCTCGCCCGGCAGCGCCATCGCCACACCCGTGCCGATCAGCACGATCGTCGGCGTGGTGAGGATGTACAGCGAGGCGAACTTCATCTCCCGGCCGCCGAGCTTCTTGCCCAGGTACTCCGGGGTGCGCCCGACCATCAGGCCCGCGACGAACACCGCCACGATCGCCAGCACGAGCATGCCGTACAGGCCGGAGCCGGTGCCGCCGGGCGCGATCTCGCCCAGCATCATGTCGAAGACCGTCAACCCGCCGCCGAACGGCGTGTACGAGTCGTGGAAGGAGTTCACCGCACCGGTCGAGGTCAGCGTGGTCGACGCGGCGAACAGCGAGCTGGCGGCGATACCGAACCGCTGCTCCTTGCCCTCCATCGCACCGCCCGCGGCCTGTAGGGCGCTGCCCTGGTGCTGCGACTCTGCGAGGGTCAGTAGGGCGGTCGAGGCCACCCAGAAGAGACCCATCACCGCGACGATCGCGTAGCCCTGGCGGTTGTCGCCGACCATCCGGCCGAAGGTCCGCGGCAGCGCGAACGGGATCACCAGCAGCAGGAAGACCTCGACCAGGTTGGAGAAGCCGTTGGGGTTCTCGAACGGGTGCGCCGAGTTGGCGTTGAAGAAACCGCCACCGTTGGTGCCGAGCAGCTTGATGGCCTCCTGGGAGGCCACCGGGCCGCCGGGGATCTTCTGCACCTCGCCGCTGAGCGTGGTCACCTCGTGGAAGCCGTGGAAGTTCTGGATCACCCCGGAGGCGGCCAGGACCAGGGCGAACACGATCGAGATCGGCAGCAGCAGCCGCAGGTTGATCCGGACCAGGTCCACCCAGAAGTTGCCGACCCGGTCGGTGCGGTTGCGGGTGAAGCCCCGGATCAGCGCCGCCACGATCGCGATGCCGACGGCCGCCGAAACGAAGTTCTGCACCGCCAGGCCCGCCATCTGCACCAGGTGGCCCATCGCGGACTCACCCGCGTAGGACTGCCAGTTGGTGTTGGTGACGAAGGAGATCGCGGTGTTCCAGGCCTGGTGGCCCTCCATCTGCGGCACGCCCAGGCTCAGCAGCAGGTGGCCCTGCAGCCGGATCAGGCCGTACAGGAAGAGGACGGAGACGGCCGAGAAGGCCAGCACCGAACGCAGGTACACCGGCCACCGCTGATCGGCGTCACCGTCGACCCCGATCACCCTGTAGATGCCACGCTCGACTCCGAGGTGCTTGGAGGTGGTGAGCAGTTTGGCGATGTAGTCGCCCAGGGGGCGGTAGCACAGGGCCAGCGCGCCGACGAGGGCGAGGGCCTGCAGCCAGCCCGCGAGAGTGGATCCCATGTCAGAACTTCTCCGGGAAGATCAGCGCCACGACGAGATAGCCGACGAGCGCGACAGCCACGACCAGACCAGCGATGTTCTCGGCACTCACAGCTTCTCCACCCCCCGCGCGATCAGGGCGATGACGGCGAACACGGCGACCGTGACACCGACGTAGATGAGATCGGACATGGGCTCCACCAGCGTGGTTCGGGAGATGCCGCGACCTGGCCGTACGGCTCGCGCGACGCCGGCGGACGACCGGCAGATGCAGCAAACCAGCCGTCAGAGGCGCGTTATCGAGCCCTGACGCCCTCCATACGGGTGACCGCGCCACGTTGACGGGACCTTGACGCGAACAGGTGGTGGGACGGCGAACGGGTGGTGGGACGGCAAACGGGTGGAGGGGCGGTGTGCAGGTGGTGGGACGGCGAACAGGTGGTGGGACGGCGAACAGGTGGTGGGACGGCGAACGGCCCCGGGCGGCAGCCTGCCGTCCGGGGCCGTTCACGCGGGTCTCCCCCGGTCACATCCGCATGCGCAGCCGGCAGACCACCGCGTCGGTGTGCCGGCGCAGGGCACGGTCGATCACGGCACCGCGCCGGTTCTGCAGCGCCCGCTGGAACCAGCGGGCGGGCTCGACCTCGGGGATCAGCACGGTCAGCCGGTCGTAGACGTGCTCCGCCCCGAGCTCGTTGACGAAGTCGGCGATCGGCCGGCCCAGCCGCCGGCGGCCGTCCGGGATCTCCACCAGCGGCACGCCCGGCTGCCACAGCTCCCAGTCCCGGCGCAGCGCCTCGGCCGCGGTCGGCTCGTGCACGACGGTCACCGCCATCACCTCGTCGCCGAGCGAGAGCGCCGCCGACAGGCCGTCCCGGGTGAGCCGGGTGATCGCGGTCACCGGGACGATGACCAGGCTGCGCTGTCGGGTCACCGGGCCGGGTACGCGGCCCAGCTCCAGCCGTTCGCCGATCCGCGCATAGCTGCGGTGGATCGCCTCGAACAGCACCACCAGCAGCGGCAGGGCCACCACGATGCCCCAGGCGCCCTCGGTGAACTTGGTGCCGGTGACGACCAGGGCGGCGACGCCGGTGAGCAGCGCGCCGAAGCCGTTGAGCGCGGCCTTGCCCCGCCAGCCCGCCGGGCGGTGCAGCAGCCAGTGCCGGACCATGCCGACCTGGCAGACGGTGAAGCCGACGAACACGCCGATCGAGAACAGCGGCACCAGGCTGTTGACGTCCCCGCCGGAGCCGACCAGCAGCGCCGCCGACACCGCGGCCAGGAACAGCACGCCGTACCGGTACACCTGGCGGTCGGCGCGCAGCGCGAACACGTGCGGCAGGTGGTTGTCCCGGGCCAGCAGGTCCATCAGCACCGGCAGCCCGCCGAAGGAGGTGTTGGCGGCCAGCCCGAGCAGGACCACGGTGGCGAACTGGACGACGTAGAAGCCGGCGCCGTGGCCGAGCGAGGCGTCGGCGAGTTGGGCGAGCACGGTGACGCCCTCGACCGGCTGGAGGTGGAAGCGCCCGATCAGCACGGCCAGGCCGATCAGCATCACGCCGAGCAGGGCGCCGAGCACGACCTCGGTGTGCTGCGCCCGCTTCACTCGCGGGGCGCGGAAGGAGGGGACGGCGTTGGCCACCGCCTCCACTCCGGTCAGCGCCGAACAGCCCGCCGCGAAGGCCTTGAGCAGCAGCAGCGCACCGACCGTGGTGGCGTTCCCGGCCAGCGCCGAGGCGTGCCCGGCGGCCGCCGCGGTGCTCGCCGGGCCGTCCCGGAACAGACCGACCACGATGATCGCCAGGATCGCGAGGACGAAGACCGCCGTCGGCGCCATGAACCAGCGCGCCGACTCGGCGATCCCCCGCAGGTTCACCGCGGTCACCAGGGCCAGCACACCCAGACAGAGCCAGACCCGCTGGCCGTACAGGCCCGGTACGGCCGAGGTCAGTGCGGCCACGCCCGCGGTCACCGAGACCGCGACGTTCAGGATGTAGTCGATCACCAGCGAGGCGGCCGCGGTCAGCGCCGTCCGGCGGCCCAGGTGCGCCTTGGCCACCGCGTAGGAGCCGCCGCCGTCCGGGAACGCCGCGATCACCTGCCGGTAGGAGGCGACCAGCACCGCCAGCAGGACGGCGATCGCCGCGGTGACCGGCAGCGTGAAGCCCAGCCCGTACGCGCCGGCGGCCGCCAGCACCAGCACGATCGACTCCGGCCCGTACGCCACCGAGGCCATCGCGTCCAACGAGAGCGCCGCCAGTCCGCCGAGCGCGCTGAGCCGGTGCCGCTCGTCGCCCGCGCCGGTATCCGGCGGCTCGGGTTCGGCCGTGACGGCCGGGGTGGTGGTGGCGCTGGACATCGGACGGAACCTCCGCGGTCGGCAGTTGCTCCGATCCTGCGATCCATGCCGCCCGGCGCTCCCCCGGCCCTACGTGTTCCTGACGCGGCCACGAGCAGCTTTGACGGGCCCTTGACGCACGCCTGCCGTCCTGCGTGGTGGGGCTGTTGGCGGGGGTGGGCGAGCCGTTTGTCCCGGCGGGCGCCGGTTGGGAAGACGATCAGCTCAGTCGAAGGACTCCCACCCCCGGGCCCCCACTCTGCTGCCTGATGCACGTAATTGCAAGCAATGTGCAAGAGCTGGGCCCGTCGGCATCCGGGCACGACAAAACAGCCCCTGATCTGCGTTTCCGCAGATCAGGGGCTGTTCTCTATCCTGTGGCTGGTGCAGGGTTCGAACCTGCGTAGCTTACGCGGCAGATTTACAGTCTGCTCCCTTTGGCCGCTCGGGCAACCAGCCAGGATTTTGCCTTCCGGGGTGTTCGCCCCGTTCGACTTGGTAAACCATACCCGATGCCAGGGGGTGGTTCGCCACTCGATAGGCCTCGCGATGAGGCACGCGATGAGGCACGTGATGATCAAGGATCGCCACGTGCTCGCCGCGGGCGAGGGCGGGGCGGCGCTGGATAGGCTGGGGCGGCGGGCGTCCGGTGGGGCAGCCCTTGTCAGTGCAGCCAGAGCATCAAGGAGACCAACACCCATGGCCGACTCCAGTTTCGACATCGTCTCGAAGGTCGAGTGGCAGGAGGTCGACAACGCGATCAACCAGACCTCCCGTGAGATCGCGACGCGCTTCGACTTCAAGGGCGTGGGCGGCGAGATCAGCCGCTCCGGCGAAAAGATCGAGATGAAGGCCAACGGCGAGGAGCGCGTGCGCGCCATCCTCGACGTGCTGCAGACGAAGTTCGTCAAGCGTGGCCTGTCGCTGAAGGCTCTGGACGCCGCCGAGCCTCAGCTCTCCGGCAAGGAGTACAAGATCTTCGCCAACATCAAGGAAGGCATCACCACGGAGGACGCGAAGAAGGTCGCGAAGATCATCCGTGACGAAGGCCCGAAGGGCGTCAAGGCGCAGGTTCAGGGCGACGAACTGCGCGTCAGCTCGAAGAGCCGCGACGACCTCCAGGCCGTGCAGAACCTGCTCAAGAGCAAGGACCTGGACTTCGCGATCCAGTACGTGAACTACCGCTGATCGCGGACCGCCGCCAGCCACTGGCCTCCGGTCGGCGGGACGAACGGCACGGCCCCGCTCCCCGGTTCTTGGGAGCGGGGCCGTTCGTGTCGTCGGGAGGGGTCAGCCGGTGGCGGGGTGGGTGCGGGCCGCCGCTGTCAGGGCGTGGACCCGGACGCGGAGGGCGTCGAGCTGTTGTTGCGGGGTGGCGGCAGCGGTTGAGGTCGCGGTGCCGGGGAGTTTGGGCGGCGCCGGGGTGGTCACCGGGGGAAGGGCCGGGAGCTGCCCGATCAGCCCCTGCAGGACGGCCTGTAGGCAGGCGATGAGCTGTTGGAGGGCCCCGAGGTCGGGGACGGCGGAGGTCACCGTCGGGAGCAGGCCGGTGACCGGCTTGACGATGTCGTCGACGGCGGTACGGGAGGCCGCGGCTTCTCGGCCGGCGGCGGTGGCGGACGCCGTGGCGACCGTGGTCAGCGCGAACGCTGCGGTCAGCACGACGGCCATCCGGGTGGCACCCATAGGTACTGCTTCCTCTCGCTTTGGATCAGGCGAGATCGGCTGCCTCACACGGTCGGGCAGTCGCCCGAATGCAGCCACCGCACGTACGCCGAACCGCGCGCGCCGGCTCAGTCGGCCCCGGCCCAGCTCCCGGTGCTGCGGTGCGCGCCCAGGCCGACCGAGTCGAACTCGTCGACCCGGCCCTCGTCGGTGCGCGCGCCGATCCGCCGCAGGGCTCGGGAGATCGGGAGGCCCTCGGGCGGCTCGGGCTCGAACTCGCCGACTGTGAGCGGGCCGAGGACGATCCGGCCGTTCTCCCAGACCGCGGCGCACTGGGTGCCGCTGCCGCCGAAGTACTCGGCCTCGACGCAGGCGATCGGGCCGGCCTTCGACCAGGCGGCGAGCCGGAGTTCGAAGCCGTCCGCGTACCGGCCGAACCCGGCCCAGCCGGCGGGCTTCCGCACGCTGCCGTCGCCCTGGAGCGCGGCGAGGACGGCGGAGGTGACCGGGATCAGGGCCAGCCCCTGTGCCAACGGCACCACCCGGGCCGCCGGGACCTCCGCCGCCGCCACCCTCAGCAGCTCCAATGTTCCTATCAGCGCTTGGAGTTCGTAGGCCATGCCGGCCATGGTGTCCCACCGCACTGACAGTCGGCCCGGAATTTATGATTCCGTGCCCGGTCGGAGACCGTAGAGCAGACTGAGCACCGTCAAGCACCGGGCCTCGGCCGCGAACACCCCGGCGCCGGCGGCCGGTCACCCACTCGGGTGCGTGCCGCATGCGGCGGCCCCGGCACCCGGGTGGACTGGCCGGGTACGGCCCGCCCCGGGGCCCTCCCCGACTCCCGCGCCGCCGGCCGGCACCGGGTGCCGGATGCCCGCCGAGCGGGTCGCGGTCGCCTTCGCCGCGGCCGGCCTGCGCGACGTCCGCCTGGAGCTTCGCCAACTCGGGGAGGTCCTGAGGGAATTCGAGGAGTATGGAGTTCCGGTAGAGCCCGTCCGCCCCCAGAGGGAGAATCCGTGCCCCGACCCTTCACCGTCGAGGACTACACCGCCCGGATGGCTCGGGCCGGCGCCGAGGCGACCGCCGCCGGGCTGGCCGGCCTGGTCGTCGCCGCCGGCCCCGACCTGGCCTACCTGTGCGGCTACACGCCGACCGCGATCACCGAGCGGCTGACCACCCTCGTCCTCACCGTCGGGCGCGAACCCACCCTGGTCGTCCCCACGTTGGAGCGCCCGGACGCCGAGAAGGCGGTCGGCGCCAAGGCCGTCCGGCTGCTTGACTGGTCCGACGGCGAGGACCCGTTCGCCACCGCCGGTCCACTGCTCGACCCGGCCGGGCGCTACGGCGTCTCCGACAACGCCTGGGCCATGCACCTGCTCGGCTTCCAGGCCGCGCTGCCCGGCGCCTCGTTCACCTCGCTCACCGAGACCCTGCCGATGCTGCGCGCGGTCAAGGACACCGAGGAGCTGGAGCGCCTGGCTTCGGCCGGCGGCGCGGCGGACGCCGCCTACCGCAGGATCCTGGAGGCCGCCTTCGCCGGCCGCCGGGAGACCGACGTGGCCGCCGACCTCGGCGCGCTGCTCATCCAGTACGGGCACAGCCAGGTCGACTTCACGGTGGTCGGCTCCGGCCCCAACGGCGCCGATCCGCACCACGAGGCCGGCGACCGGGTCATCCGAACGGGTGACACCGTGGTGTTGGACTTCGGCGGCCTCAAGGACGGCTACGGCTCCGACACCACTCGGACGGTGCACGTCGGCACGGACGTCCCGGCGGAGGTGCGGAAGGTCCACGACCTGGTCCGGCTCGCCCAGCAGACCGCCTTCGAGGCGGTCCGCCCCGGGGTGAGCTGCCAGGAGATCGACCGGATCGCCCGCCGGGTGATCACCGACGGCGGCTACGGCGAGTACTTCATCCACCGCACCGGCCACGGCATCGGTACGACCACGCACGAACCGCCGTACCTGGTCGAAGGCGAGGAGCAGCCGCTGGTGCCCGGGATGTGCTTCTCGATCGAGCCCGGGGTCTACCTGCCCGGCCGGTTCGGGGTGCGGATCGAGGACATCGTCACCGTCACCCCGACCGGCGGCCGGCGTTTCAACAACACCCCGCACGAGCTGGGCATCGTGGCATGAGCGCGATGCCCGGCACGGCGCCGACCGCGAGGTGGGCCGCGGTATCGACCGCGGCACCGACCGCGAGCTCGGCAGCGAGGCGGGCGGCGAGGCCGGTGGCGGCGCTGACCGGATCCGACGTTCTTACGATCCGGTCATACTTCATCCAGAGTCCTCCAAGTTTCGATTGCTAGTTTCGGTGCGCATGACCAAGACCCTCCGCCCCGCCCCGCCCCCCGTGCGGGCCGAACAACCGCGCCCGGTGCCTCCACCCCGCCCCCGCGTGACGGGCTGGTCGAGACTCCGGTTCCTGGCGTGGCCGCTCTACCTGACCGGCCTCCTCTGGTTCCTGAGCGCCGAGGGCATCCCGGCCGCCAACGACGTGCTGTTCCTCTGGCTGATCGGCGCCCTGCTGACCGCCGCCGTGCACAGCGGGCACGGCTCCCGCGGCTTCCTCCTGGTGCTGCGCGACTGGGTGCCGGTGATGGCCGTGGTCTGGGCGTACTCGCTGCTGCGCGGCTACGGCGCGCACACCCCGTGGGCCCCGCACTGGCTGCCACAACTGCGCTTCGACGAGGCCCTCGGCTTCGGCGAGACCTGGACGGTCCGGCTCCAGCACGCCCTCTACACCCCCGGTTCGCCGCACTGGTACGACTACGCGGCGGTCGGCGTCTACCTCTCGCACTTCTTCGTCGTCTTCCTGCTGCTCGCCGCGCTCTGGCGACGCGCGCACCACCGGTTCCGACAGCTGCTCGCCTGCTACCTGACGCTCACCTTCGCGGGCTTCGCCACCTACCTGCTCTTCCCGGCCGACCCGCCGTGGCTGGTCGCCCAGGACGGCAACCTGCCGCACGTGACCCGGGTGGTCTGGGAGGTCATCTCGGTGAGCGGGCTGCCGCAGGCCGACTCGCTGCTGGAGAACGGCAGCCAGTTCGCCAACGACGTCGCCGCGATGCCCTCGCTGCACTCCGCCTACCCGGCGATGCTGCTGTTCTTCTTCTGGCCCACCGTCCGGCCCTGGCTGCGGGGGGTGCTGGTCGCCTATCCGCTCGCGATGACGTTCACCCTGGTCTACGGCGCGGAGCACTTCATCATCGACGTCTTCGTCGGCTGGGCGTACGCGGCCGCGGTGGTCTTCGGCCTGCGGTGGCTGCGCTGCCGCCGTACGGCGCCGGCGGAGGGCCCGGCACACTTGGCCGGGTGAAGCCGCACACGCCGATGAAGCCCACCGCCGAACAGCTGCTGGCCGCCAAGGACACCACCATCCCGGACATCACCGGGCCGGGGCTGCGGGTGCTGTTCTGCGGCATCAACCCGGGCCTGTGGTCCGGCGCCACCGGACACCACTTCGCCCGGCCCGGCAACCGCTTCTGGCCCGCCCTGCACCGCTCCGGCTTCACCGAGCGCCAGTACCGGCCGGACGAGCAGGAGCAGCTGCTCGCGCTCGGCCTGGGGATCACCAACGTCGCCCCGCGCACCACCGCCAAGGCGGACGAGCTGACCGCCGAGGAACTGCGCGAGGGCGGTGCCGCGCTCCGCGACCGGGTGCTGCGGCTGCGCCCGCGGGCCCTGGCCGTCCTCGGCATCGGCGCCTACCGGACGGCCTTCGGGCAGCGACGGGCCGCGATCGGCCGCCAGTCGGAGGGCATCGGCGACACCGAGGTGTGGGTACTGCCCAACCCCAGCGGCCTCAACGCGCACTACACCCTGGACGCGTTGGCCGGGGAGTTCCGCAAGCTCAGGGAGGCCGTCGAGGCCATCGAGGGCGGCGGGGGCGAAGGGGACGCGGCAGCCGTCGCGGGCTGAGCCGCCGTCGCGGGCTGGGCGGCTGCCGAGGGCTGGGCGGAGGTGAGGCCCGCCGGCAGCGGGACCTCGCGCAGCTCGCGGATCAGCGCCCGGACGGCGGCCGTCCCGGCCAGCTCGGGCGTGGTGACATACCCGACGAAGCGGCTGGGCGGGCGCGGCCCGAGGTCGGTCACGGCGAGGCCGGCCGGGGCGCCGAGCAGCGCCGTCCGGGGCATGATCGCCATGCCGATGCCCTGGGCGACCAGCGAGAGGGCGACCGTGTCGTCCTCCACGTCAACGGTCGCGGGCGGGATCCAGTCCTGCCGCTGCCACCAGTCCCGGGTGTAAGAGCCGCAGTTCTCGTCCCAGTCGACCAGCGGGAGCTCGCGCGGCGCCGGGTGGCCCTGTGGATGCGCGAGCGCGTACGTCTCCTCGTACAGGCGCGCCGCGACCAGGCCCGGGACGGGCGGCGGGCCGCTTGCGTCCAGGGTGGCGAGCCCGAGGTCGGCGCGGCCGTCGGCGACCTCCCCGGCGGTGCCGCGGCCGATCTCCCGGACGATCCGGACGTGCGTGCCGAGCCCGGGGTGGCGCTCGGCGAGCCGGGCCAGGACGGGCGGCAGCAGGTGGGCGGCGGCGCTGCGGAAGGCGGCGATCCGCAGCGTGCCGGTCAGCGGCCCCTCCGTTCCGGCACCGCGCACCTCGGGACCCATGGCGTCCAGCAGCCGCAGGATCCGGCGGGCGTACGCCAGGGCCCGGAGGCCGGCGTCGGTGGGGCGCGCGCCGTGGCGGCCGCGGTCGAACAGCACCGCGCCGAGCTTCCGCTCGCAGGCCCGCACGGCGTGCGAGACGGCGGACTGGGTGGTGTCCAGGCGGCCGGCGGCCGCCGTGAAGCTCCGCTCCTCGTCGACGGCGACGAGGGTCCGCAGCTCGTGCGGGGCGAGATCGGTCATGCGCCCGAATCTAGTCCCCGATCCATCGATCCCGTTCATGGAAGCCGCCGTTCCATCGACGTGAGCCCCTGCCCGGCCGCTCCCCCGCTTCCTACGGTGATCACGTCCCGCCCGTCCTCACCCGTCCGGAGCGCCCCGATGTCCCGCCCCACCGCCCACGCCGTCCATCTGGTCTCCCGCCCCGACGGCGCGCCGACCGCCGAGAACTTCGCCTTCGTCGAGGAGGCCGTCCCGGCGCTCGCGGCGGGCGAGGCCCTCGTCGAGAACCTCTACCAGTCCGTCGACCCGTACATGCGGGAGGAGATGAACGAGGGCGGCTGGGAGCTGCACGCCCCGCTGGAGGGCCGCACCCTCGGCCGGGTGGTGGAGTCCCGGGCCGACGCCCTGCCCGTCGGGGCGCTCGTCCACCACCGCCAGGCCTGGCGCACCCACTCGGTGGTCACCGCCGAGCGGGCGAGCCTGCTGCCCGGCTTCCCCGGGGTCCCGCTCAGCGCCCACCTGTCGGTGCTCGGCGGCACCGGCCTGTCCGCCTGGGTCGGCCTGACCCGGATCGCCCGGCTCCAGCCCGGCGAGACGGTGTTCGTCTCGGCGGCCGCCGGCGGCGTCGGCACCGCCGCCGGACAGCTCGCCCGCCTGCTCGGTGCCGGACGGATCGTCGGCAGCACCGGCTCCGCCGCCAAGGCCGCCCGCCTCACCGCGCACCTCGGCTTCGACGCCGCCTTCGACTACCACGACGGCCCGATCGCGGAGCGCCTGCGCGAGGCCGCCCCCGAGGGGCTGCACGTCTACCTGGACAACGTCGGCGGCGACCACCTGGAAGCCGCCATCGGCGCCCTGCGCGACCACGGCCGGATCGCCTGGTGCGGCGCCGTCGCCCAGTACGACCGCCCGCAGGACCCGCCGGCCGCGCCGCGCAACCTCTACGACGTGGTCGGCAAGAGCCTGCGGCTGGAGGGCTTCCTGGTCCGTAACCACCTCGACGCCCGGCCCGAGCTGTACGACTTCCTCGTCCCGCACCTGCGGTCGGGCGCCGTCGTCCCGGACGAGACGATCGTGGACGGCTTCGACCGCGTGGTGGACGCCTTCCTCGGCATGCTGCGCGGCGCCAACACCGGCAAGATGCTGGTCCGGATCGCCGACTGAGCCCTTCCCCGGCTGAGTCCTTCGGCCGGCGCGGCGGGCAGGCGGCAGGGCGGAGCGGCCAGGCGGCGGGGCGGACGGGCGGCGGGGCGGGCCTCGGAATCACCCCGGCAGTACGGCCAGCTCGAGGGCGGCGAGCCGGGCCGGGTCGGCGACCACCTCGTAGCCGGCCACCCGGCCGTCCGCGACCGCCACCCGCAGCACCAGCCGCAGCCGCCCGGCCGGCGCGATCAGGATGCCCGGCACCCCGTCCACCAGGGCCACCGCGCCGTGGCGGGCCCGGCGGCCGAAGACCGTGGTCTCCCGGGCGACCGTCGCCGCGCCGCGGGCCACCAGGGCGCGGCCGGGCGGCAGCGCGGCCGGGTCGGCCCGGCGCACCACGTCCGGGGCCAGGACGGCCAGCAGCCCGGCCAGGTCCCCGTCCCGGGCGGCGGCCAGGAAGGCCTCCACCACCCGCCGGTGCCCGGCCAGCGGCTCCGGGGGCAGCGCGGCCGTGCCCCGCACCCGCTGCCGGGCTCGGCTGGCCAGCTTCTTGGCGGCCACCGGGGTCCGTCCGACGATCGGCGCGATCTCCTCGAAGGGCACCGCGAAGCCGTCGTGCAGCACGAAGGCGACCCGCTCGGCCGGGCCCAGCCGGTCCAGCACCACGAGCAGCGCCCGGCCCACCGACTCGACCAGCAACGCCTCCCGCTCCGGGTCCGCGCCACCGCCCGCCGCGTCCGGCAGCGCCTCGCCGGTCGACTCCTCGCGGCGCGCGGCCCGGGCCCGCAGCAGGTCCAGGCAGATCCGGGAGACCACGGTGGTCAGCCAGCCGGGCAGGTTGTCGATCTCCGCCGGGTCGGTCCGGGCCAGCCGCAGCCAGGCCTCCTGCACGGCGTCCTCGGCCTCGCCGGTCGACCCGAGCATCCGCTGGGCGATCGCCCGCAGCCGCCCGCGCTCGGCCTCGAACCGCGCCGCCGCGCCTGCGGCCGCCGCTCCGCCGGTGATCGCGTCCCCGGCCGGCGCTCCGCTGGTAATCGCGTCCCCGGCCGGCGCTCCCTCGGTGATCGCTCCCGAAATCCCGTCCCGGTCCATCGGTCACCTTTCCTCGGCCCGGCTCGTCACCGCTATGACGATCCGTCCTCCCCCGAGGTGACCAGGAGACCACCATGACCTCCACCACGCTGCTCCACCTGGACTCCAGCATCAGCCCGGCGGGCTCGGTCAGCCGCGCCCTGACCGGCCGCTTTGCCGCCGCATGGCGCGCCCGGCACGGCAGCGCCGCCCGGCACCGCTACCGCGACCTCGCCGCCGACCCGGTGCCCGCGGTGCGCGTCGGTTACGACAGTCTCGGCCGACGGACCGAACGCAAGGGCCCGCTCCCGCCGGCGGACGTCGCCGCGCTGGTCGAGAACCCGGACGAGGCGCGCGAGTGGGCGCTCAGCCGGCCGCTGATCGAGGAGCTGCGGGCCGCCGGCACCCTGCTGCTCGGCAGCCCGATGTACAACTTCACCGTCTCGACCGGCCTCAAGGCGTGGATCGACCGGGTCTCCTTCCCCGGCGCCTTCCTCGACCCGGACACCGGCGAGCGGCTGCTGCGCGGCACCCGCGTGGTGGTCGTCGCGGTCCGCGGCGGCGGCTACGGGCCGGGCACCCCGCGCGAGCACTTCGACTTCCAGCTCCCGTACCTGCGGGCGTACTTCGGCAACCTCGGAATCGCCGAGGAGAACCTGCACGTCGTCACCGCCGAGCTCACCCGGGCCGCGGACGTTCCCGCGCTGAACGGCCTGGAGCCGCTCGCCGCCGAGTCGCTGGCGGCGGCCGAGGCCGCCGTCGACGAACTGGCCGCGACGCTCTGAGCCCGGCGGCAGGTTCGTCCACTACAGCGGGGTGACGGCCTTCAGCACCAGCAGCAGGGCCACGGCGGCGTTGAGCGCGCACAGCGCCGACGCCGCCGTCCCGATCGCGGCGACCATCGCCGCCAGGCCCGCCGGAGTCTTGGCCGGCGGCCAGTTGCGGGAGGTCGGCACCGGGCCGAGCAGCGCGGCGACCCGGCGCGGCACCGGACCGGCCGCCGCGGTCGGGGCGGCGAAGGCCGCGAAGCCGGGCGCCGGGGCGGCGTGCGAGACCAGGGCCGCCCGGGCCACCGCCCGCGCGGTGATCCGGCGGTCCCCCACGGCCTGTGCCGAGTCCTCGTCCGCCCACCGCTCCGCGCTGTACGCCACCGCGTCCTGCAGTGGCCGCAGGAAGGGGTTGACGCAGGCGGCGAGCTGGGTGGTCAGCAGGTACCGGTGGTGACGGTGGCGCAGGTGTGCCCGCTCGTGGGCGAGCAGGGCCTCCCGCTCGTCCGCCGCCAGGCCGTCCAGCATCCCGGTGGACACCACCACCCGCCCGGGCGAGCCGGGCAGCGCGTAGGCGTACGGGCTGCGGTCCGGCAGCACCGCGAGGTCACCGGTCGGCCCCGGCCGCGCGGGCAGTCCGGACAGCGCCCGCCGGGCCCGGGCGCGCACCCGCAGGTGCCGGACGAGCGTCCGGGCGCAGGCGAGGCCCACCAGCGCCAGCAGCCACATCGCGGCCGTGCCGACCGTCTCGTGGTACGGCAGCGCGGCCCGCACCTCCGGGTCTGACCAGCTGTCCGGCAGCGGGTTGCCGGGGATCTGCGCGGTGCCCACCACGCCGATCAGCCCGAGGCAGAGCACGCTGCACACCGCCATCACCGCGCTGATCACGGTCATCAGCCGGGCCGCGCCGCGCGGGTGCAGGTGCTGCTCGGTCAGGCGCGCGATCGGAACCGCGGTGAGCGGCAGGATGAGCGGGAGGAAGACGAAGAAGCCCACGGGTCAGCTCTCGCGGTCGGTCGCCGCCGGATCGGCGGAGGCGGCGTCGAGCAGCGCCCGCAGCAGTTCCTCGTCGTGCGGCAGCAGCGCAGTGACGAAACTGGCCAGGACGGCGTCCCGGTCGGCCTCCCCGTCGAGCATCCGGCGCATCCGCAGCGCCGCCAGCCCGGCGGCGTCGGAGGAGGCCAGCCACAGGTAGGAGCGGCCGGAGCGGGACCGGGAGACGGCGTTCTTGGCGTGCAGCCGGGACAGGATGGTCATCACCGTGGTGTACGCCAGGTCGCCCTCCAGGCGTTCCTGGACCCACCCCGCGCTGGCCGGGCCGGGCGCCTGCTGGAGCACCGCCAGCACCTGCGCCTCCAGCTCGCCCTGGCCGCGTCGTCGGGCCGGCGCTTCCCCGGCCGCCGGGGCGTGCCTCTCGTCTGCCATGACGGCCCACTCCCTCCGGATGCCGCGCCCGGACCGACGGGCACGGCTTCATCCTAACGAGCGGAGGGCTGCTCCGAAGCGGTCAGTGCGCGGCTCCGGGGCCGTACGGGCGGCGGCGTTCGCGGCGGCGTTCGCGGCGGCGTCAGCTGTGGCGTTCGGCGTCCCCCGCGCCGCTGCCCGCTCAGGTCCGGGCCCGCTGGGTCACCGCGATGCAGACCAGCACCACCACCGCCGTGACCGCCGCGGCGGCCGGCAGGTGCTCGCCGAGCAGGAGCACCGACCAGACCAGCGTCAGCAGCGGCTGCCCGAGCTGCAGCTGACTGGCCCTCGGCACGCCGATCCCGGCCATCCCCCGGTACCAGAGCACGAACCCGCCGAACTGCGACACCGCCGCGACGTACGCCAGCCCGGCCAGCGCCTTCGGCCCGAGCTGCACCGGCTCGGTGGCCAGCCCGAACGCCGAGGTCAGCAGCGTCACCGGCAGTGCGGCCAGCACCGCCCAGGCGATCACCTGGGCGCCCGGGAGGTCCCGGGAGAGCCGCCCGCCCTCCGCGTACCCGGCCGCGCAGATCACCAGCCCGACGAACAGGTAGAGGTCGGCGACGGTCGGCCGGCCGTGGCTCTGCAGCAGGGTGAAGGCCAGGACGGCCACCGCCCCCGCCAGCGCGGCCGCCCAGAACGCCCGGGACGGCCGGCGGCCGGTGCGCAGCGCCGCGACCACCGCGGTGGCCAGCGGCAGGACGCCGATCACCACCGCCGAATGGGCGGTCGAGGAGGTGCGCAGGGCGAGCGTGGTCAGCAGCGGGAAGCCGAGGACGCAGCCGACCGAGACCACCAGCAGGGCGGGCCAGTGCCGCCGCTGCGGCAGCGGGGCGGCGGCGGCCGACAGGTAGAGCGCGGCCAGCGCCGCGGCCAGGACCCCGCGCAGGCCGGTCGAGGTCCACGGGCCGAAGCCGGTCAGGGACCACGCGGTGGCCGGGAAGCTGAGCGAGAAGGAGGCCACCCCGAGGGCGGCGAGAGCGGTGCCGGAGGCCGCGCCGCGCTGCGGTGCTATCGCCCCGAGCTGGGTAGCGCTATCCTGTGCCGTCATGAACGAGCGTAGCAGTGTGACCGAACTCGCCGACACCCTGCGGCGGGAGGTCGAGCGCTACCCGGAAGGACGGAAGCTGCCCGCCAGCCGGGCGCTGATGGAACGCCACCAGGTCAGCCCGGTGACGGTTTCCCGGGCCATCGCGGTCCTCGTCGCCGAGGGACTGGTGGTCTCCAGGCCCGGCGCCGGGGTCTTCCGGGCGGCGGCCTTCGCCGCGGCCCCGACCGCCCCCGCCGCACCGCCCGGCCGCACCGGCGACCTCTCCTGGCAGGAGATCGCGCTCAGCGCCGACTCCGGCCCCCGCGACCTGATCGCCGCCCCGGTCCTCGCCACCCTCCGGGTGCCGCCGCCCCACGTCATCGACCTCAACAGCGGCTACCCGCACGCCTCACTGCTGCCCGAACGCCTGCTGGCCACCGCCCTCGCCCGGGCCGGCCGCCGCCCCGGCGCCTGGGACCGCCCACCCGTCGACGGCCTCACCGAGCTGCGCGGCTGGTTCGCCCGCGACATCGGCGGCCACGGCGGGCCGATCGGCGCCGGAGACGTCCTGATCACCTCCGGCGGGCAGGGCGGCCTCACCGTCGCCATGCGCTCGCTGGCCGCGCCCGGCGCGCCGGTCCTGGTGGAATCGCCGACGTACCCGGGCATCCTGGCGGTCATCCGGGCCGCCGGGCTGCGGCCCGTCCCCGTCCCGATCGACGCCGACGGCGTCCGCACCGACCTGCTGGCGGACGCGTTCGCGGCCACCCGGGCCCGGGTCTTCGTCTGCCAGCCGCTGTTCCAGAACCCCACCGGCGCGGTGCTCTCACTCTCTCGGCGGGAGGAGGTCCTGCGGATCGCCCGGGCGGCCGGGGCCTTCGTCGTCGAGGACGACTTCGCCCGGCTCCTGGTCCACGCGGACGCCCCCGCGCTGCCGCGCCCGCTCGCCGCCGACGACCGGGACGGGGTCGTGGTGCACCTGCGCTCGCTCACCAAGGCCGCCTCCCCCAACCTGCGGATCGGCGCCCTCACCGCCCGCGGCCCCGCCCTGGCCCGGCTGCGGGCCACCCAGGTGGTGGACAGCTTCTTCGTGCCCCGGCCGCTCCAGGAAGCGACGCTGGAACTGGTCGCCGACCCCGCCTGGGCCCGCCACCTGCGCACCCTCGGCACCGAACTGCGCGACCGCCGCACCGCCGCCGTCGCCGCCCTGCATCGCGAGCTGCCCGGCCTCCTCACCATCCACCGCCCCGGCGGCTACCACCTGTGGCTGCGCCTCCCGGACGGCACCGACGACGGCGCCCTCACCGCCGCCGCCCTGCGCGCCGGCGTCCAGGTCACCCCCGGCCGCCCCTACCACCCCGCCGAACCCCAGGCGCCCCACGTCCGCCTCAGTTACGCCGCCGCGGAGAGCCCCGCCCGGGTGGCCGAGGGCATCCACCGCCTCCGACTGGCCTACGAGGAGACCGCCGGCTGACCCGGGTTGGCGCCGGGGGCCCGCCCAGGCCTCGCCGCGCCCCCTTGACCACCGCAACCGCGGGTGGCGGTCGGCTACCGCCCGAACCCCGCCATCCGCTCCAGGCGGGCGATGCGCTGCGCCATCGGAGGGTGGGTGGAGAAGAGCCTGGCGCCGGCCTCGCCGGGGCGGAAGGGGCTGGCGATCATCATGTGGCTCGCCGTCTGGAGCTGCGGCTCGGGCGGCAGGGGGAGCCGGCGGGTGCCCTCGTCGAGCTTCCGGAGGGCGCCGGCGAGGGCGAGCGGGTCGCCGGTGATCCGGGCGCCGTCGGCGTCGGCCTGGTACTCGCGGGAGCGGCTGACCGCCATCTGGATCAGTCCGGCCGCGAGCGGTCCGAGGATCATGATGGCGAGCACCCCGAACAGCCCGGGCCCGTCGTCGTCCTCGTCGCGCCCGAACGGGATCAGCCAGGCGAAGTTCACCAGGAACATCACCACCGAGGCGAGCGCCCCGGCGACCGAGGAGATCAGGATGTCCCGGTTGTAGACGTGGCTCAGCTCGTGCCCGAGTACGCCCCGCAGCTCGCGCTCGTCCAGGAGCCGCAGGATGCCCTCCGTGCAGCAGACCGCCGCGTTGCGCGGGTTGCGGCCGGTGGCGAAGGCGTTGGGGGCCGGGGTCGGGGAGATGTAGAGGCGGGGCATCGGCTGGCGGGCGGCCGTGGAGAGCTCGCGCACGATCCGGTACAGCTGCGGCGCCTCGAACTCGCTGACCGGCCGGGCCCGCATGGCGCGCAGCGCGATCCTGTCGCTGTTCCAGTAGGCGTAGGCGTTGGTCCCGAGGGCGATCAGCAGGGCGATCACGAAGCCGGTGCGGCCGAAGAAGCTTCCGATCACCAGGATCAGCGCGGAGAGGCCACCGAGCAGGACGGCGGTCCTCAGTCCGTTGTGCCGGCGGTGCACGTCAGGCCCTCCATTGGTGCGGTGGGGAAGCCCTTGCCTCGTCCCTCTTGCCCGGTCAACGGGCGGGGCCTGGGACCTTGTTCCCTTGTGACCGACGCGACACCGCCGCACCGGCCCGTCGCACCGTCGTACCGCCGCACCGGAACGGGCACCGCACCGCCGGGGCGGGCACCGGCTCAGAACAGCGAGCCGCCCGCGACCTGCAGGACCAGCTGGGGCGCCACCGACAGGACCACCGCGACCGAGGCGGTGAGCCCCAGGGTCGCGGTCAGGCTCGCCGGCAGGCGCTGCTCGGCCTCGACCTCGGCCTCGACCACGGCGCCGCCCGCCGGCCGGTCCGCCGCCGGGGCGAACAGCCGGGCCGTCCACAGCAGGTAGTAGTACAGGGCGACGACCACGTTGGCGGCCATCACCACGGCCAGCCAGCCCAGCCCTGCGTCGACGGCCGCGCGGAACACCACGACCTTGCCGAACAGGCCGATCACGCCCGGCGGCAGTCCGGCCAGGCAGAGCAGGAAGAAGGCGAGTGCCAGCGCCGTCCAGCGGCGGCGGGCGAACAGGCCGCGGAAGTCGTCCACGCTGGTCCCGGCCCGGCGGCCGACCGCCGCGACCACCGCGAAGGCGCCGAGGTTCACCACGCCGTAGATCAGCGCGTACGCGGCGGTGGCGCCGAGCTGGTCGCTCCCGGTGGGCGCGTAGCCGGCCGCAGCGAGCGGCACCAGCAGGTACCCGGCCTGGCCGACCGAGGACCAGGCCAGCAGCCGCACCGCGCTGTACCGGGTGTCGAAGCGCTGCCGCAGCGCGCCGACGTTGCCCACGGTCATGGTGACGGCGGCCAGCACCGCGAGCGCCGCCCCCCAGGTGTGCGCGTACGGCCGGAAGGCGATGGTGGTGGCGAGGGCGAGCCCGGAGAGCCCGGCCGCCTTGCCGACCACCGACAGGTAGCCGGCCACCGGCAGCGGCGCGCCGGTGTAGGTGTCGGGCACCCAGAAGTGGAACGGGACGGCGGCGACCTTGAACGCGAAGCCGACCAGGGTCAGCACCGCGCCCGCCTCGGCCAGCGGCTTGAGCTGCGCGGGGGCGTGCTCCAGGCCTTGGGCGACGGCGGCGAGGTGCAGGCTGCCGCTCGCCGCGTAGACGAAGCCGATGCCGAGCAGCATCACGGCGGTCGCGGTCACGGAGGAGACGAAGAACTTGAGCGCGGCCTCCGCGCCCCGGCCGTCCCGGCGCAGCGCGACCAGGGCGAAGGCGGGCAGCGAGGCGACCTCCAGGGCGATCACCAGGGTGGCGAGGTCGCGGGAGGCGGGCAGCAGGGCGGCGCCGGTGGCGCTGGAGAGCAGCAGGAACCAGTACTCGCCGCGGGGCAGCTTCTCGTTCTCGACGGTGTGGGCCGAGAGCAGCGCCGCGATCAGCGCGCCGCCGAGGACGAGCAGCTGGAACACCAAGGCGAAATGGTCGGCGACGTAGGAGCAGCCGGCGTTGTCAGTGGCGCCTGCTACGTTCTGCACACAGAAGGTCGCTCGGGGTGACCCACCGGTGAGGGGAAGGAGCGCGATGAGGGCGAGGGCGAGTCCGGCCACGGTGAGGCGGCCGAGCCACTTCTTGTGCCGCTCGGGCAGGAACAGGTCCGTGACCAGCACGGCGAGGGCGGCCACGGCGGCGATCAGCGGGGGCGCGATCGCCACCCAGTCCACGGACTGGATCAGGCTGCCCGGGTTGGCTACGGCGAGGGAGGTCACAGTGTGCTGCCCCGTGGAGTGAGGTCCGAGTGCGGCGGTCTGGGCTGCGAGCACGGTCAGCCACCCCCGAGGAGGTGCTTGACGGCGGGGTTCGAGAGGCCGAGCAGCAGCGCGGGCCAGAGGCCGGCGAGCAGGGTGAGCGCGGCCAGCGGCGTCCAGCTGACGGCCTCGTACGGGCGCAGGTCGGCCACCTCGGCCACCGGCGCGGGCTGCTCGGGGTCACCCATGCAGACGCGCTTGACGACGATCAGCAGGTAGGCGGCGGTGAGGAGGGTGCCGAGGCCGGCCAGGACCATGTAGGTGACGAAGGCGGGGCGCGACAGGGCGTCGGCCGGGTCGAACGCGCCGAACATGGCGAGCAGCTCGCCCCAGAAGCCGGCCAGGCCGGGCAGGCCGAGGCTGGCGACGGCGGCGAAGGCGAGCAGCGCGCCGAGTCGCGGCGCCCGGCCGTACAGGGCGGCGCCGGTGGCGCCGGAGAGGGTGTCGAGGTCGGCAGTGCCGTAGCGGTCCTTGAGCGCGCCGACGACGAAGAACAGCAGGCCGGTGATCAGGCCGTGGGCGATGTTGGCGAACAGTGCGCCGTTGACGCCCACCGGGGTGAGGGAGGCGATGCCGAGCAGCACGAAGCCCATGTGGCCGACGGAGGAGTACGCGATCAGGCGCTTGAGGTCGCCCTTGGATCCGGGGCGGGCCAGCGCCAGGCAGGCGAGTGATCCGTAGACGATGCCGACGGCCGCGAAGGCGCCCAGGTAGGGGGCGAGCGTGGCGGTGCCGTCCGGCACGACCGGGAGGAGGACGCGGACCAGACCGTACGTGCCCATCTTCAGCAGCACGCCGGCGAGCAGCACCGAGCCCACCGTCGGGGCGGCGGTGTGCGCGTCGGGGAGCCAGCTGTGCAGCGGCCAGGCGGGGGCCTTGACGGCGAGCCCGACCAGGATCGCCAGCGCGGCGATCACCTGGGTGGTGTGGCTCAGTCCGCTGCCGTGCGCGGCGGCCAGGGCCTGCATGTCGAAGGTGCCGGCCTTGCTGCCGATCAGCAGGAAGCCGAGCAGCATCACGGCCGAGCCGAGCAGCGTGTAGAGGATGAACCGGTTGGCGGCCGGGGCCTTCGCGCCGCTCCCCCAGCGGGCGATCAGGAAGTACATCGGGATCAGCACGATCTCGAAGGCCAGGAAGAAGAGCAGGAGGTCCAGCACCGCGAAGGTGGCGAGCATGCCGACTTCGAGGAGGAGGAACAGCCCGACGAAGGCCTGCGCGGACGGACGGGGCTCATCGGGGACTCCGCCCCGGGCCTCCCCGTTCGGCAGCCGCTTCTCCGAGTACAGCGCGCAGAGGAAGGTGAGCAGCGCGGTCAGCACGATCAGCGGCAGCGAGATGCCGTCCACGCCGAGGTGGAGGCGCACGTGCAGGGCCGGGATCCAGGACACGTCGGTGGTGGCCTGCATCCGGGCGGGTTCGTCGTGGTCGAAGCCGGCCGCGAGAGCGACGGTGAGCAGGAGCACCGCGCCGGTGACGACAGTGTTCAGCCGCAGCGCCCGCCGGTCGGCGGCGGCCCGGTCCGGCCCGAACACCGGCGCCAGGGTGAGCGCGGCGCCGAGCAGCGGCAGCACCAGGAGGGCGATGAGGACTGCGTTCATCGGGGGCTCCTACGTGCGGCGGTCGAGGGGACGGAGGTGAAGGACAGCACCGGCTACACCGCCACCAGGACGGCCAGCAGGACGACGGCGGCCAGCAGGGCGCTGAGGTAGGTCTGCGCGTTGCCGGTCTGCGCGAGCCGGACGGCCCGGCCGAGCAGGTTGGCGCCGATCCCGCTGCCCTGCACGTAGCCCTCGACGACCTCGCGGTCGAGGAAGCGGACCAGCCGGGCGGCGGCGACCACCGGTCGGACGAACAGCGCCTGGTACAGCCGGTCGACGCCGAAGCCGTGCCGGGCCGGGCCGAACAGCGGGCCGAGCAGGGTGCGCCCGGGGTCGGCGACGATCACCTCGGCGGCCGGCGCTCCGGCCTGGCCGGGCACCCGGCCGGCGGCGGCCGGAGCCGGCCTGCCGGTGCCCAGCCGGGCGGTCGCCGAGCGCCAGGCGCCGTACGCCGCGAGCACGCCGACCACGGCGAGCCCGGTGCCGGTGACGGCGGTGACCCCGGTGGGTCGCAGCGAGCCGCCGTCCAGCAGCGCGGGCAGCCAGTCCGAGCGCAGGCCGGCGATGCCGAAGCCCATGGTCGGGACGGCGAGCACCCAGAGCGGCCAGCGCATTGCGGGCGGCTCGGTGCTGCCCGGGTCGGCCTCGTCCAGCTCGGGCGAGTACGGCGCGTCGGCCTCGTGGTCGGCCACGACAGTGGCCCGGTCGGCGGCGGGCAGCACCTGCGGTGCGGCAGCGGCGGCACCGGCCGGGCTGTGGAACGCCACCAGGAAGAGCCGGGTCGCGTACGCGGCGGTGAGCAGCGCGGTGAGCGCGGCGGAGATCAGCACGATCCACCCGGCGGCCTGCGGCACCGCCGAGGCCGGGCCGAGCCCGTTGGTGAGCGCCTCGCCCTTGGCGGCGTGCTCGGCGGCGGTCAGCACCGCCTCCTTGCTGAAGAAGCCGGAGAACGGCGGCAGCCCGATCAGGGCGATCAGCGCGATCCCCATCGTCCAGTAGGCGTCCGGGACGCGCTTGCGCAGCCCCGGGATCCGGGACATCGCGGAGATCGAGTTGGTGTGCGCGGCGTGGATCACCACACCGGCGGCCAGGAACAGCAGTGCCTTGAACGCGCCGTGGCTGACCAGGTGGAAGACGGAGGCCTCGCGGTCGCCGCTGGCCAGCGCGCCGGCCATGTAGCCGAGCTGGCCGACGGTGGAGTAGGCGAGCACCCGCTTGAGGTCGTCCTGGGCGAGCGCGCACAGCGCCGAGCCGATCATCGTCACGGCGGCCATCACCGCGAGCACGACCAGCGCCGCGCCGGACAGCAGGAAGACCGGCATCAGCCGGGCGACCAGGTAGATGCCGGCCGCGACCATGGTGGCGGCGTGGATCAGCGCGGAGACCGGCGTCGGGCCGGCCATGGCGTCCGGGAGCCAGGTGTGCAGCGGGAACTGCGCGCTCTTGCCGGCGACCCCGGCGAGCAGCAGCAGCGCGATCAGCGTCGGATGCCCGAGCTTGCCCTCGCCCGCGGCAGCCAGCACGTCCGTGATCCGGAAGCTGCCGGCGTCCGCGCCCAGCAGGAAGATCCCGAACAGGAAGGGCACGTCGCCGAGCTTGGTGACCAGGAAGGCCTTGAGCGAGGCCGAGCGGGCGTCCGCGCTCTCCCAGTGGTGGCCGATCAGGAAGTACGAGCAGAGGCCCATGACCTCCCAGCCGACCAGCAGCACGATCAGGTCGCCCGAGTAGACCACCAGGAACATCGCCGCGGTGAACAGCGAGACCAGCGCCGCGTACGAGGGGTAGCGCGGGTCCTGCTTCAGGTACGCGGTCGAGTAGACCTGGACGCAGGTGGCGACCAGGCCGACGAGCACCGAGATCAGCGAGCTGAAGCCGTCCAGGTGGAGGGCGAGCGTGATGTCCGGGCCGCCGGTCGGGGTGAGCCGGGTGGCCGCGTCGAGGGTCTGGCCGGTGCCGAGCTGGAGGGCGACCACCAGGGCGAGCACGGCCGAGACGGCGACCGGGACGATCGCCAGCGGCCGGGCCAGCCCGGGCGCCTTCTTGCCGGTGGCCAGGGTCGCGGCCGCGCCGAGCGCGGGCAGCACGGGGACGAGTACGGGCAGGGCGAGGTTCATGCGGCGGCCTGGCCCTTCAGCGCCTCGGCTCCGGTCGGCGTCTCCTCGGCGGCGAGCGACTCGGCCGGGTCGCCGAGCGCGGTGGCCCGGTCGATGTCCGCCGTGCCCCGGGCCCGGAACAGCAGCAGGACGATGGCGAGCCCCAGCCCGATCTCGGCGGCGGCGACGGTGATGGTGAACAGGGTGAGCGCCTGTCCGGCGTGCAGCGAGTCGCGCAGCCAGGCGTCGAAGGCGACCAGGTTGAGGTTGACGGCGTTGAGCATCAGCTCGACCGACATCAGTACCAGGACGGCGTTGCGCCGGGCGAGCACGCCGTACACGCCGACGCTGAACAGCAGCGCGGCGAGGACGACGGGGTAGGCGAGGTGCATCAGCTCTTCTCCTCCGGCTCGGCGGAGGCCGACTCGGCGGCGGCCGGCTCGGCGGCGGCCGGCGCGGCCGGCTTGGGCGCGGTCGCGGCGACCGTCCCGTTGGACCCGACCGGCCGTCCGGCGCGCAGCTTGCCCGCCCGGGGCACCGGCACCCGCCGCTTGTCCCCGCGCGACAGCACGATCGCGCCGACCAGCGCCGCCAGCAGCAGGACGGACAGTGCCTCGAAGGGCAGCACCCAGTTCCGGAACAGGCTCGCCCCGGTGACGGCGGCGGAGCCGCCGCCCGCGCCGAGGTCGATCCAGGAGGTCCGGAAGGCGTCGACGACCAGCGTGACCAGCGTCCCGGCCGAGGCCAGCGCCACGACCAGGGCCACCCAGCGGTTCTTGGAGTCGGCGTCCGGCGAGCGCCCGATCGGCGCCTTGGTGAGCATCAGCCCGAACAGCACCAGGACGACCACCGAGCCGAGGTAGATCAGCACCTGCACCCAGGCGATGAACTCGGCCGTGAGCAGCAGGAACTCCACCGCCAGCCCGCCGAGCGCGACGACCAGCCAGAGCGCGGCGTGCACCAGCTGCTTGGTGGTGACGGCGACCACGGCCGAGCCGAGCACGGCGATGCCGACCAGCAGGAAGACGATCTCCTGCCCGGTCGGGGACAGGAACGAACGGGCGGCCGGCTCCAACGAGCCGGTCGCCGCGAGAAGCGTGGCGGCGGCACTCATACGTCGTCACCCTTCTCTTCCAGCACCGCGGCGGCTGCGGCCAGCTTGTCCGCGGCCTTGCGCGCGGTGGCGATCTCCTTGGGGTCCTCGGCCGCCGGGTCCAGCGCCGGCGGCGCCGGGACGGTCCACATCCACTCGCGGAGCTTGTCCCGCTCGTGGGTCAGCTCGTGGATGTCCGTCTCGGCGTACTCGAACTCCGGCGACCAGAACAGCGCGTCGAAGGGGCAGACCTCGATGCAGATCCCGCAGTACATGCAGAGCGAGAAGTCGATGGCGAACCGGTCCAGCACGTTGCGGGTGCGGGCCCGGGCGTTCGGCTCGGCGGCCGGCAGCGTCTCCTTGTGGGAGTCGATGTAGATGCACCAGTCCGGGCACTCGCGCGCGCAGAGCATGCACACCGTGCAGTTCTCCTCCAGCAGCGCGATGACGCCGCGCGAACGCGGCGGCAGCACCGGCTGCACGTCGGGGTACTGCGCGGTGACGCTCTTCTTCGTCATCGTCCGCAGCGTCACGGCCAGCCCCTTGGCGAGGCCGACACCGGGAAAACTCATGAGATCGCCACCTTGATGATGCCGGTGAGGGCCAGCTGGACCAGGGCGAGCGGGATCAGCACCGTCCACGCGAAGCGCATCAGCTGGTCCTCGCGCAGCCGCGGGTAGGTGACCCGCAGCCAGATGACCACGAAGGCCAGCGCGAAGGTCTTGAGGACCATCCAGAGCCAGCCGAGCTGGTCCGCCATCGGCCCGTGCCAGCCGCCCAGGAAGAGCACCGCGGTCAGCGCGGACACCACGAGGATGCCCACGTACTCGGACAGCAGGAACAGCGCGAACCGCAGACCGGTGTACTCGGTGTACGCGCCGAAGATGATCTCCGAGTCGGCGACCGGCATGTCGAACGGCGGGCGCTGCAGCTCGGCCAGACCGGCCGTGAAGAACACGAACGCGCCGATGACCTGCCAGGGCAGCCAGTACCACTGCCAGGAGTCCACGATCCCGGGCAGCGAGAGGGTGCCCGCGGCCATCGCCACCGAGGCCGCCGCCAGCACCATCGGCAGCTCGTACGACATCAGCTGCGCGGCCGTGCGCAGACCGCCGAGCAGCGAGAACTTGTTCGCCGAGGCCCAGCCGGCCATCAGCTTGCCGATCACGCCGACGCCCATCACGGCCAGCACGAAGAACAGCCCGGCGTCGATCGCCTGGCCGACGAAGCCGTTCGGGCCGACCGGGATCGCCAGGAGTACGAAGAGGTACGGCAGCAGCGAGACGGCGGGCGCCAGCTGGAAGATCCGGCGGTCCGCCCCGGCCGGGACGATGTCCTCCTTCTGCGCGAACTTCACGCCGTCCGCGACGAGCTGTGCCCAGCCGTGGAAGCCACCCGCGTACATCGGGCCGAGCCGGCCCTGCATGTGCGCCATGACCTTGTGCTCGGTCTGGCCGATGACCAGCGGGATGACCAGGAAGACCACGAGGGTGGCGACGCAGCGCAGCACGGTGTCGAGCAGGTTCACGCGCCGTCTCCGTCCCGGTCGGCCGGGGCGGCCGCCGTCTCGTCCTTCTGCTCCGGCTCGCCGGGCTGCTCCGCGGGCTCGTCGCCCGACGGCGCCGGGGGCCGGTCGCCCGACGGCTTCTCATCGTGGGCCGGCACCGGGTTGTGCCAGGGCGCGTCGGAGGACGAGGATCGCGCGGGGGCCGGACGCTCCGGCGCGGCCTCGTCGGCGGTTTGGCTGACCGACCCGTCGGAGACCGACCGGGCTCGCCGCGGCCGGTCCGCCCGCACCGCGGGCGTCTCCTCGGCGGGAGCGGCGGGAGCACCGGAAGCGGGAGCAGGAGCACCGGAAGCAGCGGGAGCGGCGTCGGAAGCGGCCTGGCTCGCCGAGCCCTCCGCCACCGAGCGCGTCCGCCGCGGCCGGTCGGCCCGTACGGGCGCGCCCTCGGCGGCGCCACCGGCGGCACCGGCAGCAGGGGCGGCGCCACCGGCGGCAGCGGCCGCCCGGGGCGTGCGCGCCGCCGCGCCCGCCGCCCGCGCACCGCGCGCAGGCCGCTCGGCGACCGGCGGCAGGGTGCCCTTGAGCGGCCCCCACTCGTTCGGGTCCGGCACACCGGCCGGCTGCATCTTGCGCCGGGCCGGGCCGCCGCCGTGGTCCGACTCGCCCGGTTCCTTGGCGCCCGGCCAGTCCTTGGCGACCCGGGCGGCGAGCACGAACTCCTTGCGCAGTGGGTGCCCCTCGAAGCCGTCCGGCAGCAGCAGGGTGGCCAGGTAGGGGTGCCCGGGGAAGTCGATGCCGAACATCTCGTGCGTCTCGCGCTCGTGCCAGCCGGCACCGGCGTAGACGGAGACGGCGGTCGGCAGTGCCGCCTTGTCGCGCGGCACCTTGGTGCGCAGCGCGAGGTGCCGCACGCCCGGTGCCTCGACGGCGGCCAGGTGCGCGACCACGGAGAAGCCCTCGGCGAGTTCGTCGACGGCGCTCAGCCAGTCGAAGAAGCCCAGGCCCAGGACGTCCCGGGCGTTGGTGAGCGCCTCGATCCAGTTCTCGGCCGGGACGTCGACGGTGATCAGCCCGTACGCCTCGGCGCCGGTCGCCCACTCCCCGACCGACGCCGCGTACTGCTCGGCCGTGGTCACGAGGCCCCTCCCTCACTCGAAGGCCCGGCCTCGCTCGAAGACCCGGCCGAAGACCCGGCCTCGGAACCGTTCCCGGCCTCGGAACCGGCCGCAGCCGTGGGCCCCGCCACCAGCGGGCGGCGCAGCGCCGCCGCGGGCGCGGTGTACCGCTCGGGCAGGGACTCCTCGGCGATCTTCTCCTGCAGCTTGAGGATGCCCTGGAGCAGCGCCTCGGGCCGGGGCGGGCAGCCGGGCACGTAGACGTCGACCGGGATGATCTGGTCCACGCCCTTGGTGACCGAGTACGAGTCCCAGTAGGGCCCGCCGGAGTTGGAGCAGGCGCCGAAGGAGATGACGTACTTCGGCTCGGGCATCTGCTCGTAGAGCCGCTTGACGGCCGGGGCCATCTTGTCGGTGACCGTCCCCGAGACGATCATCAGGTCCGCCTGACGGGGACCCGGCGCGAACGGGATGACGCCCATCCGGATGAAGTCGTGCTTGGCCATGGACGCGGCGATGAACTCGATCGCGCAGCAGGCCAGGCCGAAGTTGAAGCACCAGAGGCTGTAGCGGCGGCCCCAGTTGAGCACCACCTTGACCGGGTCCGGCGCGAGCCGGGCCAGCGGTCCGATGCCGCGGCGCTCGACGGCGCCGGGGCGGGCGGGGTCCGGCAGTCCGAGCGGGACGGGACCGCCCTGGGCGCCGTGCGAGTGGGAGTGCGTCACGTCCATTCCAGAACGCCCTTCTTCCAGGCGTAGAGCAGCCCGACTGCGAGGAAGCCGATGAAGAGGAACATCTCGATCAGCGTTCCGGCGCCGTACCCGGCGGTGGCGAAGACGGTCGCCCACGGGAACAGGTAGATCGCGTCGACCGCGAAGATCACGTACAGGAAGGCGTACACGTAGTAGCGGATCTGGGTGTGCGCCCAGTCCTCGCCCACCGGGTCCACGCCGCACTCGTAGGCGAGGAGCTTCTCGGGCGAGTAGACCACCGGCCGCAGCAGGCGGTTGGCGGTGAACGCCACGGCGACGAACAGCACCCCGACGACGGCCAGCAGGCCCATCGCGGCGTACGCGTCGAAGTAGCCGCTGCCGACCGCCGGGTCGGCCGCGACGACAGCCGCGTGCTGCCCCTCCATGCCTTCGCCTCCACCTCGGCCGTGAATCCGCCCCTCAAGGCAGTTCTACGACGTTTCCTCGCACGGTCATAACCACGGTCACCACCACGGTCGTCACCGCGGTCCTGACCACGGTCTCAACCGGGATCACAACCATGGCCAATGCGTGAGTCTAAGGGGACGGCTCGGCTCCACCCGAACCCTGCCCGTTCCGCAAGACGGCCCATGGACACCCCGGTGAACGCCCGGCGTCCGGGACGGGGGGTGGGGATAACCCCCGGCCGGGAAGATGTATCACCCCCATGGCACCCACCGCCCCCGGTTGGAGAAGCTTGGTCCAGTCGCACGATCAAGAGGACGGTAGATCCGGATGAAGCCGCTGCACCGCCGCGCCGAGGACACCATCGATGAGCAGGACGCTCGGATGGAGCGCCCATCGCTGTACGGCGCACGGATGTGGCGCCAGGCGGGGCACCTGCTGCTCAACCTGCCGCTGGGCATCGTCGGCTTCGTCCTCGCCGTGGTCACGCTCTCGGTCGGCCTGGGGCTGTCCGTCACCGTGGTCGGCCTGCCGCTGCTGGCCGCCGGGCTGGCCGCCCAGCGTTCCCTGGGCGCCCTGGGCCGGCGCCGGGCGCGGACGGCGTACGGCTCCGCGATCGACGAGCCGGAGCCGGTGCAGCCGCGCCGCCCGGGCGTGGTCGGCTACACCATCGCGCACGTCACCGACCTGCTGAACTGGCGCACCGCGCTCTACAACGTGCTGATGCTGCCCTGGGGCATCCTCAGCTTCACCCTGACCCTGGTCTCGGTCCTGGTGCTGTGGCCGGTGCTGCCCTGGGTGATCCGCGGCATGGCCGCGATCGACCGGATCCTGATCGAGTCGCTGCTCTTCCCGGGCGCCCTGGCCGAGCGGGTGCGCGAGCTGGAGGACGACCGCGGCACAGTGGTCGACACCGCCGCCGCCGACCTGCGCCGGATCGAGCGCGACCTGCACGACGGGGCCCAGGCCCGGCTGGTGGCGCTGGCGATGGATCTCGGCATGGCCAAGGAGCGGCTGCGCGAGGTGGAGTCCGAGGAGGACGTGGTGGCCGCCACGCGGATGGTCGACAACGCGCACGGCGAGGTGAAGCTGGCCTTGCAGGAGCTGCGGGACCTGGCCCGCGGCATCCACCCGGCGGTGCTCACCGACCGCGGTCTGGACGCCGCGCTGTCCGCGGTCGCGGCCCGCTGCACCGTCCCCGGCGGGGTCAAGGTGAACGTCGACCTGACCGGCCGGGACGGTGAGCCGGAGCGCCCGGACTCGGCGGTCGAGGGCATCGCCTACTTCACCGTCAGCGAGCTGCTGACCAATGTCTCCAAGCACGCCGGAGCCCGCACCGCCTCGGTCGACGTCTGGCGCTCGGACCACCAGCTGATGGTGCTGGTCCAGGACGACGGCAAGGGCGGCGCGGCCCCGTACCCGGGCAGCGGTCTGGCGGGGCTGGCCGAGCGGGTCCGCGCGGTGGACGGGGTCTTCCTGGTGGAGAGCCCGAAGGACGGCCCGACCTCCGTCACCGTCGAGCTGCCCTGGCACACCCGCACTGCCCGCCGCTGACCCCACCGCTGACTGTCCGGACAAGCGCCGGGCCCCCGTCGAGGCAGTGACGGGGGCCCGGCGCCGGTCCGGTACGGCGGGCGGGCCGCGGAACCCTTGCGCGGCGTGCGGCCCGGCGGCGCCGTACCGGGGTTACGGGGTTGCCAGCTGGCCGAGGGTGACGTCGGCGGTCTGGGTGTTGCCGTCCCGGGTGTAGGTGACGGTGACCTTGCTGCCGGGGGTGAGCGAGGCGAGTGTGGTGGTGAGCGCGTTCAGGGAGTCGACCGGGGTGTCGCCGATCTTGGTGATGACGTCCCCGGCCTGCAGCCCCGCCGAGGCGGCCGCGCCGCCCGGGCTGACCGCAACGATCACCGCGCCGGCCGGCTGGAACTGCTGGTTGAAGCTGGTCCGGGCGGTGATGCCGAGCGCGGCCCGGCCGGAGTTGGTGACCTTGCCCTGCTTGATCAGCTGGTCGGTGATGTTGGTGATGGTGGACGCCGGGATGGCGAAGCCGATGCCGGGGGCGGCCGCGCCGTTGGCCTCGGGTTCGGTCGCGGCGAGCGTGTTGATGCCGATCACCTGGCTGTCCAGGTTGACCAGCGCGCCGCCGCTGTTGCCCGGGTTGATCGCGGCCGAGGTCTGCACCATGTTGCCGATGGTGGCGCCCGGCGAGCTGCCCCCCTGGGGCTCGGAGACGGTCCGTCCGGTGGCCGAGACGATGCCCTGGGTGACGCTGCTGGAGAGCCCGAGCGGGCTGCCCATGGCGAGGGTGATCTGGCCGAGCTCGACCTTGCCGGAGTCGCCGAAGGTCGCGGGCTTGAGGCCGCTCGGCGGGCTGGCCAGCCGGATCACCGCGAGGTCGGAGTCGGGGTAGCTGGCGACCAGGCTCGCGTCCAGCGACTTGCTGGTGTTGGCGAGAGTCACGGTGAAGGTGGTCGCGGTACCGACCACGTGGGCGTTGGTGACGATGTCGCCCTTGTTGTCGTAGACGATCCCGGAGCCGAGGCTGTCGCCGGTGGTGATCTGCACCACCGAGGGCAGCACGTCGGCGATCACCTTCTGGTACGCGTCCTGCAGCTGGTTCCCGCTCGACGTGGGGGGCGAGGAGGCCTGCTTGGTGCCGGATCCGGACGCGCCGGACGCGGGCGAGGACGACGAGGAGGAGGCGGAGGAGGACGAGCCGCTGCTACACCCGGCCAGGGCCAGCGCGGCGGTCACCGCGACCGGTGCCAGCAGCCGCGCCTGCGCCGTCCTGGGCCCGGTGGGCCGGGGCCCGGTCGGCCGGGGGCGGGTGTGTTCCTGCTTACGGCTCACCTGGCTGCCTCCGATTCGTCACCACGCCGAGGGCGCGGGCATGAGAGCACGGAAATCTTTGTCAGCATTTCACCGGTTTATCCGGTTCACTGGCCGGACTCGCCCGGAAAGCCGACCTAAACCGAACACCTAGGATTCGCCGCATGACTTGGTTGATCACCGGCGGTGCCGGATACATCGGCGGGCACGTCGTCCGCCAGCTGCTCGACGCCGGTGAGCGCGTCGTGGTCCTGGACGACCTGAGCACCGGCGACGCGTCCCGCCTCCCGGCCGGGGTCCCCCTGGTCGAGGGCTCCACCCTGGACCGCGCCGTCCTTGACGCCGCGATCCGCGAGCACGGCGTCCAGGGCGTCCTGCACTTCGCCGCCAAGAAGCAGGTCGGCGAGTCGGTCGAGCAGCCGTTCCTGTACTACCGCGAGAACGTGATCGGCCTGCAGACCGTCCTGGAGGCCGCCGCCGAGGGCGGGGTCAAGCGCTTCCTGTTCTCCTCCTCCGCCGCGGTCTACGGCATGCCGGACGTCGACCTGGTCACCGAGTCCACCCCCTGCGCCCCGATGAGCCCGTACGGCGAGACCAAGCTCGCCGGCGAGTGGCTGGTCGCCGCGGCCGGGAAGGCCCACGGCATGTCCACCGTGGCCCTGCGCTACTTCAACGTGGCCGGCGCCGCCTCCCCCGAGCTCTCCGACGCCGGGGTGTTCAACCTGATCCCGATGGTCTTCGAGCGGCTCACCGCCGGCGAGGCCCCGCGGATCTTCGGCGCCGACTACCCGACGCCGGACGGCACCTGCGTGCGCGACTTCATCCACGTCTCCGACATCGCCTCGGCCCACGTGGCGGCCGCCAAGCGGCTGGCCGCGGACCCGGCCGGGACCACCACGCTGGTGCTCAACATCGGCCGCGGCGAGGGCGTCAGCGTCCAGGAGATGCTGGCGGTGATCGGCGAGGTCACCGGCTACGACACCACCGCCGAGGTGACGCCGCGCCGCCCCGGCGACCCCGCCCGGGTGGTGGCCTCCGCCGACCTGATCCACCGCGAGCTGGGCTGGAGCGCGCGCCACGGCGTGGCGGAGATGGTCGCCTCCGCGTGGGACGGCTGGTGCGGCCGCCACCCCGAGGCGCGCAAGGCCTGACGGCACCCGGGTCCGACGGCCCGGTGGGGCGGCGGGGCCGGTGCCCCGCCGCCGGCCCGCCCCAGCCGGCCCACCCCAGCGGGCGGGCACGGCTCAGCGGGCAGGCACCGCCGTGCCGTAGAAGGCGTCCAGCGCGTACACGCAGCGGTCCTTGGAGCCGACGAAGACCCGGCCGCCGACCGCCACCGGTGAGCCGGTGAGCTCGCCCTTGGTGCCGAGTTCCCAGCGCAGCTGACCGCTCGCCAGGTCCAGGGTGTGCAGCGAGTGGTCCCGGCTGCCCAGGTGCACCAGCCCGTCGGCCACCGCCGGGGAGCCGACGATCTCGCCGCGCGCGGTGTAGCGCCAGCGCTCCCGGCCGGTCGCCGCCTCGAAGGCGTACAGCACCTCGCCGCTGCCGACCAGCACCATGCCGTCCCCGACGACCACCGGCTCGGCGCCCTGGCGGCTGCCGGTGACCCCGCGCCAGCGGTCCAGGCCGGTGGCCGCGTCCAGCGCGTAGACGGTGCCCAGGTAGTCGGCCACGTAGACGGCGTCGGCGTCCAGGGCGGGCGGGGTGAACAGCACCACCGGGGCCTCGAAGCGCCAGCGCTCGACCCCGCTGGCCGCGTCCAGCGCGTACACCCGGGTGCCGGCCGTGACGTACAGCACGCCGCCGCGCTCGACCGGGTGCGAGGGCACGTCCTCGCCGACCTGGAAGGACCAGCGCAGGCCCGCGCCGCGCGGGTCGACGCAGCGCAGCCGTCCGGCGCCGTAGTAGTAGGCCGCGCCGCCCAGCAGGACCGGGCCGGACTGCGGGTTCTCGTAGTCCTGCTGGGCGTCGTCGGCGCGCCACAGTTCGGCGCCGTTGGCCGCCGAGCGCAGCTGGACGCCGCCGCCCCTGATGCCGCAGCAGAGCACGCCGTCGGCGGCGGAGAGCGAGTAGACCCAGCCGTCCAGCGAGGTGCGCCAGCGCTCGGTGCCGTCCGCGGCGTCCACGGTGTACAGGTGCGGGCCGTCCGCGGCGTGCGCCCGGCCGGCGTCCACCGCGAGCGCCCAGGCGACGTCGCGGGTCTTGTAGCGGCGCTCGCCGGAGCCAATGTCCAGCGCGTGCACCTCGAAGCTGGAGACGAAGAGCATGCCGTCGGCGACCACCGGGGTACCCCAGACGTCGTTGGACATCCGGAACCGCCAGGGGCGCCAGCGGGCGGCCGGGGCCGGCGGGGTGGGGGCCTGGACCGGCTGCGGCGGCGCGGTGGGGGCCGCCCGGCGGACCCAGTCGGTCGCGGCCGGGGCGGTGTTCGGACCGGGCTGCTCGTGCTCGGCCCGCGGCCCCGGGCCTATCCGTACCGAGGCGCCGGACAGCTGCACCTCGACGGCGCCGCCGCCGGTCGGCGCGCGGTGCTTGTTCGGGGAGGCGATCTTCGCGGTCGGGATCTCGGCGTCGGAGGCCTGGCCCGGCCGCGGCGCGGTGTGCACCGGCCCGGCCGGCGGCTGCCCGTGCCGGACGCCCGGGTCGGTGCGCGGGTCGGCGGCCCCGTGGGACTGCGGCGGGAGCAGCGGCGGCGGGGGCGTGTACGACGGCGCAGGCGCCTGCGGCGCCTGCGGCGGCTCGGCCTGGACCGGCCGGGGCGGGGCCGGCTGGCGACGGCCGCGCTTGCGCTCGATCAGCTCCAGCGCGTTGGCCGGCAGCCAGTCCCCGGCCTCGCCGGAGGCGTCGTCCCGGGAGAAGAGGTGCGGGGCCAGTTCGGCCTGGATCTGCGCCGGCGTGGGCCGGTGCTCGGCCGCCTGCTGCATGCAGGCCCGGACCAGGTCCATCAGCTCGGGCGGCATGCCGGTCAGGTCCGGCTCCTCGCGCAGCAGCTGGAACACCGTCTCGACCGGGTTGGAGCCGCGGAAGGGCGGGTGCCCGGTGGCGCAGAAGACCATCAGCGAGCCGAGCGAGAAGACGTCGCTGGCGCCCCGGACGGTCCGGCTGTCCCGGGCCTGCTCGGGGGACATGTAGGCGGGGGTGCCCACCGCGACGTTGGTCATGGTGAGCCGGGTGCTGGAGACCCCGGCCGCGATGCCGAAGTCGATCACCTTCGGGCCGTCCTCGACCACCAGGACGTTGGAGGGCTTGAGGTCGCGGTGGATCAGCCCGGCCGCGTGGATGGACTGCAGGGCCTCCGCGATGCCGGCGACCAGCCAGCGGGTCGCGTCCACCGGCAGCGGGCCGCAGTCCTCGACCAGGTCCTCGAGCGAGGGCGCCGGGATGTACGCCGTGGCGAGCCAGGGCACCCGGGCGTCCGCGTCGGCGTCCACCACGGCCGCCGTGTAGAAACCGCCGACCGTCTTGGCGGCCGCGATCTCCCGCGCGAAGCGAACCCGGAACAGCTCGTCCTCGGCCAGCTCCCCCCGGACGGTCTTGATGGCCACTCGTCGCCCGGACGCGGACCGCGCCAGGTAGACCAGCCCCATCCCACCCGCGCCGAGCCGCCCCAGCACCTCGAAGGGCCCGATCCTCCTCGGATCGTGCGCCGTCAGCTGGTCCACTCCGCTGCCACCTCCCCGTTGTCCGCACCCGCCGCGTGGTGCCGGACCCGATTCTCCAACGCCGCCCGGCGCATCTCCAACCTCCCCCGCCCGGAGAGCACCGCCGGGCACCCCCGCCGCCGGGAACGGAACGGCTGGATTCTGACGCCCGCTCCGGCTGCGGCTTGCACCCGGAGCTCCGGACCGTCCACTTCGGGACGACTCCGGACCCCCCACCAATCGTCACTTTCTGTCACCCGACCACCCCTCAGCGGACTCGCCGTCACGCTGTGAGATCAAAAGCACACGGGGGGGCTTCAACAGGGGCTTCGAGGCCCCGTGAATATCCGTCCGAAGTGGTTGATGCCGCTATACCAACCCCCGTGCGGAGTAATAGTCGCATCACCGAATCGCGCCAAGATCGTGCCACGGTAAGCTGACGGCATGACAGGACAAGTTCGCACCGTCGACGGTCGCGTCGCCGGGCGACGCGGACAGGAGACGCGGCAGAAGCTGCTCGACTGCCTCCGCGAGATGCTCAGCACGTCGCCCTATCGGGACGTCAAGGTCATCGACGTCGCCCGTATGGCGGGTACCTCCCCCGCGACCTTCTACCAGTACTTCCCGGATGTCGAGGGCGCAGTCCTCGAAATCGCCGAGGAAATGGCCAAGGACGCCGACACCCTCAAAGAGCTGGTGGCCGGAAAGTCCTGGGCAGGGAAGTCCGGACCGACCACTTCGGAAGAACTGGTCGACGGATTCCTCGCCTTCTGGCGCAAGAACGACGCCATTCTCCGAGTGGTCACGCTCGGTGCCGCCGAAGGGGACAAGCGGTTCTTCAAGATCCGCATGACCGTCCTCAACGCGGTCGCCAAGCCGCTCGCAGAGGCCGTCAAGGAACTCCAGGCGAAGGGTCAGGCCGACAAGTCGCTCGACCCGAACGCCGTCGCCGGGGCCCTGGTCTCGCTGCTCGCTTCGGCGGCCGAGCACCAGAAGGCCTTCACCTCCTGGGGCGTCAAGGTCAAGGACCTCAAGCCCAACCTCGCTCCCCTGGTGTACCTGGGCGTCACCGGCAAGAAGCCGCCCAAGTAGACCGACCAACCGACCCACCATCCGCTCCGCGCGCAGCCCCGGCCTCCTGTCCGGGGAACGACGGACGGCGGCCGTGTCCTCGGGGGAGGTCCGCCGACGTACCGCACGCGCGCCAGACATGCCGGTGGGCGGGCACCCCCTCGTACGGGGTGCCCGCCCACCGGCATTCGTCGTTCGGGCAGCTTTCAGGCCCTCAGCGGAGCCTTCACGCCCTCAGTGGAGCTTTCGGGCCCTCACGGGCAGCGCACGACCTGGCCGGCGTACGCCAGGCCGCCGCCGAAGCCGAAGAGCAGGACCGGGTCGCCGGGCGAGAGCTCGCCGCGCTCGACCAGCTTGGAGAAGGCCAGCGGGATGGAGGCGGCCGAGGTGTTCCCGGAGTCGACCACGTCCCGGGCCACCACCGCGTCGCCGAGGCCCAGCTTGCGGGCGATGGCGTCGATGATCCGCAGGTTGGCCTGGTGCGGGACGAAGCCCTTCAGCTCGGCCGGGTCGATCCCGGCCCGCTCGCAGGCCTGCCGGGCGAGCGGGGCGAGCTGGGTGGTGGCCCAGCGGAAGACCGACTGGCCTTGCTGGCTGATCACCGGGTCCCAGCCGGTGATCACCACGGCGTCGCCCTTCTCCGGCTCGGAGCCCCAGACCACCGGCCCGATACCGGGCTCGGCGCCCTCCTCCTGGGCCTCGACCACCGCGGCACCCGCGCCGTCGCCGAAGATCACGCAGGTGGAGCGGTCGGTCCAGTCGAGCGTGTCGGACATCCGCTCGGCGCCGATCACCAGCGCGCGGCGGGACGCGCCGGCCCGGATCGCGTGGTCGGCGGTGGCCAGGGCGTACGAGAAGCCGGAGCAGACCGTGTTGATGTCGTACGCGGCGGGCGAGCGCACGCCCAGCCGGGCGGCCACCGCGGCGGCGGTGTTGGGACTGCGCTCGATCGCGGTGCAGGTGGCGACGACGACGAGGTCGATCTCCTCAGCCGTCCGGCCGCTGTTGGCGAGCGCCTTCTGGGCGGCCTCGGCGGCGAGGTCGACCAGGGTCTCGCCTTCGGCGATGTGCCGGGTGCGGATGCCCACCCGGCTGCGGATCCACTCGTCGTCGGTGGCGACGAGCGCCGCCAGGTCGTCGTTGGTGAGGACCTTGGGGGGCTGGTAGTGCCCGAGTGCCACAATGCGAGAACCGCTCATGCTGCCATGGAACCGGGTTACCCGCTGGTCAGCGGGGCACGACCGGCGACAGGATCCGCACCGGCGATCTGTAGGGGATCAACAACGGCCGTTGGGGCGCTTGGGGTCGCGCGTGTGCCGAGGTCGCGCGTGCCGAGGTCAGGCGGCCAGCGTCGCCGTGTCCCCCATCACGATGACCGGGTGGGCGGCGGGGTCCAGGGTTCGTATCAGCTCGGCCATCTTGTCCTCGGGGATCGACACGCAGCCGTGGGTGGGGCCGTCGTGGTCCACGTGGAGCCAGATGCCGCCGCCCTTCTTGGAGCCCATCGGGCGGCGCATGTCGAGCGGAGTGCTGCCGGCGACGCGGTTGTAGTTGATCGCGACCACGTAGTCGAAGGAGCCGGCCAGCTGGTCGCCGAAGAAGCCCGTGCCGGAGACCACGAAGCTCGGGTCCTTGTCGTACGGGATCTTGCTGCCCGGGTCGTCCTTGCGGCCGCCCGCGTCGGTGAGGCTGAAGACGCCGATCGGGCTGCGCAGGTCGCCCTCGTTGTGGTCGGCGGTCCAGCCGTTCTTGCCGTTGTGGCCCTGCCAGGTATCGCCGGCCAGCCAGCGGCCCTCGGGGGTGCGGGTCCAGAGGACGACGGTGTTCTTGTCGGTGTTCTTGTCCGTGCCGGAGGCGACCAGGACCTGGGCGGTCTCGGGGGGGATCTTCGCGGTGAACGTGGCACCGAGGCCGGGTATCGCGGCCACCGAGGCGTCCGGGCGGGCCTGGCTGCGGCCGGCGGCCTGGGGGGCGGCCTGCCGGTCGGAGGCGGCCTGGACGGCCGCGGGGGCCGGGGCGGGCTGGTCGGGCTTGCTGACGCCGTCGGGGCCGGGGCCGTCGGCGGCGGTGAGGCCGGGCTTGGCCTCGTCCTGGCCGACGGTGTACCAGCCGGCGGCGGCCGCGACCAGCAGGGCGGTGCCGGCCATCACGGCCTTGCCGTGACGTTTCTGCTTCGCCTTGCGCCGTCGGCCCCGGTTGGCCGCCCGGCCGCCCGCGACGGGCGTGGCCGCGACGGGGGTGGCAGCGGGCACGACGGGGGCGAGGGGCTCGGGGGTCGGCTCGTAGGCGGCGGGCTCCGACGCGGGGACGGCCGGTTCCGGCGCGGGCTCGTACGACGGGAACGGCTGGTCGTACGCCTCGAAGTACCCGTCAGGGGCCGGCTCGTACGACTGCTCGTACGACTGCTGGTGCGGCTGGTCGTAGGGCTGCTGGTCGTAGGGCTGCTGGTCGTAGGGCTGCTGACAAGGCTGCTCGTACGGCTGGTACACGCCGTAGCCGTACTCCTGCCCGGCGGGCTCCTGGTACGGCTGCTGCGCCGGCTCCTGGTAGGGCTGCTGAACCGGCTGCGCGTACGGCTGGTACGTGCCGTACGGCGCCTCGTGCGACTGCTGCGGCACCCCGTACACCGGCTCTTGCATCGGCTCGTACGGTGGGTACTCGGTGGCGCGATGGGAACCGGACATGCGGTCGATCCTGCCAAACGTCCTACCCGTTGGTAAACCCGGGTCGCGTGCGGAGGCCGTGAAGGCACCGCCGCCCGGGCCGGAGTGCGGCCCGGGCGGCGGGAGAGTGCGCTGGTCGGAGGGCAGGTCAGAGGCGCATCGCCTGCGGGGTCTCACGGCGCGTCAGGTCCGGGCCCTCGTACTCGCGGATGATCTCGTAGCGGGTGTTGCGCTCGACCGGGCGGAAGCCGGCGTCGCGGATCAGGCCGAGCAGGTCGTCGCGGCCGAGCTTGTTCGGGGTGCCGAAGTTGTCCGCGTCGTGGGTGATCTTGTACTCGACGACCGAGCCGTCCATGTCGTCCGCGCCGTGGCTGAGCGCCAGCTGGGCGGTGGTGACGCCGTGCATCACCCAGAAGACCTTGACGTGCGGGACGTTGTCGAAGAGCAGCCGGGAGACCGCGAAGGTCTTCAGCGCCTCGGCGCCGGTGGCCATCTCGGTGCGGGCCATCAGCTTGTTGCGCACGACGCCGTCCTTGGAGTCGTGGAAGTCGTGCTGGTAGCGCAGCGGGATGAAGACCTGGAAGCCGCCGGTCTCGTCCTGCAGCTCGCGCAGCCGCAGCACGTGGTCCACCCGGTGACGGGGCTCCTCGATGTGGCCGTACAGCATGGTGGCCGGCGTCTTGAGGCCCTTGCTGTGCGCGAGGCGGTGGATCCGAGACCAGTCCTCCCAGTGGGTGTCGTGGTCGACGATGTGCTGGCGGACCTCCCAGTCGAAGATCTCCGCGCCGCCGCCGGTCAGCGACTCCAGGCCGGCGTCGATCAGCTCGTCCAGGATCTCGTCGGCGGACAGGCCGCTGATCTTCTCGAACCAGTGGATCTCGGTGGCGGTGAAGGCCTTCAGCGAGACGGTCGGCAGGGCCGCCTTCAGCTCCCGCAGCGAGCGCGGGTAGTAGCGCCACGGCAGGGTCGGGTGCAGACCGTTGACGATGTGCAGCTCGGTGAGGGAGTCGACCTCCATCGCCTTGGCGAGGCGGACGGCCTCCTCGATGCGCATCGTGTAGGCGTCCTTCTCGCCCGGCTTGCGCTGGAACGAGCAGTACGCGCAGGACGCGTTGCACACGTTGGTCATGTTGAGGTGGCGGTTGACGTTGAAGTGGACGACGTCGCCGTTCTTCCGCGTCCGCACGTGGTGGGCCAGACCACCCAGCCAGGCCAGGTCGTCGCTCTCGTAGAGCGCGATCCCGTCCTCGCGGGTCAGCCGCTCACCCGCGTAGACCTTCGCCTCCAGCTCGCGCTTGAGCCCTGCGTCCATGCGGTGACCCGCCTCCTCCGACTTCGATTCCTTGCCGGAACGAGCGTACGCCTATGCGGAGAGCAGCTCGGCGAGCAGTGCGGGTTCGATGTTCCCGCCGCTGACCACGGCCGCCACCGACTGGCCCCCGGTCTCGGCGGCGCGGTGGAAGTACGCGGCCGGGGCGACCGCCCCGGAGGGCTCGGCGACCAGCCGGCCGCGGCGGGCCAGCAGGGCGACGGTGGCCCGGATCTCGTCCTCGGTGACGGTGACGATGTCGTCCACGTAGGCGGTGATGTGCTCGTACGGCAGCACGCCGACGGACGGGGTGCGCAGGCCGTCCGCGATGGTGCGGTAGGTGTCGGCGACCGGCCAGGAGAGCCGGCGCCCGGCCCGCAGGCTGGCCTGGGCGTCGGCCGCCAGCTCGGGCTCCACGCCGATCACCCGGATGCCCGGGCGGGTGAGCTTGAGCGCGGCCGCCGTCCCGCCGATCAGCCCGCCGCCGCTGACCGGCACCAGGACGGTGTCCAGCTCCGCCGGGGCGTCCTCGGCGATCTCCAGACCGACCGTGCCCTGGCCCGCGATGATGAACGGGTCGTCGTACGGCGGCACCCAGACGTAGCCGTGCTTCTCGGCGAGCTCGCCGGGCAGGGTGTCCCGGTCCGCCGGGGACACCAGCACCACCTCGGCGCCGAACCCCCGGGTGGCCTCCACCTTCACCGCCGGCGACGTGTCCGGCATCACGATCACGGCCTTGATGCCGAGCAGCTGCGCCGCGTACGCCACCGCCTGCGCGTGGTTGCCGCTGGACTGGGCGACCACGCCGCGGGCCCGCTCGTCCGCCGTCAGCGCGGCCAGCCGGTTGTAGGCGCCGCGGGTCTTGAAGGCCCCGGTCGGCTGGAGGTTCTCCGGCTTCAGCCAGAGCCGCCGCTCCCCCTCGGCCGCCCAAGGGGCGGGAACCAGCGGGGTGCGCACGGCGACCCCCGCGATCCGCTGCCGAGCTGCGCGCAGCTCCTCCAGACCGACCAGTGCCATGCGTCACTCTCCTACAGGAGGAAGTTCACTCACCCGGTTTTCCCACTTCGTGGAGAGTACGACGGTGGTGCGGGTCCGGGCCACGCCCTTGGTGCCCGAGATCCGCTTCACCACCGACTCCAGGCCGGCCACGTCGGCCACCCGGACCTTGAGCATGTAGGAGTCGTCGCCGGCGATGAACCAGCAGTCCTCGACCTCGTTGAGGTCCTTCAGCCGGAACGCCACGTCCTCGTGGTCCGCCGCGTCCGTGAGCTGAAGGCCGATCAGGGCCGTGACGCCGAAACCGAGCGAGGCCGGGTTGACCGTCGCGCGGTACCCCGTGATGACCCCGGCCTGCTCCAGGCGGTTGATCCGGTCCGTGACGCTCGGGCCGGAGAGTCCGACCAACCGGCCCAGCTCGGCGTAGGACGCACGGCCGTTCTCCCGGAGCGCCTGGATGAGCTGTCTGTCCACCGTGTCCATATACCGTCCGCGTCCTTCCGAACCTCTCCAGACCCACAGATCATTATCCGGATTCAAAGGCGCCGTGCGCCGACCGACCCGGATATCGCAGAGAAGATACTCTCCCGCCCTCGGTCTCCTTACTCCCCCTCAGCCGAAGCGCCCCCATTCCCGTCCGCTCGGCGGGCGGCCGCGCCCAACTCGCCCTCCCAGCGCAGGTACAGGGAATGCGGCACGCCGACGGCGTCCAACACCCGTCCGGCCACGAAATCCACGAGTTCGCGCACGGTGGAGCCGCCGGCGTAAAAACCGGGCGAAGCGGGCAGGACGACCGCGCCCTGCGCGTCGAGCTCCACCAGGTGCTTCAACGTCACCCCGTTGAGTGGCGTCTCGCGCAGGCACACGACGAGCGGGCGGCGCTCCTTGAGGGTGACACTGGCGACCCGCTGCAGCAGGTCCTTGCTCAGGCCCAGCGCGATCCCGGCGACCGCGCCGGTGGTCGCGGGCACCACCAGCATGCCCTTGGCCGGGTACGAGCCGCTGGACGGGCCGGCCGCGAAGTCCCCGGCGGGCCAGTAGCGGACGTCGTCCAGGCCGTCCTCGGGGCCCTCCACGCCCAGCCAGGCGGCCAGGTCGGCGCGCCAGTGGGCGTCCCGGAAGGAGATGCCGGTCTCGTCCAGGATCGTCAGCCGGGCGGCCCGGCTGACGATCAGGTCCACCGCCTCACCGGCCGCCAGCAACCCCCGGATCACCGAGGCCGCGTACGGCGTCCCCGACGCGCCCGAGACCCCGACCACCCACGGCTGACGCTTCGCATGTCCCATGGGGCATTTCTATCCGGCTTCACCCGGCGGAGCCGCATCCGCGGTCGCCCCTGGAAGGATGGGGGCATGGCAGCGACCCTCGTCGACCTCACCCATCAGGTGACCACCGCGATGCCGGTCTACCCCGGCGATCCGGCCGTCCTGCTGGAGCCCGCACTCACCACCGCCACCGCCGGGGTGAACGTGCTGGCCCTGCACCTCGGCTCGCAGTCCGGGACCCACGTGGACGCGCCGTACCACGTGGACGTCACCTGGCCGACCCTGGACGGCCTGCCGCTGGAGCGGTTCACCGGGCCCGCCGTACTCGCCGACCTGCGCGGGCTGGAGCCCCGGACGGCCGTCACCCCCGACCTGCTGGCGCCCGCGCTGGAACGGGCCGCGGACTCCGGCGAGGGCACCGTCCTGCTGCTGGCCACCGGCTGGGCCCGGCACTGGGGCACCGACGCCTACCTCGCCCACCCCAGCCTGACCCCGGCCGCCGCCGAGGCGATCGTGGCCGCCGGGGTGCGGACGGTCGGGGTGGACGCGCTCAGCGTCGACCCGACGCCCGACCCGGGCCCCGGGGACCCCGCGGTGGCCGCCCTGCTGGCCGACCTCACCGACGAGCACGACCAGGACACCGCCGCCGAACCGTCGCTCGCCGCGCACCGGGTGCTGCTGGGGGCGCCCGGCGGCGGGGTGATCGCCGAGAACCTGACCGACCTGCGGGCGCTGCTGGAGGCGCAGGAGGCCGGCCGGCCGGTGGCGGTCTCGCTGTTCCCGCTGCGGCTGGTCGCGGCGGACGGCGCCCCGGTTCGGGCGGTGGCCCGGCTGGGCTGAGCCGCAGCCGGTCGCCGCCGCGTGCACCTCACTTGGTCTAGACCATCTCCCGGGGGCGCCGGTACGCTGTCCGCCCATGGCTGAGATCATCGGAGTGATCGAGCGACTCTGGCGCTACCCCGTGAAATCCACCGGCGGCGAGCGGCTCGACTCCGTCCAGGTGGACGAGCGCGGCCTGGCCGGCGACCGCCTCTACGCCGTCCGCGACGCGACCGGGAAGCTCGGCTCCGGCAAGAACACCCGCCGCTTCCGCCGAATGGACGGCCTGCTCCGCCTCTCCGCCCGCCTCGGCCATCGGATCGACGGGCCCGAACTGTTCGACCCGCTCGGCCGCCCGGTCGACCGGCCGACCGCCTTCCTGCGCGCCTACCTCCAACGCGAGGACGTCGAACTCGCCCGCGAGGACGCCGTCTCGCACTTCGACCGGCTGCCGGTCAGCATGCTCAGCACCGCCACCCTGGACTGGGTGCGCGAGACCGTCCCCTTCGCCGCCGTCGACGAACGCCGCTTCCGGCCCAACATCGTGCTGCGCACCCCGCCCGGCACCCCGCCCTTCGTCGAGGACGCCTGGCTCGGCCGCCAGGCCCACGGCGGGGCCCCGGACAGCGCCCGGCTCGCCTTCGTCACCTCCAGCGAACGCTGCCCGATGACCGGCGCCCCGCAGCCGGGACTGCCGCACGCACCCGAGATCCTCAAGGCCGTCGTGCACGCCCACGACGGCCGCCTCGACGCCCTCGCCGAGGTCGCCGCCCCGGGCCGACTCCGCGTGGGCGATCGACTGACACTGAACTGATGGACCGTCAACTCGTGCTGCGCGGCGGGCCGATCAGGCAGAAGGGGTGCCCGGCGGGGTCGGCGTAGATGCGCCAGCGGCCGGCGTCGTGGAGGTGGGTGGCACCGAGGGCGAGGATGTCGCGGTGGGCGGCCGCCAGGTCCTCGACGTCGATGTCGAGGTGGGCCTGGGCGGGGTGCTCCGGGTCGGGCCAGCGCGGCGGGCGGTGGTCGGCGACGCCCTGGAAGCAGAGCACCGCGCCGCCGTCGAGGTGCAGGGTGGACCAGTCCGTGCCCAGCGACCAGCGCGGGTCCGGGCGGTCCACCTCGCCGCCGAGCAGGGCGGCGTAGAAGCGGGCGAGGATCGCCGGGTCCGGGCAGTCGAGCACGAGGCACTGCAGTTTGCCGATCACGGTTCTCCTCGGGTCTGGTTGCGGCCCTCGGATTCTGCCCCGGGGAGGGCGACCGCCCGCAGGTAGGAGTCGGCGAAGAGGTCGATGGACTCCGCCGGCGAGTCATGCAGCGCCTGCAGCGGGTACTGCACCGCGTGATGTTCGAGCCCGTCCTCACCGGCCGCCGGGTCGGCCCGCCCACCCAACTGGTGCTGCTCGCCCGCTACGTCCCCGGCTTCCCGCTGCTGCTGTCCCGCATGGTCGCCTTCGACCCGCTGCCCGAGCACGCCCCGGCCTTCGCCCGGCGACCGGCGGCGTGAGCCGGCGGGCCGCCGGGAATGACCGATGGCATGACGATCCCTCACCGCTCGACCGGCACCGGCGACCACCACGTCCTGGTCCTGCACGACTGGTTCGGCACCAGCGCGGGCTGGGGCCCGTTCGTCGACTACCTCGACGGCGGCGCCTTCAGCTACGCCTTCCTCGACTACCGGGGCTACGGCGAACGCAAGGACGTCCCCGGCGACTACACGCTCGCCGAGATCGCCGCCGACGCGCTCGCCCTCGCCGACCAGCTCGGCTGGGACCGCTTCTCGGTGGTCGGCCACTCGATGGGCGGCAAGGCTGCCCAGCAGGTGCTCGCCGAAGCCCCGCTGCGGGTCCGCAAACTGGTCGGCCTGGCCCCGGTGCCCGCGGGGGCCTACCCGCTGGACGAGGCCGGCGAGGCGCTGTTCTACGGCGCCGCCGAGGACCGGGAGAAGCGGCTCACGATCCTCGACTTCGTCACCGGCCGACGAGCCGGCCGGGTCTGGCTCGACCGCATGGTCGACCAGTCCCTGTACCTGTCCACGCCCGAGGCCTTCGGCGGCTACGCCCGCGACTGGACCACCGCCGACCTCGAGCACCGGATCAGCGGCCACCCCGTCCCGGTCAAGGTGATCGTCGGCGAACACGACCTCGCCCTCACCGCCGACGTCATGCGCGGCACCTGGCTCAGCCACTACCCCAACGCCGAGTTGGAGGAGCTCGGCGGCACCGGCCACTACCCGATGTACGAGGCACCGGTGGCCCTGGCCGCCTCCCTGGAGGGCTTCCTGCACAACTGAGGCCCCGGCTGCGCAGCGCAGGAAGTCGGCGGGGCCGACTTCCTGCGCAACGGCCCCCTAGCTCTCTGGCGGCACCCCGCCAAGGCGCAGGGCAGCCACCGACTGGCTCAGCCCCGACTTCTCAAGCCGGCCCAGTATGTCGTCGAGGGTCTGTGGCGGATTGCGCCGGCCCAACGCGATCTCCTGGACACACGAGTAGACGACTCGATCGTCCAGACCGAGGAGGTCCATCACGAAGTCATCGGCGCTCTTCCGCTCGATGTCGAAGGAGCCGAGGTAGTCGGAGGGAAAGTCCTTCCGGTTGTTCGTGACGATGACCTGGGCGCCCGCCCTGATGGCCGCAGCCAAGACGTGTCGATCGTCGGGATCGGGGAGCTCAAGGCCTTCGATCAGTGGCTCGAACCCGGTGATGAGGCAGTCACGGACCGCCCGGTTCATGAGTTCCCGACGCCGCTGGAGCTTCTCCGCAGGGATCTGGAAGTCTTGATGAGGTTGCGATCCACCTCATCAAGGATGGCATCCGTCCATCGCGCGCGCACCAGCCCCCTGAGCGAGACACGTACGAGGAGATCCCGAAGGGCGTTCGGGTACAGCACACACGCGTCATAGATGACGACGAAGGCCATGTCAGAGCAGTCCCAGCTCCTGGTCCATGGCCATGAGCTCGTCTGCCGAATCCTTCCGGGCCGCGTCATCCTCGCGGAGGTACTGGCGGAGGTCATCGACACGAATGCGGCGGTGCCGTCCCACGAGCCGGTAAGGGATCTTCTCGGACTCCAGCAGCCCGATGAGGTACGGGCGGGAGACATTCAGCAGGTCGGCGGCTTGCTGAGTGGTCAGCTCGGCATCAACCGGGATGATCTGCACGCCCTGCCCGTTGGCAAGGGCCGCCAACATCGATGCGAACATCTCAGCGACCGGCCGAGGAAGCACCAGTGCCTCGTCCTGCGCTCCGGTTTCGAGGTACACCTGGATGTCTTCGGTGCTCTGAGCTGTACGAGAGAGATAGTCGTTGATCCGGCCGAGGGCACGCCGAGCATCACCTGCGTCGACAATGCCCGGTTCGATCTTCCTGCCTGTGACGGTTCCCATGGCATCCCTCCACTGTCCTACTCGAAGTATTCGCAATAAACGAAGCAAACGCAACCGCTCTTCGGGCTCCGCCTCGAATCCCCACCCCGTGAGGCGGGGATCCACCCAGTCGACCCGAGAGCCCCGATCGGCCCTGCGAGAGTCGCAGCCCGCAGCCCTCAGCAGGCGGGGCGCAGGGTGAGTCTGCGGGCGGCGAGGAGGGCGGTGCGGGCGATGGCGGCACCGGTGCGGGCGGTGGCCGGGTCGGGGACGGGCCGTCGGGGGACGAGGCCGGCGCAGGGGCGGCAGATGCCCGGGCTGGGCACGGGGGCGCGGCACTCGCGGCATTCGGTGCGCGGGGGCGGGGCCGCGGCCGGACGGCCGGGTGGGGGCAGTTTGCGCTCCAGGCGACTGCGGAGGATGCCGACCGGGGAGTGCACGGGCTGCGGGAGGCCGGGGACGAGGGCCTCGGTGAGGTCGGCCTCGGTGGCGCCGCGCGCCAGCCACTCGGCGACGAGGGGTGCGAGGGCGAGGGCCTCGCGCTCGCCGAGGCGCAGGCGGGGCTCTCGGCGGATGACCCGGTAGAGCGCGGCCACCGCCTCCTGGACCTGCGGGTCGGGCGGTGGCGTCAACTCCTCGGCGGGGAGGGTGGGTACTTCTTCCGGGTTCTTTACGGGAGGAGTGTCAGGTGGACCGGAGTCCGGCTCACCGGCTTCCGGAGGGGGGTCGCTCGGTGGCGCGTCGAACCAGGGTTTGTCGAAGACGTGCGACTCGGAGCGGAGCGTGCCGTCGGGCAGCCGGACCGTGTCGACGCGGTAGTACCCGGCATCCGCCAGCTCCTTGAGCGCCCGGCGGACGGCGGTGCGGCCGATCCCCAGCGTGGTGTCCGCGATCTGCCGCGCGTCCTCGCGCCAGCCGTCGGGGCGGGACAGGAGGTCCTGGAGGATGACCCGGGCGTTGACCGTGAGGAAGCTGCGTCCCTGGACGATCTCGTTCGGAAGAACGGTGAAGCTGCGCGTCCGGACGCTACGATGAATGTGCATGGGGAGTGCTGCTCCTGATGCCGGGCCCCGGGGTGTTCCAGCACCGCCGGGGTCAACTCTTTTCTGCGTACGCCACGGAACGTAACACGTCGATCGCGCCCCGTGTTAACCGGATTGACGAATAGTCAGCGCTCGAAGCGCCAGGGGGCGCACGGGATTTGGGCGCGCGCCGGGTAGACGATGGCGCATGGACTCTGGACCCGTACGCATGGGGTGTCTCATGTTCCTCGCTTACGTTCGATACATGACAGATAAGCGAGTTGACGACACGTCGCCCGTGCTGGTGGTCGGCGCCTCCGGGACGGTCGGACGGCACGTCGGGCTGCAGCTCGTGGCCGCCGGGGTGCGGGCGCGGACCCTGACACAGCGGGCCCTGCTCGACCCGACGTCCCTGGAGGCGGCAGCGCAGGGCGTCGGCGCGGTCCTGCTGGGGTGGCCGTTCCCGACCACGGAGGGGGCGGCGGAGGCCGTCGGGGTGCTCGCCCGGGAGGTCGGGCGGGTGGTGTTCCTGTCACCGGCCGTCCCCGGCCGACCGGACGGCACGATCGAGACGCTGCTCGCCGGGAGCGGGGTACGGCACACCGTGCTGCGGGCGCACGGCTTCGCCACCGCGCTGCAGTGGTCGGAGGAGATCAGGGCCGACGGTGCGGTGCGGGGCTACGGCGGTACGGCCGGGCTGAACCCCGTGGACGAGCGGGACATCGCGGCCGTCGCCGTCCGGGCCCTGGTCGAGGACGGCCACGACGGCGCCCGGTACGTCCTCACCGGCCCCGACTCGCCCACGCAGGCGGAACAGGTGAGCATCATCGGCAAGGCCGCAGGCCGCCCGGCACGCTGGCAGGAGATCCCCCGCGAAGCCGCCCGCCACCGCATGCTCTGCACCGGTCGGCCCCCGGCCATCGCCGACGGCGCACTGGATTTCATCCACGCCCGCATCACCGCCCCCGAGCCGGTGACGACAACCGTCCAGGACCTCACCGGCCACCCGGCCCGCAGCTTCCACACCTGGGCAACGGACCACGCCGCCCTGTTCCGCTGAACGCGGCGGGACGTCACGCAGGCCGCAGCCTTCGCCGGCGTCACGGTGAAGACCATCCGGGCTGGGGGGAGCCGCACTCATCCTCGACCGGTACGTCGAGTTCGGCGGTGACGGCGGTGCGGAGCGCGTCGTGTGTGGGGCCGAGGGCGTGCTGCGGGTCCTGCCAGTGCGTGGGCGGGTAGAGCCACACCGGGCGCTGGACGAGGTGGGCGGGCTCCCAGTCGTAGCGGGGCCAGACGTGGGCGTGCAGGAACGGGTCCTTGTTGCCCAGGATTTCGAGGTTGACCCGGCGGAAGGCCGGATCGGCGGCGCGGCACGCCCGTTCGACGGCCTCGCCGAGGCGGTCGAGGTCGGCGAGGTACGCGAGGCGGCGTGGGCGGGGCAGGTCGCTGAGACGTTCCGCGCCCGGCGTATCGGTCAGCAGGACCGAGTAGCCGGGCAGGAACTGGACGTCTCCGATGACGGCGAAGCCGGCGTCCAAGCGCCGCAGCACGGTGGGGTTCTCGCCCCGGAGCGCACTGCCGATGCGGTCGGCGCGCCAGTCGGCCGCCCGTAGCTCGACGCCTTGCGCATCATCTCGAAGCAAGGATCAGATTCCGAGGCCGCGAATGATCAGGTCCAGCAGGGCGAAGACGAACAGCGAGATGCCCACGAACCCGTTGGTCTGGAAGAACGCCCGGTTGAGCTTCGACAGGTCGTTCGGCTTGACGATGGTGTGCTCGTACAGGAAGGCGCCCGCGACGACCACGAGGCCGACCCAGAACGCCACTCCGGCGTCCGTCAACAGCGCGAACCAGCCCAACAGAAGCGTTGTCAGGACGTGGCACACCCGCGCGCCCCGGATCGCCGCCGGGATGCCGAAGCGGGCCGGTACGGACCGCACGTCTCCCTGCCGGTCGGATTCGACGTCCTGGCAGGCGTAGATGAGGTCGAAGCCGCCGATCCAGATGCCGACGGCCACGCCGAGGACGACGGCCTCCCAGGACCACGTGCCCGTCACCGCGAGCCAGGCGCCGACCGGCCCCATGGCCTGGGCGAGGCCGAGGATCGCCTGGGGGAAGTCGGTGAACCGCTTGCCGTACGGGTAGACGACCATCGGCACGACGGCGACCGGGGCGAGGGCCAGGCAGAGCGGGTTGAGCATGGCGGCCGCGCCGAGGAAGACCACCAGCGCGACGGCGGACCCGGCGTACGCGGTCTTCAACGACACTGCGCCGGTGACGAGTTCGCGCGAGGCGGTGCGCGGGTTGCGGGCGTCGATCTCGCGGTCGATGATCCGGTTGGCGGCCATGGCGAAGGTCCGCAGCCCGACCATGCACACGGTGACGACGAACAGCTGCCCCCAGTGCACCCGCTTGTCAGCGAGGAACATGGCCGTCAGTGCGGCGATGTACGCGAAGGGCAGGGCGAAGACCGAGTGCTCGATCATCACCAACCGCAGGAACGCCTTCGTACGCCCCGGGGTTTCGACAGCGGCCGTGCTCACAGCCCGTACTCCTTCCAGCGACGCGAGACCAGCGCGGCGGTGGCCGGGTCCGAGGAGACCATCTCCGGCCAGCCTCCGTCGCGGGTGTAGCCCTCTTCGGGCAGTTTGCGGGTCGCGTCGATGCCGGCCTTGCCGCCCCAGAACTGCTGGTAGGAGGCGTGGTCGAGGTGGTCGACCGGGCCTTCGACGACGGTGAGGTCCCGGCTGTAGTCGACGTTGCCGAAGGCCCGCCAGGCGACTTCCTGGTAGTCGTGCACGTCGCAGTCGGCGTCCACCACGATGATCAGCTTGGTCAGCGACATCATGTGGGCGCCCCAGATCGCGTGCATCGTCTTCTGGGCGTGCTTGGGGTACTTCTTGTCGATCGAGACGATCACGCAGTTGTGGAAGCCGCCGGCCTCGGGCAGGTCGTAGTCGACGATGTCCGGGATGATGATCTTCAGCAGCGGCAGGAAGAACCGTTCGGTGAACTTGCCCAGCGGGCCGTCCTCCGTCGGGGGGCGGCCGACCACGATGGACTGCAGGATCGGGCGGCGGCGCATCGTCACGCAGTCGATCGTGAGCGCCGGGAACGGCTCCTGCGGGGTGTAGAAGCCGGTGTGGTCGCCGAACGGGCCCTCGGGCAGCATCTCGCCGGGCTCCAGCCAGCCTTCCAGCACGACCTCGGCGTCGGCGGGCACCTGCAACGGGACGGTCTTGCAGTCGACCATCCGGACCCGCTCGCCCGCGATGAAGCCGGCGAAGAGGTACTCGTCGATGTCGCCCGGCAGTGGCGCGGTGGCCGCGTAGGTGACGGCCGGCGGGCAGCCGAAGGCGATCGCGACCGGGAGGCGCTCCCCCCGACGGGCGGCCACCGCGTAGTGGTTGCGGCTGTCCTTGTGGATCTGCCAGTGCATGCCGATGGTGCGGCGGTCGTGCCGCTGGAGCCGGTAGAGGCCCAGGTTGCGGATGCCGCTGTCCGGGTCCTTGGTGTGGGTGAGGCCCAGGTTGAAGAAGGAGCCGCCGTCCAGCGGCCAGGTGAAGAGGGCGGGCAGCTCGTCCAGGTTGACGTCGTCGCCGGTGAGGACGACTTCCTGCACCGGGGCGTCGCCGGACTTCACGTTCCGGGGCGGGACGTGCGCCATGGAGGCGAGCTTGCCGAAGGCGTCACGGAAGCCGGTGAAGCCTTGCGGCAGTTCGGGCTTGAGCAGGCCGGCGATCTTCTCGGAGATGTCGTCGGGGCCCTTGAGGCCGAGCGCCTTGGCCAGGCGCTGCTCGGTGCCGAAGACGTTCATCGCGAGCGGCATCGACGAGCCCTTGACGTTCTCGAAGAGCAGCGCGGGGCCCTTGGCCTTCTGCACGCGGTCGACGATCTCGCCGATCTCCAGGTGGGGATCCACCTCCGCCTTGATGCGCTTGAGGTCGCCTTCGCGGTCGAGGGCCCGGAGAAACGAGCGGAGATCGTCGTATGCCATGCCTGTCAGTATCCGCCACCAGATAGCCTGGCTTGCGTCAAGGGCCCCGGGAAGGCGCCCGCCAATGCCGCCCGCTGGGGGGAGCTCGCAGCCATGTTGCGGATTCTGCTGACCATCGTCCTTCCGCTCGCGCTCTGGGTGTGGGCGTTCGTCGACTGTCTGACGACGCCCGAGGACGAGGTGAGGCATCTGCCGAAGGTGGTCTGGGTGCTGATCGTGCTGCTCTTCCCGCCGCTCGGCCCGATCGCCTGGCTGATCGCCGGCAAGCAGCGCTTCCTGCGGGCCGCGACCGCCGACGGCTACCCGGGGTACCCGGCCGCCGGCGGCCCGGGGCGGCCCGCCGCGCGTGGCGGGCGTCCGCTCGCGCCGGACGACGACCCGGAGTTCCTCGCCTCGTTGAAGAAGAGCGACAAGGATCACGAGTCCATGCTCAAGGAATGGGAGGCCGATCTGCGCCGCCGGGAGCGGGAGCTGCGCGACCGGGACGAGCCGGAGGACGGCCGAAAGAGCTGATCACGGGGGTTCTCACGATCCCTCCAACGGCCCACCCGGGCGGCCTCGGGTGGGCCGTGGCCTTTTTGGCGCTTCCCTACGACTGAACGCCGTCTCACGCGGATGGCCTCGATCCGGGCGCCCGGCTTGAGTGGACCTTGAGCGGCACCCCAGATGACCGACCTACATTACTGAGGGACGGCCCTGACCTGCGCTTTTGTTCATGCTCAGATCATCGGACCATCATCTGCCCGACAACCCCCGGTATTCGAACGAACACCCAGCGCTCCGGCTCCGACCCGCCCGCTTCTGTGCAAGCCTGACAGCTAAACGAACTCGACCTTGTACGGAATCGACGCCGAAACCAGCGCACGGCCCCTCGTACAGTCATAAGTGAAGAAAGTGATTCGCGGCCGGGGGCACAGCAGACGTTGGCTGTCGGACAGTTCCCTCACCCTTGGAGTGGTTCGAGATGACGGTTGTGCATGAGGCGCCGGTCGACGGCGAGGTTCCCGAGGTCCCGGCCGACGCCCGCGGTCGGGTCGCCGAGCTGCACGAGCTGCGCGAGAAGGTCCGCCGCGGCCCCAGCGACAAGGCCACCGAGGCCCAGCACGCCAAGGGCAAGCTGACCGCCCGCGAGCGCATCGAGCTGCTGCTGGACGAGGGCTCCTTCCGCGAGGTCGAGCCGCTGCGCCGGCACCGCGCCCAGGGCTTCGGCCTGGAGGCCAAGAAGCCGCACACCGACGGCGTCGTCGTCGGCTGGGGCACCGTCCACGGCCGCACCGTCTTCACCTACGCGCACGACTTCCGGATCTTCGGCGGCGCGCTGGGCGAGGCCCACGCGCAGAAGATCCACAAGATCATGGACATGGCCATCGCGGCCGGCGCGCCGCTGGTCTCGCTGAACGACGGCGCCGGCGCCCGCATCCAGGAGGGCGTCACCGCGCTGGCCGGCTACGGTGGCATCTTCCAGCGCAACACCAAGGCCTCCGGCGTCATCCCGCAGATCTCGGTGATGCTCGGCCCGTGCGCCGGCGGCGCCGCGTACTCCCCCGCGCTGACCGACTTCGTCTTCATGGTCCGCGAGACCTCGCAGATGTTCATCACCGGCCCGGACGTGGTCCAGGCAGTCACCGGCGAAAAGATCAGCCAGAACGGCCTCGGCGGCGCGGACGTGCACGCCGGCGTCTCCGGGGTGGCCCACTTCATCTACGACGACGAGCAGTCCTGCATCGAGGAGGTCCGCTTCCTCCTGTCGATGCTGCCGCAGAACAACCGCGAGATGCCGCCGTCCGTGGTGAGCGAGGACCCGGTCGAGCGGCGCAACGACGGCCTGCTGGACCTGGTGCCCGCCGACGGCAATCGCCCGTACGACATGCGCAAGGTGATCGAGGAGATCGTCGACCACGGCGAGTACCTGGAGGTCCACGAGCGCTGGGCCACCAACGTGCTGTGCGTGCTGGCCCGGGTCGACGGCCACGTCACCGGCATCATCGCCAACCAGCCGCAGTCGCTGGCCGGCGTGCTGGACATCAACGCCAGCGAGAAGGCCGCCCGTTTCGTGCAGATGTGCGACGCCTTCAACATCCCGCTGGTCACCCTGCTCGACGTTCCCGGCTTCCTGCCCGGCGTCGACCAGGAGCACGGCGGCATCATCCGCCACGGCGCCAAGCTGCTGTACGCGTACTGCAACGCCACCGTGCCGCGCATCTCGCTGATCCTGCGCAAGGCCTACGGCGGCGCCTACATCGTGATGGACTCCCGCTCCATCGGCGCCGACCTGTCCTACGCCTGGCCGACCAACGAGATCGCCGTCATGGGCGCCGAGGGCGCGGCCAACGTCATCTTCCGGCGTGAGATCAACGCCGCCGAGGACCCGGACGCCATGCGCGCCCAGAAGATCAAGGAATACAAGAGCGAGCTGATGCACCCGTACTACGCGGCCGAACGCGGCCTCGTGGACGACGTCATCGACCCGGCCGAAACCCGCCAGGTGATCGCCTCCGCCCTGGCCATGCTCCGCACGAAGCACGCCGACCTGCCCAGCCGCAAGCACGGCAACCCGCCGATGTAGCAGCGCGGTTCACCGCAGCAAGCCCTACCGAGCACCGCACCGGGCACCACCTCAGACCACAGCAACCGGGGGAGAAACCAGAACATGACCGCTTCCGCCGAACCCCTCGTCCGCATCGTCCGCGGCAGCCTCACCGACGAGGAACTCGCCGCCCTGACCGCCGTCCTGATGGCGCGCGCCGCCGCCGCGCAGCAGGCCGCCGCCTCCGCGCCGATCGAGCCGATCGCCAACTGGCAGCGCCTGGAGCGCCGTCCGGCCTACTACTCGCCGGTCAGCTGGCAGCAGGCCGCCTGACGGCCCGCGGCTTCCGCCGACGGCCGGTCACCCCCATCGGGTGACCGGCCGTCGGCCGTTCCCGGGGAGCGGGCGCACCCTTCGCGTCCGTCCGGTCCGCCCCGGTGCGCCTCGGGCCGGGAACAGCCGACCGGCGGCTCGGTAGGATGCCTGCTGGACGGTATGCCTCCGCCGCCCCGTCGGCCCCATAGGATCGGCCGCTGCCGAGGTACCAGAACTTTCCAGGGAGGCTGCGATGGCCAGGCAGGCCCGCGCACTGGCGACCCGCCAGGCGGTACTCCTCGCGGCGGCCGAGGTGTTCGACGAGCGCGGCTACGCCGCCGCCACGATGTCCGAGATCCTGGACCGCGCCGGCGTCACCAAGGGCGCGCTGTACTTCCACTTCCGCTCCAAGGAGGAGCTGGCGCTCGCCGTCATCGAGGGACAGGGCGCCTGGATCGCCGGCTGGGAGCCGTCCTCGGACAGCTCGGTGCAGAACCTGATCGACCTCGGGTACGCCTTCGCCCGCGCGCTCCAGGACGACCCGCTGGTGCGCGGCAGCATCCGGCTGACCATCGAGCACGGCAGCTTCACCCAGCCGCAGATCGCCGCCTACCAGGGCTGGATGGACCTGGTCCGGGAGCTGCTGGAGCACGCCAGGGACGCCGGCGACCTCCACCCGGGGATCGACCTGGTCGCGGCCTCCGGGGTGATCACCGGGGCCGTCACCGGGATCCAGCTGAGCTCCCAGGTGCTGGCCGACCGGCAGGACCTGATCCAGCGGATGGCCGACCTGTGGACGCTGCTGCTGCCCGGCCTGGTCCAGCCGCACGCGCTCGCCCGGCTGAGCGTGGCCGAGCGCTCCTGACCGCGCGCCCGGGTCGGACCGGGGCCAGGCCGGTCAGAGCCGGTCAGAGCCGGTAGCCGACCCGGTTCTCCGCCGCCACCAGGGCCGGCAGCGCGGCCGTCCACACCCGGCGCACGGCCTCCGGCCGGGGCCGGTCGGTCTCCTCGCCCGCCAGCAGCACCTGGCCGGCCGCCACCGCGGTGAGCAGCTCGGCGGTGGCCGCCAGGTCCACCCCGGGGCGCAGCTCACCGGCTTGGGCGGCGCGGTCCAGCAGGCGGTGGACGACCGCGGTGAGACTGCGCCAGGTGGCGTCGGGGCCGGGCGGGCCGCCCGGGACGGCGTGCCGGCGCGGGCCCTGGCGGCCGAGCCGCACTCCGGCTCGCACCACCAGGTCCTCGCGCAGCATCCGGGCCAGCTCGTGCGAGAAGTCGATCAGTCCCTGGAGGGCCGGGCCGTCGGCGCGCAGGGCACGCAGCGCGGCCGAGCCGATCTCCCGCCCGGCGGCGCCGCGCACCCCGTCGGCGAGGGCCTGCTTGGACACGAAGTGGAAGTAGAGGGCGCCCTTGCTGACCCCAGCGCGGCGGCTGATGTCGACCAGGCTCGCGGCCTCGAAGCCCACCCGCGCGAAGGTCTCCGCGGCGGCGAGCAGCACGGCCTGCCGGGTCCGCCCAGCCCGTTCCTGCTTGACCACTGGCCCCCTCCGGACTCGACCGGGCGTGATCCCCTCCCCGCCCGGCTGCTGTCGGCGCGCCCCCTGCCGGGAGCGACGCTCGCATGCGGACGGCCGCGACCGAAACCGCATGGTTGGTATCTAATCTAGCGCGTGCGTCGCCCCCGCCGTCCAGCGGGGACGGCCCCCCGCCCAAGGTCTGCGGTCATCCGCAGGGCATTGCCCCAGCCCACGGGGCGGGTAGCGTGAGCGGGCCGGGCTGCGCGGCCGGGGCACCCCAGTCGCTGAACACAAACCGGGTGGTCTGTATGTTTTGCTCGGGCGTCCATGGCGGCCGCTCGACCGACACCCTGGGAGCGGGGGCCAGTCATGCCATCGATCGTAGAGCCGGACCCCCACGGCGCGTACGCCCACCCCGGCCCCGGCCTCGGCCCCGGTTCCGGCTACGACTTCCACGACCGGACCGTCTCCCGGCACCTGGTGCACCGCGCCTCGGTGTCCGAGGTCCTCCTCACCGGCTGGCAGGCCACCGGCCCGTACGACTTCCTGCTCGGCGCCCAGTGGCCCCGGCTGCACGGCTTCTACCGGCTGCCCGGGGACCGCTACCACGACCCGGTGCTGATGGCCGAGACCGTCCGGCAGGCCGGGCTGCTGATCGGCCACGCCGGGTTCGGGGTGCCGCGCGGCCACCACTTCGTCATGGACGACCTCTCCTACGCCCTCGCCGAGCCCGGCCTGCCCGGCCTGGCCGTCACCTCCACCCCGGCCTCGCTGATGCTCGCCGTCGGCTGCGAGGACGTCCGGATGCGGCACGGCCGACTGGTCTCCCTGCGAGTGCACGCCGAGGTCACCCGGGACGGCCGGCCGATCGGCCGGGGCTCGGGCCAGCTGCGCGTGCTCTCCCCCGCCTCGTACGCCCGGCTGCGCGGCCCCGGACGGCACGCCGTCGCCCCGCCGCGGCCGCCGGCCCCCACCGCGCCCGAACTCGTCGGCCGCGCACAGCCCGCCGACGTGGTGCTCAGCCCGACCCTGCGACCGGACACCTGGCTGCTGCGCGCCGACGCCACCCACCCGGTGCTCTTCGACCACGAGCTGGACCACGTGCCCGGGATGCTGGTGCTGGAGGCCGCCCGGCAGGCCGCCCAGCGGCTGCGCCACCCCGAGCCGGTGGTGCCGGTCGAGCTGGTGACCTCCTTCGACCACTACATCGAGCTGGACCGGCCCTGCTTCGTCCGGGCCGTCCCCGAGCCGGCGGCGGACGGCCGCCGACTGCCCGTACGGGTCCAGCTGATCCAGGACGGGCGGACGGCGGCCGAGTGCCGACTGCTCACCGAGCCCCTGGACGGGCCGCTGGACGGGCCCGCCGAGGGCCCGACGGTGCCGGCCCGGCGGGACGCCCTCGACGGCCGCACCGCCGCGCCGGGCCTCGGCAGCACCCGGCTGCCGCTGGCCAGTTGACCCCCGCTACGCGGCCACCAGCGCCGATGACGGCCGCCGCCCGGCGTGCATCACGCTGAGGTTGGTCGCCAGCCTGACCGGGTCCTGGGCCAGCCAGAGCCGCAGCGCCGCCCCCAGGGCGGCACTGGCCGACTCGATCCGGACGTCGGTGATCTGCGCGATCCGGGCCGCGCCGGGCACCAGCAGGTCCGCCAGCGCGGACGGCAGCCAGACCGTCAGGGCACACGGTGCGGGCATCGCGAGCGCCCCCAGCAGCCGGTAGGCGTCCCCCGGCGCGCTCAGCGTGGGAATGATGTCCAGCAGAGCGTCGGCCACCACCTCGGACACGTCGCTCCGGTGTCCCTGGGCGAGCCGGCGGAGCAGCATGCGCTCGGCGGCGGTGATTCGGACGGTCAGCATGACCTCTTCGCACTCCATTGCGCGATTTCCTCCTCAGTTCCCTCTCGCGCCGACCGGCGGCCGGCACGAACTACCCCTGTCACACCTCGGCCCGGCTACCTTCTGCGGAGAGCCGGGCCGGTGGGTGGTTGCGCCCCGGTCAGATCCCCGCGTACGAGTGCTTGCCGGTGACGAAGATGTTCACGCCGTAGAAGTTGAAGAGCCAGAAGGCGAAGGCCGCCAGCGCCAGGTAGGCCGCCTTGCGTCCCTTCCAGCCGGCCGTCGCCCGGGCGTGCAGGTAGCAGGCGTAGGCGACCCAGGTGATGAACGACCAGGTCTCCTTCGGGTCCCACTCCCAGTACTTGCCCCAGGCCGCCTCGGCCCAGATCGCGCCCGCGATGATGGTGAAGGTCCAGAGCGGGAAGACCAGGGCGTTGATCCGGTAGGACAGCTTGTCGAGGGTGGACGCGGCGGGCAGCCGGCGCCAGACCGACGCCGGGGTGCCCAGCGGGCCGGTGGTCAGACCGGCCGCGATCCGCTTGTCGAAGGAGTCCTTGCCGAGGTAGAGCAGCGTGGCGATGAACGCCGCGTAGAAGGCGCCGCCGCAGAAGATCGCGGTGGAGACGTGGATCGCCAGCCACGGCGAGTGCAGCGCCGGGACGAGCTGGTCGGAGTCGGTGTACAGCATCGACGTGGCGATGCCGAGCGTCAGCAGGACCGCGATGGTGACCGGCAGGCCGAGCCAGCGGACGTTCTTCCGCGCGGCCAGCAGCACGATGTACGCCGCCGCCATGGCCAGCGCGAAGGCGCAGGAGAACTCGTACATGTTGCCCCACGGCCAGCGGGACACCGAGAGGCCGCGGGTGATCACGCCGCCCGCGTGCAGCAGGGACCCCAGGACGGTGAGCGAGACCGCGATCCGGCCGGCCAGGTCGGCCTTCTCGCTGGTGCCGGCCGCGCCCGGGCCGTCCACCTCCTCCTCGCCGCGTCCGCTGGTGACCACCGTCGCGCCCTCGCCCGCCAGGGCGGTGCGGGTCAGCGTGGTGGTGCCACCGTTGGCGCCCGCGACGGTCACCGTGACCTTCTTGCCGCCCTTGGTGCCGGCGGCGGCGACGGTCTCGGCCAGGTTCCCCGACTGCTCCTTCGAGCGGACCGCGACGGCGCCCTTGCTGCCGAAGGTCCACTCGAAGATCTGGGCGAACATGGCGATCGTGTAGACCACCATCGCCGAATAGATCAGCTTGTTGGAGAGGTCGGCCAGGTGTGGGTCGACCCCCGAGGCGAGATGCACCGTCTACTCCTTGGAGTTCTGGTCGGCGGGGACTGCGGGGTCTGCGGGGTCTGAGGCCTCGGCCTCGGTGTCAGCGGATCCGGCGGCGGCTTCCTCGCCGTCCGGAGCCGGGGTGTCGTCCTCGTGCTCGTGCTTGTGCTCGCCCTCCCCCTCGGAGGCGGGGGCGTCGTCCTCCTCGGAGGCGGGGGCGTCGTCCTGGAGGTCCACCGCGAGCTCGGCCAGCTCCTCGGCGATCTTCGCCGACTCGCTGCGGCCCAGCCCGGCCAGCTCCACCTGGGTGCCGCCGCCCGGCAGGGCGACCGCCCGCACCCAGATCCGGCGGCGCTGCACGAACAGCGAGCCGATCAGGCCGAGGATCGCCAGCACCGCACCGGACAGGGCGATCGCGTTGCCCGGGCGGTGCGAGACGTCGAAGCTGGCCCAGCGCTTGTAGCCCTCGAAGGTGACGGTGCCGTAGCCGTCCGGCAGGTCCCACGCCTGGCCGGGCCTGAGCCGGATCTTGGCGGGCTGGCCGTCCTGGGTCAGCTGGGTCATCTTCCGCATGTTGAGCTGGTAGATGTTCTGCGGCAGGCCGGAGTCGGTGCCCAGGTCGCCCGCGTAGGCGTTCAGGACCAGCTCCGGCGCCGCGTCGTCCGGGAACAGCGAGATCGGACCGGTGCCCTCGAAGCTCACCGGCGCGGTCGGCAGGAAGAAGCCGCTGAAGCCGAGCTGGGTCCGCTGGCCGTCCTTCTCGCCGTAGTCGGAGACCTTCACGACGCCGGTGGAGGTCTGGTTGGCGTCCTGCGGCAGGAACGGCGTGGCGCCGCTGTAGACGACCTCGCCCTTGGCGTTGCGGACGGTGACGACCGGGGCGAAGCCGTGGCCGATCAGGTAGACCTTGCTGCCGCCGATCTCCAGCGGGTGGTTGACCTCGATCGTGGACTTCTTCAGCTTCGACGCGTCACTGCCGGTCGCGTACTCGACGTTCGCGGTGAACTGCCGGGCGGCGCCGATCTGGGAGCCGCTGGCCTGGAACTTCGCGGTGAAGGTGTCCAGCTTCAGGTAGAAGGGGTCGAGGTCGTCGCTGCCGTAGAACCGGGTGCCGTTGAAGTCGTCGAGCTGGGTGATGGTGTTGGAGTAGCCCTCGCCCTCGACCATCAGCTTGCCGCCGGTGCCCGAGGCCAGGCTGGCCCAGGCGAAGCCGCCGAGCAGCGCGAACAGCGACAGGTGGAAGAGCAGGTTGCCGACCTCGCGCAGGTAGCCCTTCTCGGCGGCCACCGCGCCGCCGGACAGGTCGGCGCGGAAGCCGCGCTTGCGCAGCAGCCGGTGTGCGGCGGCGTTCACCGTGTCGGCGTCCGCCTCGGTGCGCCAGGCCGCGTGCACCGGCATCCGGGTCAGGTTGCGCGGCGCGGCCGGCGGCTGGGCGCGCAGCACGCCGACGAACTGCCAGGTACGCGGGACGATGCAGCCGGCCAGCGAGACGAACAGCAGGATGTAGATCGCGGAGAACCAGACCGAGCTGTAGACGTCGAACAGCTGGAGCTTCTCGTAGATCGGCGCGACGGTGCCGTGCTGCGCCTTCCAGGCCTCGACCTTCAGCTGCCCCTGGCCGTTCTGGTACTGCGGGATCAGCGAGCCGGGGATGGCGGCCAGCGAGAGCAGGAAGAGCAGGATCAGGGCGACCCGCATCGAGGTCAGCTGACGCCACATCCAGCGCGCCCAGCCGAACGCCCCTATGCCGGTCGGTCCGTCGGACTCGACCGGCGCGGAGCTGAGCCGCTCGGCGGCGAGGTCGTCCGGCGCCGGGGGCTGCTCGGTCTCGGTCGTGGTGTTGCTCACGGTCAGATTCCGATCGAGGAGTCGGCGGTCCAGGACTGCAGTTCGCTCATCCAGGAATCCCAGATCCCGGTGACGAGCAGCAGACCGACCACGACGAGCATGCCGCCGCCGATCCGCATGACGAGCGGGTAGTGCCGCTTGACCCACCCGAAGGCGCCCAGTGCCCGGCGGAAGGCCACCGCGGCCAGGATGAACGGTACGCCGAGGCCCAGGCAGTAGAAGGTCATCAGCATGGCGCCGCGCGCGGCGTCGGCCTGGTTCAGGGCCAGGTTCTGGACGGTCGCGATGGTCGGGCCGAGGCAGGGCGTCCAGCCGACGCCGAAGACCACGCCCAGCAGCGGGGCGCCCAGCAGACCGACCGCCGGACGGCGGTGGGAGCGCACCTCGCGCATGCTCAGGCCGGGGACGAGGCCCATGAAGGCGAGGCCCATCACGACGGTCACCACGCCGAGGACCATCGAGATGACGCGCTTGTGCTCCTGCAGGGTGTCGCCGAACTGGCCGAACAGCGCACCGCCGGAGACGAAGACCGCGGTGAAACCGAGGATGAAGAGCGTCGCCCCGAGCGCCATCCGGCCGCGCCGCACGCCGCGCGCGTCCGCAAGGTCGGCCGCGGAGAAGCCGGTCACGTACGACAGGTAGCCCGGGACGAGCGGCAGCACGCAGGGCGAGAAGAACGACACCAGGCCGGCCGCCAGCGCGATCGGCGCGGCCACCAGCAACGCTCCGCTCTGGAGGGTGCCGGTGTTGTCGGCGAGCTGCTGCGGCAGGCTCACTGCTTCTGCTCCGCGACCACCGGCTGCAGGATCGACTCCAGCGCGTCCTCGGTCGTGCCGCCGACGGCGCGGGCGGCCAGCTTGCCGTCGCGGTCGACGATCAGGGTGGTCGGGATGGACTGCGGATTGAGGCTGCCCTTGGGGAACTTGAGCAGCTGGGTGCCGGCCGGGTCGAAGATGCTCGGGTAGGTGACGCCCTGCTCCTGCTCGAAGCGGACGGCGTTGGTCTTCTCGGTGTCCCGGGTGTTGACGCCGAGGAACTGGACGCCCTGGTCCTTGTACTTGTCCGCGACGGCCTGCAGGCTCTTCGCCTCGGCCCGGCAGGGCCCGCACCAGGAGCCCCAGACGTTCAGCACGACGACCTTGCCCCGGTAGTCGGAGAGCTTGGTCTGGCTGCCCTCCAGGGTCTCCCCGGAGATGTCCGGCGCGTCCCCGCGCTTGCCGGCGTCCGCCTTCGACAGGTTGGTGCCCTTGACCGTGACGAAGCCGACCTGGCCCGCGCCGCCGCCGGACGAGCCCGAGGAGGAACAGCCGGTGAGGGCGAGCGCAGCGGCCGCGGCGGTGGCGGCGGCGGCTGCGGCGACACGGGGACGGGGGCGCGCCATGGCAGACATGTGAAAAGTTTCGCATGGAGTTCCGGGCAGGTTCGGGGGGGTCCTGCCTTGCGCGTCGCACCCCCTCTGACCTGCGACGAAATCGGGTCACCCGGCGCTCGCCGGGTGACCCGAAGTCATACTTACGCACCGCTTACGGAGGCGCTCGCGAGTGTCAGGCGCCGAAGCTCTTGCCCACCGGCTTGTCGCCCTTGCGGCCCTTGCCCACCAGGTGCGCGGGCAGCAGGTCGCGGGCCGGTTCGCGGTAGCCGACCGAGACGATCTTGTCGCCCTCGAAGGTGAAGCTGGTCAGCGAGGCCAGCGAGCACTGCCGGTTGCGCGGGTCGTGCCAGAGCCGGCGGCGCTCGACGAAGGACCGGACGATCCAGATCGGCAGCTGGTGGCTGACGCAGACCGCCTCGTGCCCGCGCGCGGCGTCCCGGGCGGCGCCGAGCGCGCCCATCATCCGCACCACCTGGTCGAGGTACGGCTCGCCCCAGGAGGGCTTGAACGGGTTGGTGAGGTACTTCCAGTAACCCGGGTTGCGCAGCGAGCCGTCGCCGACGCCGAAGGTCTTGCCCTCGAAGATGTTCTCGGCCTCGATCAGCCGCGCGTCCGCCGCGACGGCCAGGCCGTGCGCCTTGGCGATCGGCTCGGCGGTCTCCTGGGCCCGCTCCAGCGGCGAGGCCACCACGTGGGTGATGTCCCGGCCGGCCAGGTCCTCGGCCACCCGGTCGGCCATCCGTCGGCCCAGCTCGGACAGGTGGTAGTCCGGCAGCCGCCCGTACAGGACGCCCTCCGGGTTGTGCACCTCACCGTGCCGCATCAGGTGGACGACGGTGATCTCTTTGGCGCTCACTTCTCAACTGCTCCTGGGGCTCGGGGTGGACTGGGCCGTGGCGGCCGGTCTCGCGACCGGGCCGTGGCGACTAGGCCGTGGCGGCGGCAGCGGCGCGCGCGGCGACCGGCAGGGCGGCGGCGATCCGCTCGATCGCCCGCTCGTCGTGGGACGCCGAGACGAACCAGGACTCGAAGGCGGACGGCGGCAGGTAGACGCCCTCGGCCAGCATCGCGTGGAAGAAGGCGGTGAAACGGTACGCCTCCTGGGTCTTCGCCTGGTCGTAGTCGGTCACGGCGGCGTCGGTGAAGAACACCGAGAACATGTTCCCGGCGGTCTGCAGCCGGTGCGCCACGCCCTCCTTGGCGAGCGCCTCGGTGACCAGGCCGGACACCTCGGCGGCGACGGCGTCCACCTTCGCGTACACCTCGTCGGTGCAGCCGCGCAGCTGGGCCAGGCCGGCCGCGGTGGCGATCGGGTTCCCGGACAGGGTGCCCGCCTGGTAGACCGGGCCGGCCGGGGCCAGGTGCGCCATCACGTCGGCGCGGCCGCCGAAGGCCGCGGCCGGGAAGCCGCCGCCCATGACCTTGCCGAAGGTCAGCAGGTCCGGCGCCCAGCCCTCGTTCGCGGCCTCCAGGCCGTACCAGCCGGCCTTGGAGACGCGGAAGCCGGTCATCACCTCGTCGGAGATGAACAGCGCGCCGTTGTCCCGGCAGAGCCGGGCCAGGCCCCCGTTGAAGCCGGGCAGCGGCGGGACGACGCCCATGTTGCCGGGCGAGGCCTCGGTGATCACACAGGCGATCTCGCCCGGGTGCGCCGCGAAGGCCTGCTCGACGGCGGCCAGGTCGTTGTACGGCAGCACGATGGTGTCGCCGGCCTGGGCGCCGGTGACACCCGGGGTGTCCGGCAGGCCGAAGGTCGCCACACCGGAACCGGCGGCGGCCAGCAGGGCGTCCACGTGACCGTGGTAGCAGCCGGCGAACTTCACCACCTTCGCCCGGCCGGTGAAACCGCGGGCCAGCCGGATCGCGGACATGGTGGCCTCGGTGCCGGAGGAGACCAGGCGGACCTGCTCGACCGGGGCGACCCGGGCGACGATCTCCTCGGCCAGCTCGACCTCGCCCTCGCCGGGCGTGCCGAAGGAGGTGCCGCGGGTGACGGCCCGCTGGACGGCGTCGATCACCGCGGGGTGCGCGTGGCCGAGGATCATCGGACCCCACGAGCACACCAGGTCGACGTACTCGCGGCCGTCGGCGTCGGTCAGGTAGGGGCCGGTGCCGGACACCATGAAGCGCGGCGTGCCGCCGACCGCGCGGAAGGCGCGCACCGGGGAGTTGACGCCGCCGGGCGTCACCACGGAGGCGCGATCGAACAGCGACTGGGACTGGGGGGCTTCGTACGGGTAGCTCACGGGAGACATGGTCTCAAATCGTGTCCTTGCCCTCTGCATGTCGGACCCGATCATCTGGAACGATGATCCGGGCACCGTTGTCTGTACGGTTGTCCGTACAGTCCGTACGGACGGGGCCGCTGAGTGCTCCGGAGGACGGACCAGTCAGACTGTGTACACAGAGTGCGCGAGCGCTCCGGTTTGTGTACAGGGGTGTGGAGAGGACTGCCGCGTACCGCGAGTGGGTACGGCGGCGCATGACGGGTAAGGAGCACGTCCGGAGGGACGCCGGACGTGCGGGGGTCTGTCGATTCCGGCGAATTCCGGTGAGGATGGTCCGAGTGTCCGAGGCGCAGGACGGTTACGACGAGGCCGCGGGGGGCTCCCGCAGGCCCGCCGAGACCGCACGCGGGGGTACGGGAGCGGGTACGGGACGTGGTCGCCGCGGCGGCGAGAGGCGGGGTGAGGGACGCGTGGGGGTGACGTACAAATACTTCGGCGCCCCCGACCGCGCCACCGCCGCCAGAGTCCCCACCGCCCTCGGCCCGGGCGGACTCGGCCTGGACGCCGGCGAACTCGGCTCGCTGGGGCGGCTCGGCGACCTCATGGAGACCAGCGGCTCCCCCACCGGCCACCTCTCCACCAAGATCAAGCCGGAGACCATGAGCGCCATGGTCCTCACCGGGATCCAGGGCGTCCCACTGCACCAGGTGCCCCCGCTGGAACTCGTCGTGCTGCACCCGGACTACGCCGTCGTCCAACTCCCCCACAACGTCGTCGAACCACTCCGCAAGGCGGACGAGACCGAGCTCGGCGCCGCCGCCTTCATCTGGTCCACCGTGCCGGACCGGCGCGGGCCGCGGGACGCCTTCGTGATCTACAGCATGCTGCACGAGTGGCAGGACTTCGCCAACCGGCTGCACGACGCCGGGCACCAGCTGTACTGCCTGGTCTGGCCGTAAGGCGACCCGCGACGCCGCTCGCAACACCGGCCGTGATGCCGACCGCAACACCGGCCGCAGCGCCGCGCCCCGAACCGCTGGACACGGGCCGGGGCGAGGCGAGTCGACTTGACATCAATTCTCTTCGGTGGCGGTCGACTTGAGCACGGTGGCGGCGACCAGCAGCGCCGCGGTGAGCAGGCCGGCGGCGATCCCGAAGGCGAGCCGGAAGCCGTCGGCAAGGGCGTCGGCGCCGGCCTGCCCGGCCGCGGCCAGGGTGGCGGTGCGGCCGTCGGCGAGGGTGGTGAGGACGGCGACCCCGAGCGCGCCGCCGATCTGCTGAGTGGTGTTGAAGAGGCCGGAGGCGGCGCCCGCGTCGTCCGGACCGGCGCCCGACATGCCGAGGACGGCGAGGGTGGAGAGCACCAGGCCGCCACCGCCGACGAGCAGCATGGTCGGCAGCAGGTGAACGGCGTAGTCGGCGTCGGCGGGCAGCCGGGCCAGCAGGCCGAGCGCGGCGACCAGCAGGGCGAGACCGGCCAGCAGGACGCGGCGCTCGCCGAAGCGCGCACTCAGCCGGGCCGACAGCAGCAGGGACACCGCGCCGATGGCGACCGCGGCCGGCAGCATCGCGAGGCCGGTGGCGGCGGCCCCGTAGCCGAGGACGTTCTGCAGGTAGAGGGCGACCAGGATCTGGAAGCCGAACATCCCGGAGATGGTCAGGACCTGGACGAGATTGGCGCCGGAGACGTTGCGGGAGCGGAACATCCGCAGCGGCAGCAGCGGATGGGCGGCCCGGCCCTCGTGCCACAGGAACCCGGCCAGCAGGGCAACGGCGAGCGCGCCCAGGCCGAGGGTGCGGGCGGAGGCCCAGCCGTGCTCGCCGGTGCCGACGATCGTGTAGACGCCGAGCATCAGGGCGGCGGTGATCAGCGCGGCGCCGAGGGCGTCGGCGCCGGCCCGCAGGCCGGGGCCTCGCTCGGACTCCAGCACCCGGACGGCGAGCAGGGCGGCGGCGATGCCGAGCGGCAGGTTGATCAGGAAGATCCAGTGCCAGTTGAGGGCCTGGGTGAGGACTCCGCCGAGCACCTGGCCGATCGAGGCGCCGGCCGCGCCGACGAAGCTGAACGCGCCGATCGCGCGGCCGCGTTCGCGCGGTTCGGGGAAGAGCGTGACGATCATGCCGAGGCTGACCGAGGAGGCGAGCGCGCCGCCGACGCCCTGGAGGAAGCGGGCGCCGATCAGCAGCCCGGGGCTGGTGGCGACGGCGCAGAGCAGCGAGGCGGCGGTGAAGACGGCGAGCCCGGCGACGAAGACCCGCTTGCGGCCGATCAGGTCGCCGAGCCGGCCGGCCAGCAGGAGCAGGCCGCCGAAGGCGATCAGGTAGGCGTTGACGGTCCAGGTCAGCCCGGACGGCGAGAAGCCGAGGTCCTCCTGGATGGCCGGCAGGGCCACGGTGACGATCGAGCCGTCCAGGATGATCATCAGCATTCCCGCGCAGAGCACCGCGAGGGCGAGGGCGCGGGAGCGGGCGGGGACGGCGAGGGCCGCGAGGGGTGCGGCCGGGGCGTGCGTGGTCATGGCGGTTCTCCCGGTTCGTCGAGTACCGAGTAGAACGCTATCGGATTGTTTTGTTCAGGACTATCTATTTCGGGAGCAGGTCGCGAGGTGCTCGGCGAAGTGGGCTTACCCGCGGGAACGACGGGCCCGGCGTACGGTGCGGTCGCTCTCCACCGGCTCCGCGAGAGGGCCGTCCACCAGGTGCGACAGGGCCGAGACGAACACCTCGCGCTCGGGCTGCGGCAGCGACTCCAGCACCTCGCGGTGCACCCGGTCCGCGATCGCGGTGCCCTGCACCACGGCGCGCGCGCCCGCCTCGGTGACGGAGATGACCCGGGCCCGGCGGTCGGTCGCGGACGGGCGGCGCTCGGCCAGGCCCGCCTTCTCCAGCTCGTCCACGGTGACCACCATCGTGGTCTTGTCCAGGTCGCTCAGCTCGGCCAGCTGGATCTGGGTGCGTTCGGCCTCCTGCGCGTGGAACAGCACGCAGTACGCGCGGGGGGTGATCCCGAGCTCGGTGAAGGCGGCCGACATGCGCGTGGCCAGCACGTGGCTCGCGTGGTCCAGCAGGCCGGAGATGTCGCGGATCTGCCGTACGGGCGGGGTCGTCGTCATACGTCCGAGGTTAGCAACGGCCCGTCTGCTGCCGGATGATCCCGTTGCCAACCAACGCCGGGTCTACGGAATGCCCAACTCGAACAGCGCATAGCCGGCGTACCAGCCGGCCGCGATCACGGGCATCGCGAACAGCCCGACCAGCGAGGACACCCGCACCCGGCGCAACGCGAACGCCAGGCCGATGCAGAGCGGGAAGGCCGGCAACAGGTACCGCGAGATGTTGCCGAAGATCTGGTTGCTGCTCAGCGCGGTGGCGATGGTGAGCGCGGTGTAGACCCACAGGACCAGCGGCGGCCGGGCCCGCCAGAGCAGCACCAGCAGTCCGGGCAGGGCCATCAGCAGGGCGATGGCGATCAGGTCCGGGACGGGGTTGGACTGCCAGAAGTCCCAGTGGCCGGTGATCACGTCCATGATCGTGCGGAGCGTGGAGGCACCGCCGTCGAAGTAGCGGTTCCACGCGCCCCGCTGGAGCTTGAAGTAGCCGCCCCAGTCGCCCATCTTCCAGCCGACCCAGGCGACGAAGCCGATCAGGCCCCACGGGGTGATCAGCATCGCGGTCAGCGGACGGGCCACCCCGTCGGTCCGGCGCACCAGCGCGACCAGCGCGGCGATCGACACGGCGGCGATCAGCGCGGCGGCGGTCGGCCGGTTGAGGCCCGCCACCAGCGCCAGCAGACCGGCTGTCAGCCAGCGGTGGGTCATCACGCAGTAGCAGGCCCAGGCGGACAGCGCCACGAACAGCGAGTCCGAGTAGACCGCCCACTCCACGCCGGAACCCGGGAACAGGCCCCAGATCACCGCGGCCGTCACACCCGCCCGGAAACCGCCGAGCCGCTCGGCGATCGCGAAGATCCCGGCCGCCGCGACCAGCGAGGCGAGCACCGAGACCACGATCCCGGAACCGTACGAGCCGAGCCCGGTGACCGCGCCGACCAGCCGCATCAGCCACGGGTAGAGCGGGAAGAAGGCGGCCGAGTTCTCGTAGTAGGTGGCCAGCGGGAAGCCGTGCAGCGGAATCAGCTGCGGGTCGTACCCGTTGTCGGCGATCCGCTGGTACCAGACGCCGTCCCACGTGCTCAGCACGTCCCAGGGGTTGGCGCCGCCGCCGCGCCCCGGCTGCTTCTTCAGGTAGTCGCCGGTGTGCGAGAGCAGCAGCATGAAGACGGTCAGGCCGATGGCCTTGACCACCGCGTACGCGCCCAGCGCGGGCGCGAACCGGTCCACCAGCGCCCCGAACCGCCCGGGCCCCCGGCCCGTCCGCTCCTCGGACGGCGCCGGCGTCGCCGCGGCGGACGCCCCGGGCTCGGTGCTGGACGACTCGGTGCTCGATGCCGTGCTCATCTGCTCTGGGTACTCCCCGCCCCGCTCGTGGTCCGCGCGGCTCCGGCGCAACGATTTTCCCGTGAGCCTACGGCACACCCCCGGCGGGAAAACCGCTGGCGCCCCGGCGGCGGCGGCCGCGACGATTCCGGGTATGCCGAGCACCCCGCCGACCCGCCGGATCCGGGCCGCCCACACCGCCGACACAATCACCGTCTACCAGGCGTTTCCCCCGGAGATCGCCGAGCCCGCGGCGGCCGACGGGCGGTTCCCGGAGGCGTTCAAGCGTGACCGGATGACCTGGATCAAGCCGTCGTTCCTCTGGATGATGCACCGCAGCGACTGGGGAAGGAGCCCCGGGCAGGAGCGGGTGCTGGCGCTGGAGATCAGCCGGGAGGGCTTCGACTGGGCGCTGGAGCAGGCGGTGCTGAGCGCCTACACCGGCCGGGTACACGACTCGCAGGCCGCGTGGAAGCGGGAGCTGCGGCACAGCCCGGTGCGGGTGCAGTGGGACCCGGAGCGCGACCTCCACCTGCGGCCGCTGGACCACCGGGCGATCCAGGTCGGACTGCGCGGCAAGGCGGTGCGGCGGTACGCGGACGAGTGGATCCGGCGGATCTCGGACGTCACCGAGCTGGCCGGGCGGGTGCGGCTGGAGCGGGACCCGGCGTTGCTGCCGGTCGAGACGCCGTACCCGGTGGGTGCGGCCGTCGCCGCCCGGTTGGGGGCGGCGACGGCCTGAGCGGTGCCCGGGGGGTCAGCCCTGGACGTAGACGATGCCGAGCTTGGTGAGCTGCCAGAGCTGGTTGGCGGCGCCGGTGTCGGTGGCCAGCTCGACGTAGGGGTTGCCCTTGGCGTCGAGGGTGCTGCCGGCCGCCAGGACCCTGCTCTGGTCCTGGGAGTCGGCGATCTTGTAGCGGCCGTCGCCGGCCGGCTTGAACACCCAGTGCTGGTTGCCGCCGCCGTTGCAGCGCCACTGCTGGATCCGGGTGCCGGGGGCGGTGGCGGCCGCGTTGGCGTCCAGGCACATGTCGCGGTTGCCGCTGAAGTCGAGTTCGTAGCTGCCGCCGGCCTTGGCCTCCAGCACGAAGGACTGGTTCAGCCCGCCGCCGGCCGGGTAGCTGATGGCGGCCCGACCGTTGGTGGAGTCGCCGTAGGTGCCGCCGCCGGTGAGGTCCAGGGCGTTGCCGGTGCCCGCGTTGGTCAGCTGGTACCAGGCGCCGTCCTCGGGGCCGTCACCGAAGGGTTTCCCGGGGGTGAGCGGCTGGATCGACGTGGTGTTCTGCTGGTTGAGCGTGCAGTAGGCCTGGGTCAGTTCGGGCCGGGCGTAGAACTGGCCGAGGCAGACACCCTCGCCGCGGTAGCCGGCCACCCGCAGGTGGTACGACTGGCGGACCATGTTCATGCACAGGCCGGGGATGCCGATCTGCGAGTCACAGCCGTTGCGCACCCACTCGGAGAGGTTGATGACGTCCCCGTTGGAGTACTCGTACGGGGAACTGGTCCACTCCGCGCAGACCTCGTGCCCGAAGGCGACCCGCCGCTGGTCCAGGTACCGGACGCCGGGCACCTGTTCGGCCGCGCCGCGCAGCGCGTCGCTCAGGGTCGGGACCACCCAGTTGTGGCCCCAGGCGAGGTCCTCGGGGAAGGCCGGGCAGCCGTCGGCGACCTTGCCGAGGTAGTCGTTGCGCCGGATGTCCGGGGTGATCGGGTTGAAGTACGACTGGTAGACCAGCTGGTACGAGGAGTCGGCGTAGCCGGCCTTGCGCATGGTCTGCCGGATGTTCTGCAGCGCCGCGACGACCTTGGGCTGGACGCCCTTGGCGCGCCGGAGGATCTCGTCGCTGCCGATGGTGTCGCGGCAGCCCTGGTCCTTGGGGACCGGGAAGTACTGCGCCAGGCAGTGCATCATGATGCCGCTGAAGTCGAAGTCGTCGTTGGCGCCGATCGTCACCACGACCAGCTTGACGTCGTACTTGGACGCCGCGTCGGCGAGCTTGACGTCCTGTTTGGGCTCGCCGAAGTCGCCGCTGCCCGCGCCGGTGATCTTCGCCAGCTCGGGGTCGCTGACCAGGTCGCCGGTCTGGGCGCCGGAGCAGGCGAGGTCGATCGGGGTGACCCCGGGGATGTCGGTGACGAAGATCTCCGACTTGGGGTGCCGGTGGCAGTAGTTGGTGGGGCTGTCGGTGTCCGGGAAGTAGCCGTCGCCGGTGTCGGTGCCGGCGCCCTCCCCGGAGATGGCGCTGTCGCCGAGGGCGACGACCGCCGCCGGTTTGACGGCGCCGGGTGCCGGGGCGGAGTCGGCGAGGGCGGCGGGGGCGCCGGCCAGGCCGAGGGTGGCTATGAGGGCGCCGGTGGCGAGCGCCGCCGACAGGCGGGACCTGATCACACGCGACTCCTTGCGAGGGGGTGGGGGACCGCCCGGGCGGGCGCCGAGCGGCGCGGTGCAAGAGAGGGGGCCGAAAAGGTGAGCAGGACTCGGATTGTAGGTACTGACAACTAGTGCAACAAGGCTCGTGACAGCGCCGGGAATCGACGGACGACTCCCGGGCGAGCGGCGACCGGGAAAACGAAGAGCCGCCGCCCCGCACCCCAGGAGGGAAGCGCAAAGCGGCGGCTCTCACCGGCCGAACCGGCCGCGGGTTCAGCCCGCGTTGACGCAGTGGTTGCCGAACGCGGGGTTCAGCAGGCCGGCACCGTCGATGGTGTTGCCGCACAGGTTGACCGGAATGTGCACCGGAACCTGGATCTGGTTGCCCGAGACGACACCGGGGGAGCCGGCAGCGACGCCCTCGGCGCCGGAGCTGGCCATCGCGGTGCCGGCGCCGGCGGCCACGATGCCCGCCACGGCAGCGCCGACGGCAGCGGTCTTCTTGATGCTCATGCGAGCCTCCTGACTGTTCAACAGAGATGCACGGGGAGTGCGACATCTAGAACGAGACCTGTAGGGACCGGTTGCGACGGCGCGCACACTGTCACCCGTCCGGCTCAACGGGGCCTGGGTGCCCGGCATTCGGGTGATCGAAAGGCCGGACCGTTTCCCCCCGCCCCCCGCCTCGTTCTCCCTGGCGGAAGACGATCCACCGGCCCCACTCACGAATCGAGTACCGCCCATGCGCAGCTCGCCCACGGCCTCGTCGGCACCGAGGCCACCGGCAAGTCGCTCGACGTGGCGGGCCCCCTGAACCCGGCGTTCGGCGGCACCGCCTGAATGTCCGACCGGGAACTCCTGGTTGCGCCTCGCCAGAATCGTTCCCGGCCGTGCGGGAATCGTTCGCGAGGCGCCGGAACAACGCGACGGCTGCGTCGACGCCCGAGCCATGGGCGGAGCACGCCGGTGTGCGCCGTCAGAGTGACAATCACGGCAACCCCTGAAGCCATTGGGCAAGTAATTCATGCTCGCCCGGCCCCCGACGTCCACCGTCCGTCGGGCAGAAACTCGGAGGAAAATCATGCACAACTTCAAGAAGGCCGCTGCCCTGACCGTGGCCACCACCGGCCTGGTGCTCGGTGTCGCCGGGGGCGCCTTCGCCAGCTCGGGCGCCGAGGGTGTCGCCGCCGGCTCCCCGGGTGTGCTCTCCGGCAACCAGCTCCAGATCCCGGTGCACGTCCCGATCAACATCTGCGGCAACAGCGTCGGCGCCACCGGCATCCTGAACCCGGTGTTCGGCAACCACTGCGCCAACGTCGGCTGAACCGGCGGTCGCCGCACCGGCGACAGCTGAATCACCGAGCCCGTGCCGCGCCCCGCAGTGCCGGGGCGCGGCACGCTCCCCCCGTGTGTGATCGAGGAGATCAACCCCCATGCAGAACGTGAAGAAGGCCGCCGTCCTCTCCGTCGCCGCCGCCGGCCTGGTGCTGGGCGCCGCCGGATCTGCCGCCGCCAGCTCGGGCGCCGAGGGCGTCGCCGCCGGCTCCCCCGGCGTCGCCTCCGGCAATCAGCTCCAGATCCCGGTGCACATCCCGGTCAACCTGTGCGGCAACTCCCTCAACGCCAGCGGATTCCTGAACCCGGTGTTCGGCAACAGCTGCGCCAACGTCGAGGCGCAACCCACGGACGACTGCTGATCCCCGATCGGCACCTGATCCGGCCGTCCTGCCCCCCGACCAGTCGGCCGGGGGGCAGTTCGGCATATCCGGACAGCCGTCCGGGACCCCGATCCATCGAAGGGTGATCCGCATGGTTTCGAAGAAGGGCGGGGCCGGCCTGGCCGCCGCCGTCGGTGCCGCGGTGCTGCTCGGCGCCGGTTCGGCGCAGGCCGCCACTGCGCCGGCCGCACAGGCCCCCGCGGGCCCGGCCACGCTGGCCAGGAACGACGTCGGCCAGGCGCTGAACGGAACGACCTCCGGCCTCGGCTACGGCATCGCGCCGATCAAGGGCCTACGCCTGGACCCCTGGGCGAACTCCTCCGCCGACGTGCTCAACAACGGCGCGACCGTCCAGCCGGACCAGGGCCTGGCCCCGGTCGGCACCGGCGCGCTGACCGGCCCGCTGAGCGCGGGCGGCGGCGTCAAGGACCTGCCGTTGGTCGGCGGGCTGACCGGCGTCCTGCCGGGCTGAGCGTCCGTCCGGACGCACCGGAGCCCGGTATCCCGCTCGCGGCGCGGGGTACCGGGCTCCTGCCGTCCGGGGGGCGCCGGGTCAGAGCCGGGTCAGGTCGGTCAGCCCGGTCTGCTGGAGCACGCCGGTGGCCGTCGCGGTGGTGGCCGCGGGGTCGGCCAGGCCGGTCTGCCCCACCACCCCGGTGGTGGTCGCGGCGGTGGTCGTGGTCAGGTCGCCGACCTCGTCGGTGACGGAGAGCCGGTGGTTCTCGGTGCCGAGGCTCGCGTCGGCCCCGGGGACGGCCTGGACGGTCCCGGTGAGCAGGCGCGGGTCGACCTCGCCGACCTTGAGCCGACCGTCGGCGAGCTGGCCGGCGCCATCCTGGGCGAGCGAGAGCGGCTTGCCGAGGCTGACCCCCGGGGTGTCGGCGTGCAGCGGCGAGGCCGGGGCGTCCAGCAGCACCTGGCCGAGGTCGGCGCCCTGGTCGACCAGCGGGAGCGGCAGCTCGGCCTTGGCGCTCGGGCCGACCTTGCCGGTGCTCAGCTGCGGGACGATCCGCTCCGGGATCAGCTCGCTGCTGGTGCTGGTGGTCCGGCCGGGCACCGGCGGCATGACCAGCGAGGTCGGGATGCCCGCCGAGAGGTGGCTGCCCAGCGGGGTGAGCGGCACATCCGCCGGGACCTGCCGGGTGGCCAGCGCGTCCTCCAGGGCTCCGACGTGGTCGGGGCCGACCGGGGCGGCGGAGGCCGCCCCCTGGGAGGCGAGCACGCCCGCACCGACCGCCAGCAGCATGGCACCGGCCCGCTTGGAGAACTTCATGCTTTTCACCGTTCTGCTGTCCGTACAGAGAATCACTGAGGAAGGGCTGCGCGGGCGCAGCCGGAAAGTAATCCGCTCAACGAGCAACCGGGAGTTCGGATTGCGCCGGTTAGCCGATTCGGCCTAATAATGCGACCGGAAACCATCCGCCGCCGCGCCTCCCGGACTCATTTCAAAAAACCCCGTAACCTTCCGTGCCGTCATTCTTTGATCTGGACGTCAGTGACTGCAGACCGGGTCTGAGCGTTCTACGCGTTGCACGCAAGGAATCCAAGAGCATTTCAGAGAGGGATCTCCCTATGATCCAGAAGTCCTTCGCCGCTGCCGGCCTGGCCGTCGCCGCGCTGGCCGCCGCCGCCGCGCCCGCCTCGGCCATCGGTGACGCGGACGGCGCCGCCGCCACCATCCAGGGCAACGGCGGCACCAACTTCACCGGGACGGTCGGAAACAACAGCCCGAACTTCCACTTCCTGGACAACCTGAACGTCTGCCTCCCGGAGATCCACAACATCGCCGTCAGCGCGGCCGGGGGCCTGGCCGTCCCGATCGAGGTCCCGATCGCCAACAGCGGTGGCAAGCAGTTCTGCACTCAGGGCCAGGGCACCCAGAGCCACGGCGACGCGGGCGTGTCCCACCTGGTCGGCTGACACTCCGCTCAGCTCGCCCCCCCCCTGCACCACCCCCACTGATCCACCTTCGAATCGCTCCCCGATTCACACCCGAGAGGAAAACCGGAAATGATCAAGAAGTCCCTCGCCGCCGCCGGCCTGGCCGCCGCCGCCATCGCGATGTCCGCCGGCTCGGCTTCCGCCATCGTCGACTCGGACGGCGCCGCCACCTCCGTCCAGGGCAACGGTGGCACCAACCAGACCGGCACCCACGGCAACGGCAGCCCGAACTTCCACACCCTGGACAACGCGAACATCTGCCTGCCGGAGATCCACAACATCGCCATCCCCGCCGCAGGCGGTGTGGCCGTTCCGATCGAGATTCCGGTCCTGAACAGCACCCCGAAGCAGATCTGCAACGTCGGCCAGAACACCCAGTCCTCGGGCGACGCGGGCGTCTCGCACCTGATCGGCTGATCAAGGGGCACCGCACGGACGGAGGGCCCGGGGAGGAAGGTCTCCCCGGGCCCTCCGGGCTTGGCGGACGAAGTGTCCGGTCGGCCGCAACAGCGCGGACCGGCCGGGTGACCGGCCGTCCGGCCCGGCGGGGCGCCGGGCCGAGCAGCCGGATGTGAACACGTGTCAGAGCGCCCGTGCGGGCGCTCCCAGAGAGAGGGCAGATCCATGAAGAGCATGCTGGCCAAGGCCGCGCTGACCGCCACCGCCGCGCTGGCACTCGCCGGTGCCGCCACCCCCGCCTTCGCCCACGTGGGCCTGGTCGGCGGCGGCGCGGTCGTCGCCACCGCCGACGAGCCGTTCGTGGCCGGGGAGGGCTTCGGCCTCGCCCACACCAGCAACACCGCCGCGGGCGGCTTCGGCTGCGGCGCCGCCACCTCCACCGACCTGATGGGCCGCGGCGAGGGCTTCGCCCACGTCAACGGCTGGGAGTAGAACCCGGAAGGCCGGGCCGCCCCCCAACGGGGAGCGGCCCGGCCTTCTGCGTGCGCGAGTACCCGCCCCGAGCCGAAGGGGCGCGCCGGTGCCGAAAGGGAGAAGCGACAAGCGAGGCACGAGCGCCGGAGCGCCGACCCTCGGCACCGGGTCGGAGCGCCCCGGAGGCGAGCGGGCGAGTAACAGCTACTTCAGCATCGCGGCGGCCTCGACGGCCCAGTAGGTGAGGATCTGCTCGGCGCCGGCCCGGCGGATCGAGGTGAGCGTCTCCATGATCATCCGCTCCCGGTCGATCCAGCCGTTCGCGGCGGCCGCCTCGACCATCGCGTACTCGCCGGACACCTGGTACGCCGCGACCGGCACCGGGGAGGCGTCGGCGACCTGGCGCAGGATGTCCAGGTAGGCCATGGCCGGCTTGACCATCACCAGGTCGGCGCCCTCGGCGAGGTCCTGCTCCAGCTCGCGCAGCGCCTCGCGGGCGTTGGCCGGGTCCTGCTGGTAGCTCTTGCGGTCGCCCTTGAGCGAGGATCCGACGGCCTCGCGGAACGGGCCGAAGAAGGCCGAGGCGTACTTGGCGGTGTAGGCGAGGATGCCCACGTCCTGGTGGCCGGCCTCGTCCAACGCCCGCCGGACGACGGCGATCTGACCGTCCATCATGCCGGAGGGGCCGACCAGGTGGACGCCGGCGTCGGCCTGCACCCGGGCCATCTCGGCGTAGCGCTCCAGGGTGGCGTCGTTGTCCACGCTGCCGTCGGCGGCCAGCACGCCGCAGTGGCCGTGGTCGGTGTACTCGTCCAGGCAGAGGTCCGACATGACCACCAGCGAGTCGCCGACCTCGGAGACCACGTCCCGGATCGCCTGCTGCAGGATGCCGTCCGGGTTGGTGCCCTCGCTGCCGATCGCGTCCTGCACCTGCGGGACACCGAACAGCATGACGCCGCCCAGGCCCGCCTCGGCCGCCTCCACGACGGCCTTGCGCAGGGTGTCCCGGGAGTGCTGGACCACGCCCGGCATCGAGCTGACCGGGACGGGCTCGCTGACGCCCTCGCGGACGAACAGCGGCAGGATCAGCTCCGCCGGGTGCAGCCGGGTCTCGGCGACCAGGCGGCGCATCGCCGGGCTCTGCCGCAGTCGGCGCGGGCGTACGTACGGGAATTCAGCGGACACGGCTTCTCTCTCCGAACGGTTGTGCAGTGCCGGGGGCGACGGCTCGCCGCCCCCGGCCGGGGTTGGGGCGGGCCCTCAGCGGGCCTTGCGGCGCGAACCGGGACGGCGCTCGCTGGGCCGGTAGACCGGTTCACCGGCGGCCGTCGCGGTGTCGCGGCGCTTGGCCCCGAAGTCTGCCAGGGCCTGGGCCAGCGCGGCCGCCGACGGAGCCGGGGCCATCACGTCGACCCGCAGGCCGTGCTCCTCGGCGGTCTTGGCGGTGGCCGGGCCGATGCAGGCGATGACCGTGACGTTGTGCGGCTTGCCCGCGATGCCGACCAGGTTCCGGACGGTCGAGGACGAGGTGAACAGCACCGCGTCGAAGCCGCCGCCCTTGATCGCCTCACGGGTCTCGGCCGGCGGCGGCGAGGCGCGCACCGTCCGGTACGCCGTCACGTCGTCGACCTCCCAGCCGAGCTCGACCAGGCCGGCCACCAGGGTCTCGGTGGCGATGTCGGCGCGCGGCAGCAGCACCCGGTCGATCGGGTCGAAGACCGGGTCGTACGGCGGCCAGTCCTCCAGCAGACCGGCGGCGGACTGCTCGCCGGAGGGCACCAGGTCCGGCTTCACGCCGAAGTCCACCAGGGCCTGCGCGGTGGTCTCGCCGACCGCCGCGACCTTGATCCCGGCGAACGCGCGGGCGTCCAGGCCGTACTCCTCGAACTTCTCCCGGACGGCGCGCACCGCGTTCACCGAGGTGAAGGCGATCCACTCGTAGCGGCCGGTGACCAGGCCCTTGATGGCCCGCTCCATCTGCTGCGGGGTGCGCGGCGGCTCGACCGCGATGGTCGGCACCTCCTGCGGCACCGCGCCGTACGAGCGCAGCTGCTCGGACAGGCCGGTGGCCTGCTCCTTGGTGCGCGGCACGAGGACGTTCCAGCCGAACAGCGGCTTGGTCTCGAACCACGAGTGCGAGGCCCGGTGGGCGACCTGCTCGCCCACCACGGCTATCACCGAGGTGGCCGGGTCGACCGGGGCGGAGACCGGCGAGGGCAGCACCCGGGCGGCCTTCAGGTCGGCCGCGATGCCGGCCAGCGTGGAGGTGAAGGTCCGCTGGCGGGTGGTGGTGCCGGAGAGCGTCGCGCTGAGCGCCGAGTCCGGCTTGCGCCCGTTGGAGACCAGCGCGTTGGCGGTGGCCGGCAGCTGGCCCAGGGTGGTGCGGACCACCAGGGTGGTCTCCGGCGCGCCCAGGTCCACCGGGCCGCCGGACAGCAGCTGGGCACCGTCCACGAAGCGCACGTCGGTGCCGGCCCCGACGCGCAGCGGGACGCCCGCGTAGGCCGGGACGCCAACCGACTGGGCGACGCCCGGGATCACCTCGAAGGGGATCCCGTCGCCCGCGCAGCTGAGCATCTCCTCGGCGGCGCAGCCGTCCAGGCCCGGGTCGCCGTCGACGGTGCGGACCACGTGCTTGCCCGAGCGGACGGCCTCGGCGACCACCTTGGCCAGGTCGAAGTCGATGCCCTCGACGGCCGGGGTGTGCACCTGCACGGCGGCCGGACAGTGGCTGCGCACGGCGGCGGCGGTCAGCGGGTCGGCGACCAGGACGTCGGCCGTGGACAGCACCTCGACCGCGCGCAGGGTCAGCAGGCCCGGGTCGCCGGGGCCCGCGCCCAGGAAGGTGCACCGTCCGGTGGCGGGCTGCCCTGCGGGGAACAGGGCGTCGGTGGCGGCGGTGGGGCTCATCGGGCTCGCTCCCCCATCAGGGTGGCCGCGCCCGCGCCGAGCAGCCGGTCAGCCAGCGCGCGGCCGAGGGCCGCCGCCTGCTGCTCGGCGGCCTCGTCGAGGACGATCGGACCGTTGGCGGACATCTTCAGCAGGGCGGAGCCGTCGGGGTCGCCGACCACGCCGTCCAGCCGCAGTTCGTTCTGCCGGCCCCAGGTGGCCAGCGCGGCCACCGGCGCCGAGCAGCCGGCCTCCAGGGTGGCCAGCAGGGCGCGCTCGGCGGCCACGGCGACCCGGGTGGGGGCGTGGTCCAGGGCCGCGAGCGCGGCGGTCAGGTCCGTGTTCCCGGCGGTGCACTCGATCGCGAGCGCGCCCTGGCCGGGGGCCGGGATCATCAGCTCGGGGTCGAGGTGCTGGGAGATCTCGGCACTGCGGCCGAGCCGGTTCAGGCCGGCCGTCGCCAGCACCACCGCGTCCAGCTCGCCGTCGGTCACGTAGCCGATCCGGGTGTCCACGTTGCCGCGGATCGCGACGGTCTCCAGCTGGGCGCCGCGGGCGGTGGCCCAGGCGTTCAGCTGCGCCATCCGGCGGGGCGAACCGGTGCCGATCCGGGCCTGGCGGCCGGCGCCGGCCAGCTTCTCGACCAGCTCGTCCAGGTTCAGGCCCTCGGCCGCTACCAGGGCGTCCCGGACGTCCTCGCGCTCGGGGACGGCGGCCAGCACCAGGCCCGCGGGGGCGGCGGTGGGCAGGTCCTTGAGCGAGTGCACGGCGAAGTCGATCCGGCCCTCCAGCAGCGCGTCCCGCAGCGCGGAGACGAACACGCCGGTGCCGCCGATCTGCGCCAGCGCCTCCCGGGAGGTGTCGCCGTAGGTGGTGATCTCGACCAGCTCGACAGGGCGCCCGGTGACCCTGGTCACCTCGCGGGCCACCATGCCCGACTGGGCCATGGCGAGGGCGCTGCGCCGTGTGCCGAGCCGCAGGGGTGCGGCGGCGGAGGGCTGCTCCGTGATCGGTTGACCATTCATGAGGTGATCGTCCCGGTGGTACTCGTGGGATGGCTGACGGTTCATCTGGTGCCCCCGGCGGAGGGCTGGGGCGCGCCGCCGACGGGCGTTCCGGACACGGCGTGCACGGCCGCCGGGTCGAGGTCGAAGAGCTCGCGCAGTGCCTCCGCGTAGGAGGCGCCGCCGGGCTCGGCGGCCAGCTGCTTCACCCGGACGGTCGGGGCGTGCAGCAGCTTGTCGACGACGCGGCGGACGGTCTGGCCGATCTCGGCGCGGGAGCGCTCGTCCAGGTCGGGCAGCCGGGACTCCAGCCGGCCCAGCTCGGCGGCGACCACGTCGGAGGCCATCGAGCGCAGCGCGACCACGGTCGGCGCGATCCGGGCGGCCCGCTGGGCGGCGCCGAAGGCGCTCACCTCGTCGGCGACGATCCGGGTGACCTGGTCGACGTCGCCGGCGCCGGGGGTGGCGGCGTGCGCGTGGGAGAGGCTCTCCAGGTCGACCAGCAGGGCGCCGTCCAGCTCGTGCACGGCGTGGTCGACGTCGCGCGGCATGGCCAGGTCGAGCAGGGCGAGCGGCTCGGCGGCCGAGCGGAGGGCGACGGCGGCGGCCACGTCCTCGGCCTTGACCACCACGCCGGCCGCGCCGGTGCAGGAGATCACCAGGTCCACGTCGGCCAGCGCCTCCGGCACCTTGGCGAGGTCCAGGGTGCGGGCCACGTCCGGGCCGAGGATCTCGACCAGCCGCTCGGCGCGGGCCGGCGTCCGGTTGGCGATCAGCAGGTCGGTCACGCCGGAGCGGATCAGGGTGGCGGCGGCCAGCGAGCTCATCGAGCCGGCGCCGACCACCAGCGCGCGCTTGCCGGCGATCTCGCCCGCGCCCGCCGCGACCTGCTCCAGGCCGAAGGTGACCAGCGACTGGCCGGCCTTGTCGATGCCGGTCTCGCTGTGCGCCCGCTTGCCGACCCGCAGCGCCTGCTGGAACAGCTCGTTCAGGCCGCGCCCGGCGGTGTGCTCCTCCTGGGCCTTGGCCAGGGCGTCGCGCAGCTGGCCGAGGATCTGGCCCTCGCCGACCACCATCGAGTCCAGGCCGCAGGCCACCGAGAAGAGGTGGTGGACGGCGCGGTCCTCGTAGTGGACGTAGAGGTGGGAGGTCAGCTCCTCCAGGTCCACCCCGCTGTGGTGGGCCAGCAGCAGCGACAGCTCGGCGACGCCGGCGTGGAACTTGTCCACGTCCGCGTACAGCTCGATCCGGTTGCAGGTGTTCAGCAGCGCGGCTTCGGCGACGGTCGCGGTGGCGGCCGCGTCGTGCAGCAGCCGGGTCGGCACGTCACCGGTCAGCGCGGCGCGCTCCAGCACCCCGACCGGGGCCGTGCGATGGCTCAGCCCTACGACGAGAAGGCTCATGCCCGCCCCCCACAGCTCTCGGTGTTCATGCGGGCATCACCGCGGAGAGATCCCCGTCGCCGCCCTTGGCGGACTTTCCCTTGGCCGGCTCGACCGGGTCCTTGGCCGCCGACTCGGCGGTGCCGCGGCCCTTGCCGTTGCCGCCGGCCGCACGGCGCAGCTTGGCGGCGGCCGCGCGGACCGGGCCGGGGGCGCGGTCGAGGACCGACTCGGCGCGGTCGTCCGGCTCCTCGCCGGCCTTGCGCTGCTCGTGGAAGGCCAGGATCTGCAGCTCGATGGAGAGGTCCACCTTGCGCACGTCCACGCCGTCCGGGACGGTCAGCACGGTCGGGGCGAAGTTCAGGATGCTGGTGACGCCCGCCTCGACCAGCCGGTCGCACACCTGCTGGGCGGCGCCGGGCGGGGTGGTGATCACACCGATGGAGACGTGCTGGCTCTCGACGATCGACTCCAGCTCGTCCATGTGGCGCACCGGCAGGCCGGCCGCGCTGGTGCCGACCACGTTCGGGTCGGCGTCGAGCAGGGCGGCCACCCGGAAGCCTCGGGAGGCGAAGCCGCCGTAGTTGGCGAGGGCGTGGCCGAGGTTCCCGATGCCGACGATGACGACCGGCCAGTCCTGGGTCAGGCCCAGCTCGCGGGAGATCTGGTAGACGAGGTACTCGACGTCGTAGCCGACGCCGCGGGTGCCGTACGAGCCGAGGTAGGAGAAGTCCTTGCGCAGCTTCGCCGAGTTCACGCCGGCCGCCGCGGCCAGCTCCTCGGAGGAGACGGTCGGCACCGAGCGCTCGGAGAGCGCGGTGAGGGCCCGCAGGTAGAGGGGCAGGCGGGCGACGGTCGCCTCCGGGATGCCCCGGGCACGCGAGGGTCGGCGCGCGGCGCCCTGGTCGGGCGTCTGCGAACTGCTCTGTGGTGATCGGCCGATTGCCACGGTGCTCCTGTGGGTGAAGCTGGGCTTTGGCAGCCAGGCTATGCGTTTGTGAACGTGTGCACAAAGATGGTGTCCGTTTTGTCCCCGCACAGTGATGCGCATCACGCCGTCGAACCCATAGCACCGGCCTGCGTCAGCACCACCTCCGGGGCCCGGGAACCGGGCAGCCAGGGGCCGTACGGCGCCTCCCGGCGCAGCAGCGGGACGGCCTCGCCGGACGGGCGGGAGCGGGCCCGGCCCAGCCGGGGCCAGGGCACCCGGGCCGCCTCGCGCAGCGGGCCCGCCCAGTCGTCCGGCGGACAGGACGTGGCGCCCAGGCAGTACCGCAGCAGCTCGGCGGTCACCCGGGCGTCGCCCAGCGCGGTGTGCGCCGGGTACCAGCCGAGGCCCGCCGCCTCCACGCAGGCCGCCAGGCCGTGACTGCGGGCCTCCGGCAGGTGGGCGCCGGCCAGCCGCATCGTGCACAACAGCGGGACGGGCGGCAGCGGCACCCCGATCCGGGCGAACTCACGCTCGAGGAAGGCGTGGTCGCAGCTGACGTGGTGGCCGACCAGCACCCGGCCGGCCAGCAGCTCCAGCAGCCGCGGGGCGATCTCGCGGAAACGCGGGGCGCCCTCGACGTCGCACTGCCGTATCCGGTGCACATGGGTCGGGCCGACCGGACCCAGCGGGTCCAGCAGGGTGGCGAACTCCCCCTCGGGGCGCAGCCGCTCGTCGAGCAGCACCACCGCGACCTCGACCACCCGGTGCCGCCACGGGCTGCGGCCGGTCGCCTCCACGTCGACCACGGCGAAGCCCCGGGCCCCGGGCGGGGTTTCGGGTGTCGCAGGGGTCGGGCCGGGAAGCATGGCGGCACTCCTCGTGTGCTCAGCCCCCCTCGGGCGCAAACGCGTTCGATCGTAAGCCGACCAACCCGCCCCGCCGCACGCCGAAACGGAGTGTCTTTGGCAACGATTCGGCGAAGCGCCCCCGCCGAGTGGCGGGGGCGGCGGTGCCCGCGCGGGCGGCCGGGTCAGCCGCCCAGGGCCGTGCGCAGCCGGCGCTCGTCGACCCGCCAGAAGTCGTGCTGACGGCCGTCGATCAGGGTGACCGGGATCTGCTCCCAGTAGCGGCGGTACAGCTCCTCGTCCTGGGTGATGTCCTTCTCCTCGAAGGACGCCCCCAGCTCGCCCGTCACCCGGACGATCACCTCGCGGGCCTCGTCGCACAGGTGGCAGCCGGGCTTGCCGACCAGGGTCACGGTACGGTCCGCGGGCTCGGGGCTCTTACGTCGCAGCAGTGGGCTCACCGCCCCATTCTGCGCCCACCGCGCACCCGCCCCCGCGCGCGGTGGAGCTGTTCACCTCTCGGGCACGGCACCGTCACGGCCGCTCCGCGCCCGGCTGGCTATGCTCGGTGCCATGGCCGTGCTCCGAAGGCTCACCCAGGCAAGACGTTCCACCAGCGAGCGGAGCGCCCTGGCGGGCGAGGCCGCGGCCGAGGCGGCCGAGGCCGCGCTGCGCGCCGAGCCCGAGCCCGTCCCGGCCGCCGCGGCGGAGACCGTGCCGGACACCGCCGAGGCGCCGGCCACGGCCAAGCCCGCGAAGGCCCCCAAGGCCCCCAGGACCCCCCAGACGCCCACCGAGAACCACACCCCGGACCCGGACGACCCCCGCGCCGCCGCCTTCTTCGACTGCGACAACACCATCCTGCGCGGGGCCGCGGTCTTCTACCTCGGCGTCGGCCTCTACCGCCGCGGCTTCCTCACCCGCCGCGACATCGCCCGCTTCGCCTGGCAGCAGGCCTGGTTCCGGCTGCACGGCGCCGAGGACCCGGACCACATCTCGGACGCCCGGAACACCGCCCTCGGCATCGTCGCCGGCAAGCGCGCCGCCGACCTGGAGGAGATCTGCGAGCAGATCTTCGAGGAGGTCGTCGCCGACAAGATCTGGCCGGGCACCCGCGCCCTGGTCCAGATGCACCTGGACGCCGGCCAGCGGGTCTGGCTGGTCACCGCCGCCCCGCTGGAGGTGGCCCGGATCATCGCCCGGCGGCTCGGCATGACCGGCGCGCTCGGCACCGTCGCCGAGGCCCGGGACGGCCACTACACGGGCCGACTGGTCGGCGACCTGCTGCACGGCCCGGCCAAGGCCGCCGCCGTCGGCGCGCTGGCCCGCCGCGAACGGCTCGACCTCGACCGCTGCGCCGCGTACAGCGACTCGGCCAACGACATCCCGATGCTCTCGCTGGTCGGCCACCCGTACGTGGTGAACCCGGACGGCGCGCTGCGCCGCCACGCCCGGGCCCAGGGGTGGCGGGTGCGGGACTTCCGCACCGGTCGGAAGGCGGCCCGGGTGGGGCTGCCGGCGGCGGCCGCAGTCGGGGTGCTGGCCGGCGCGACGGCGGCCGGGGTGGCGCTGTACCGCCGTCGCCGCCACGCCTGATTTCCCGCCCGATCCCCTCACCGGAGCCGTCAGGCGCGCTTGCGCGAGGTCACCCGACGGGCTCGCCCGCGCGGGTGACCGGACGTCAACCAGGGCCCTGACCTGGCCGCTCGTACGGGCGAACTCCCGTGCGTGACAGGACAGTCCGGGCCCCATGTGCGAACCTGTCTGCCGGTGACCGGTTCTGATCGTTCGCCAGGCCGGGAAAGTCAGGGGTTGCGGAGCCCCAAGGCTGGGAAACCGCCCGCCAGGCCGCCGAATTGGTCACCCTGGGCGCCTGTTCGATCACGTTGAGCCGGATGAACGATGACAGCTCCGGTCAGTGTCAGCCGAATATGCGCAACAAATGGATCCCAAACGACCACTTCAACCACACGGTGTAGCTGTCATTGCACAAAGCGTTATTCTCTCCTGGATGCACGTCACCCACGCGTCCCGTTCGAACGGATGCTTCGGGGAGTGCTCTCCGCGCAGGCGGAGGTGATCCGTCCACAGTTCTGCCTCTGGGAGTCCCGTGTACCCACCCGTCCGGAACGACGCGCCTGCACCCTCCCGCCCGTCGTCCGCGCCCCTGCGCCCCCGTACCGGCCACCGCAGCCGTCCGACCGCCGAGCGGCAGATCTCCACCGGTCTGGACATGCTGCGCAACCTGCTCCGCAGCCAGCTCGCCGCCTCGCCCCAACTCGCACCCGCCGGCGGATCGTTCAACCACCCGCACGGCCCCGGCCTGGCCCTGCGCACCACCGCCGCCGGCTCGACCGGCACCGGCTCGACGGGCACCGGTTCGCGCGGCCGCACCGGCAGCACCGGCGTCGGCCGCGGCCGCGCCCGGACCACGACCGGCCCCGGCTACGAGACCGAGCACAACCCGATCATGGAGCTGGTCGAGCGGGCCCAGGCCGGCGAGAGCGAGGCCTTCGGCCGGCTCTACGACCACTACGCGGACACCGTGTACCGCTACATCTACTACCGGGTAGGCAGCCGGGCCACGGCCGAGGACCTCACCAGCGAGACGTTCCTGCGCGCGCTGCGCCGGATCGGCACCTTCACCTGGCAGGGCCGCGACTTCGGCGCCTGGCTGGTCACCATCGCCCGCAACCTGGTCGCCGACCACTTCAAGTCCAGCCGCTTCCGGCTGGAGGTCACCACCGGCGAGATGCTCGACTCCAACGAGTGCGAGCGCAGCCCCGAGGAGTCGGTGCTGGAGTCGCTCTCCAACGCCGCCCTGCTGGACGCCGTGCGCCGGCTCAACCCGCAGCAGCAGGAGTGCGTCACGTTGCGCTTCCTGCAGGGGCTCTCGGTCGCCGAGACGGCCAGGATCATGGGCAAGAACGAGGGCGCCATCAAGACCCTCCAGTACCGCGCCGTCCGCACCCTGGCCCGGCTGCTCCCGCCCGACGCGCGGTGAGCCTGTCGTGACCGAGGGGGACACAGCCGGGGCGTCGCCCGGCCGGCCGTCACCGTCCGCACCCGATCGACACGTCAGAGTGAACGGTCGATCCGATGATCAGCCGTGCGTAACCGACCGCCCGCACCGATCGTTGGCCAGAGTGCAAGCCTCCACCAGGCGTACGGTCAAGCCGAATTGTGACCTGTCACCCGATGGAGTGGCTTTGGCCAGCCGGGGCAACCGTCCGGCAGGCCGGGGTGTCGACAACGACGAAGGGAGGTGTGGCCCGTGACGGCAAACGTGCTGGAGCACCGGCGGGCGAAGGCCTTCGCCGAGGTGCTGGAGGCCCACCGGACGGAGCAACGCGCTGCAACCGACGCGGAATCGGCCAACGCCGCAGGTACCGGCCCCGGTTCGGCCGCGATGGCCGAACTGGTCGGCCTGACCGACGCACTGGAAGCGCTGCCCGGACCGGTGCTGGACCGCGAGATCCGGACGGTCCAACGCGCCCAGCTGATGGCCGCGTTCGAACAGGCCTTCGCCGGCGGACCGGGGGCCGCGGTGCCCCGCCAGCGCCGCCACCGGGCGATCCGGAGCGCGCCACGCGGCCGCTGGAGCCGCCGGTTCGCGATCGGCGGACTCGTGGCCGGGCTCGCCGTCGGCAGCCTGGCCGGTGCCGCCGCCGCGAGCACCGGCTCCGTACCCGGCGACACGCTGTACGGGCTGAAGCGCGGCCTCGAAGGGCTCCGACTGGACTTCGCGGGCTCCGATTCGGAGCGCGGCGAGCTGCTGCTCGACAACGCCGCCACCCGGCTCGGCGAGGCGAAGGTCCTGGTCGGCCGCACCGGCCCGGCCGGCGGGCTCAGCCCGGGCACCGTCGAGCAGGTCCGCCACGCCCTGGACGACATGCACGCCGACGCCCTCAAGGGCCGCGAGCTGCTGCGCTCGGTCTACCGCAGCAACGGCTCGCTCGAGCCGATGCGCGCGCTGGCCGGCTTCGCCCAGGACGAGGACGGCCGCTGGACCGAGCTGCAGGGCAAGCTGCCCGTGCAACTCACCCAGCAGGCCTCCCTGGTGAACCAGCTCTTCGACGACATAAGCGAGGACGTCGCGCCCCTGCGCCTGGCCCAGCCCCCCGCCAACAGCGGTGGCACGGCAGGCTCCGGGGCGGGCGGCTCCTCCGACCGGACCGGCGGCTCCCCCGCCGGTACCCCGGCCGACGGCTCCGGCGCGACCCAGGGCGGCGGCCAGGCCCCGGGCAGCGGCGGCAACCGTCCCGGTGCCACCGAACACGCCCCGGCCAACCCCGGCGCCGGCGCGACCGGCGGCAGCGGCGGCAAGGGCGCCGGCCTGCCGAGCACCCTGCCCACCAGCGCCCCGGACGCCGTCAACGGGCTGGTCGGCGACCTCACCGGCGGGCTCACGGGCGCCAAGCCCTCGCCGAACCCCGACGCGGCCCCGCCGCCGGCGCCGAAGCCGTCCGGCACGCCCGGAGTCCCGGACGAGGCCCGGCAGCAGGGCGTCGAGGTGCCCCCACTGGTCCCGGGCCTGCTGCCCGGGTTGCGGATCCTCGGCGGCTGACCGGGGTTGTGCGGCGGGCCCGGCGGAGTGCGATATCCGCCGGGCCCGCTCCGTACGCTCGTGCGCTGCCGCACCCCCGCGCTGGTACGGACGGTCAGAAGAACACCGAGCGGCGCTGCATCAGCAGCTGGTAGAGCGTGTGCTGGATGGTCTCGCGCACCTCGTCGGCCAGGTCGAAGACCAGCATCGGGTCGTCCGCCGCCTCCGACGGGTACCCGTCGGTGGCGATCGGCTCGCCGAATCGGATCGTCCACTTGGTCGGCAGCGGCAGCATCCCCAGCGGGCCCAGCCAGGGGAAGGTCGGCGTGATCGGCACGTACGGCAGGCCCAGCAGCCGGGCCAGCGTCTTCACGTTGCCGATCATCGGGTAGGTCTCCTCCGCCCCGACGATCGAGCACGGCACGATCGGCACCCGCGCCCGCAGCGCCGAGGCAACGAAGCCGCCCCGGCCGAAGCGCTGGAGCTTGTAGCGCTCGGAGAAGGGCTTGCCGATGCCCTTGAAGCCCTCCGGCCAGACCCCGACCACCTCGCCGCGCTCCAGCAGCGCCTGGGCGTCCTCGTTGCAGGCCAGCGTGTGGCCGGCCTTGCGGGCCAGCTCGTTGATGCCGGGCAGCACGAAGACCAGGTCGGCGGCGAGCATCCGCAGGTGCCGCCGGTTCGGGTGGTGGTCGTGGATGGCCACCTGGGTCATCAGCGCGTCCAGCGGGATCGTCCCGGAATGGTTGGCGACGATCAGCGCGCCGCCCTCGGCCGGGATGTTCTCCGCGCCCTGGACGTCGATCCGGAAGTACTTCTCGGCCAGTGGGCGCAGCAGCGCGAGCAGCACCTCCTCGGTGAGCTCCCGGTCGAAGCCGAACTCGTCCACCTCGTAGTCGCCGGTGACCCGGCGGCGCAGGAAGGCCAGCCCCTCGGCGGCGCGGCCCTCCCAGCCCTTGCCGAACAGCCGGGTGGCCGCCGGGCCGAGCGGCCCGGACAGCGCCCCGCCGACGGCCCCGGCGAGCCGGTCGGCCAGGCCGGGGCCCGGGCCGTCGGGCTCGGACCAGCTGGGGGCAGACTCGATCGGGATGACCTTGGCCTCGCCCGACGCGTTCTCGGCTGCGGCACTCATCGCGGGTTCAGCTCCTCGGTCGGCGGGGGCGGTTCGGTACGGCGGAGGCGGCGGCGGCCGCCCCTTCCGGGCTGAGCAGGGCGGTCAGCCGGTCGGTGACGGCGGCCAGCCGCCCGGGCGGCAGCAGGCCCGGGCCCCGGGCGGCGGCGAAGTCGGCGAAGGCCTCGGGGGTGGTGAACGCCGGGCGGTAGCCGAAGGTCTCGCGCAGCCGTGTGGTGTCCACCACCCGGCCGTGGGTGAGCAGCCGCAGTTGCTCCGGCGAGACGTCCACCAGCCGGGTCTGCCGGGCCAGGACGGCCATCCAGCTGACCGCGGGCAGCAGCAGCGGCAAGGTGGGCCGGCCGAGCCGGCGGGCGCACTGGGAGAGCAGCAGGACGCCCTCCCCCGCCACGTTGAAGGTCCCGGTGTTGACGGTGCCCGGTTCGGGCTCGCCCACGGCCCGGCAGAGCACGGCGACGGCGTCGTCCTCGTGGACGAACTGCAGCCGCGGGTCGTAGCCGAGGACGGTCGGCAGCACCGGGAGCGCGAAGTACTCGCCGAGCGGGGTGTCCGCGTTCGGACCGACGATGTTGGCGAAGCGCAGCACCGTCACCGCGACGTCAGGGCGGCGCCGGGCGAAGCCCCGGACGTACCCCTCGACCTCCGCCGCGTCCTTGGCGAAGCCGCCGCCGGGCGGGTCCTTCGGCTGGATCCGCTCGCTGAACACCGCCGGGTCACGGGGCGCGGAGCCGTACACGCCGGTGGTCGACTTCACCACCAGCCGGCGCACCCCGGGTGCCTTCTGGCAGGCGCCGAGCAGCTGCATGGTGCCGATGACGTTGGACTCCTTCACCGCGGAGCGGTTGGTGGAGCCCAGGCCGGTGGCGCTGACGCTGAGGTGCACGACGGTGTCCACCCGGTGCTCGGCAAGCACCCGGGCGAGCGCCGGGCGCCGCAGGTCGAGCTGGTGGAAGCGGTACGGGGCGGCCGGGCCGGCCGGCTCCTCGGCCGGCGCCCGGGGCGGCTGCACGTCCACGCCGACGACCAGGTCCACGCCCGGACGGCGACGGACCTCGGCGGCGAAGCGGGCACCGAGACGGCGCGCCACGCCGGTGACGAGCACGACCACGCCCACGGTGCTGCACCCCATTCCTCGACCCGAGCGGCCTGCGTGCACCGTACCGCGCCGCCCTGCCGGGCCGGGAAACGACACCGCCCGCCCGGGCCACGAGGGCCAGGGCGGGCGGTGGAAGCGCTGGACGCGCTGGGCGCGGCCGGGGGCGCTTACTTCTTGTTGCGACGCTGAACGCGAGTGCGCTTGAGAAGCTTGCGGTGCTTCTTCTTGGCCATACGCTTGCGACGCTTCTTGATGACAGAGCCCACGGAACAACCCTCGCTCACTGAGACTCTCGTCCGTGAGAGACGGAGTCCATACGACTGACGTGAGGGCCTAGCCTACCGTCCATGGCGCGAAGGCCGTAATCCCGCTCCCGGTAGCCGGGAAACTCGCGGGAAATCCAGGGCGAACGGGGACGAACGGGGGTGGGCCCGCGGCTGCGGACCCGCCCCCGCCGGCCCGGTCCTACGCGCTCTCGAGCCGCACGTACGACTCCTTGAGGTACTCGTGCACCGCCTGCTGGGGCACCCGGAAGGACCGTCCGACCCGGATGGCCGGCAGTTCTCCGCTGTGCACCAACCGGTACACCGTCATCTTGGACACCCGCATGACCGCAGCGACCTCCGCCACGGTCAGGAAGACGACTTCCTGCAGGGGACGCTCCAGGGAACTCATGACCATCACCCGACCCTTACCCGTGTGCAAGGCACCGGCTTCCCCTCCGGTGACTCCACCGGCACACGTGTATCCCCAGAGTAGTTATGGGTGGTACCAGTGGGAAGAGGGGAGGTGCAGTCCTCGTACGGTGAGAGATAGGACTGTTGCAGTACGTAGCCACTCGGCGGATCGCACGGGTCGGCGTACGCACGGCCCGGCGGGCGGGCGGCCGGTGCGCCCTCGCTGCCGGCCGGGGCGGCGGGTTCAGGCCAGCAGACCGTGGTGGGGGAACACCGCGCGGCGGCTCGCGAGGATGGCCTGATCGAGCCGGTCGGCCGGATCGTAACCCGCGTCGAAGTCGCGCCAGGCCGGGCGGGCGCCGTCGGTCATCCGCAGCGGGGCCGGGCGGCGGGTACGGCGGTAGACCTCGCCGCGCCAGGACTCGGGGGTCTCGGTGGCGGGGTCGACGGGTCGTCCGGCGGCGGTGGCGACCAGGTGGGTCCAGGTGCGCGGGACGACGTCGACCACCGCGTAGCCGCCCCCGCCGGTGGCCACCCAGCGGCCGTCGGCGTGGCGGTGGGCGAGGTCGTGCAGCTCCTCGGCGATCAGCCGCTGGGCGTCCACGGTGACGGCGAGGTGGGCGAGCGGGTCCTCCACATGGGTGTCGGCGCCGTGCTGGGTGACCAGGACCTGCGGCCGGAAGGCGTCGAGCAGGTCGGGCACCAGGGCGTGGAAGGCGCGCAGCCAGCCGGCGTCGCCGGTGCCGGCCGGCAGCGGCAGGTTGGCGGCGGAGCCGGGGGCGTCCGGGCCGCCGGTCTCCATCGGCCAGCCGGTCTGCGGGAAGAGCGTGGCGGGGTGCTCGTGCAGGGAGACGGTGAGCACCCGGGGGTCGTTCCAGAAGGCCTCCTGGACGCCGTCGCCGTGGTGGACGTCCACGTCGACGTAGGCGACCCGCTCGGCGCCGAGCTCGAGCAGCCGGGCGATGGCCAGCGCGGGGTCGTTGTAGATGCAGAAACCGGAGGCCTTGCCGGGCATCGCGTGGTGCAGTCCGCCGGCGAAGTTGACGGCGTGCGGGGTCTCGCCGCGCCAGACCGCCTCGGCGGCGGCCACCGACTGGCCGGCGATCAGCGCGGAGGCCGAGTGGATCGCGGGGAAGGACCAGTTGTCGTCGGTGCCGAGGCCGTGCCGGGGGTCGGTCCGGTCGGGGTGGGCGGCGGCGTGCTTGACCGCCTCGACGTACTCCCGGGTGTGCACCAGCTGGAGGGTGGACTCGCCGGCGGCCGGCCCGGACCGGACGGTCACCCCGGGACCGCCGTCCAGCCCGAGGGCCTCGACCAGACGCATGGTGAGCGCCAGCCGGGTCGGGTCCATCGGGTGGCCGGGGCCGAAGTCGTAGGCGGTGACGGCCTCGTCCCAGAAGAGGTGCAGGCCGCAGGGGGTGTCACGCTCGGCGTCGGGCATGGCCTCCACCGTAGCGGGTGGCGGTGGCCGGGCCGCCGCCAGGGCGCGCCGGGGCGGAAGCGCCTTGTTGAGGCGGTACAGACAAAAGCTATCCGGCTCCCTATCCTCTCCGCCATGAAGCCATTCAGCGTGCAACGCCTTGGGGTAATTCTCGCTGCAATACTGGGACTTGGCCTGTTCTTTGCCGCCCAGCCGGCCTCCGCCGCGGTCAGCGGACCCGCTTTCGCCGTCGACAAGTCGACCGCGAAGGCCGGTGACCAGCTGACCCTGACGCTGTCCCTCACCAACACCGAGACCAGCGACATCTACTTCGCCTACGAGACCATCTCGCCGACCTGGCCCGCCAACACCAGCGGCGCCTTCACCGTCACGAGCTGCACCGGGGACACGGTCGACTGCGTGATCAGCGGGAACGGCGCCAACTTCCACTTCAACGCGCCGATCGCGCCGGGAGCGACCAGGACCGTCACGCTCACCGTCAAGATCGCCGACACCCCGTCGTGGGGCGCCGGGCCCTACACGGTGAACTGGGCGACCTACCTCTACTACGAGTTCGGCCAGGTGGGCAGTCCGACCGACGTCCGGGAGGGCGGCTCGCTCTCCGGGCTGCCCGAGCTGCAGACCGTGATCAGCTGACCCCCCTCCCGCCAACGGCCCCCGTCGTCACGCGGCGGCGGGGGCCAGCGCCGGTGCCGGGGCGAAGCGGTCCGCCAGCGGCAGGACGGCGAGCACCAGCAGCATCGGGGCCAGCAGCGCCCAGCGGTAGGAGCTCGCGTCGGCGATCGCCCCGACCAGCGGCGAACCGATCAGGAAACCCACGTAGTTGAAGAGGTTGAGCCGGGCCACCGCGGCGTCCGAGTCGGCCGGGAAGAGCCGGCCGCCGGCCGCGAAGACCTGCGGAATGATCGCGCAGATGCCGAAGCCGAGCACGGTGAACCCGGCGATGCCCGCCCAGGCGGCGGGCGCCACTGCGGCCACCCCGAAACCGAGCGCGGCCAGCGCCGCACCCGCGCGGACCACCAGGACGGCGCCGAAGCGCTGCACCGCGCGGTCGCCCAGAGCGCGGCCGAGCAGCATCGCAACCATGTAGCCGAGGTAGGAGAGCTTGGCGAGGTCCTCGCGGCTGCCCAGGCCGTCGGTGAGGTACTTGACGCTGTAGTTGGAGACCGAGGCGTCGGCGATGTACGCGAAGGCCATCGCCAGGCAGAGCGGCAGCAGCGGCCGCCAGGGGATGGACCGGGCGGCGGCCTCGGCGGCCTCCCGGACGGCGTCGCCGAGTTCGGCCGGGCCCGCGAAGCTGGTGCCGGTGACCACCGCGAGCGGGGCGATCACCACGGCGGCCGTGCCGAACAGCACCGGCAGCCCGAGGTCGTAGTGCGAGCCGAGGCCCGCCAGGGCCGCGCCGACGATGCCGCCCAGGCTGAACGCGGCATGGAAGCCGATCATGATCGAGCGACCGTAGCGGTGCTGCAGGCCCACCCCGAGCATGTTCATACTGGCGTCCAGTGCCCCCACCAGCAGCCCGAACGCCCCCAGCGCGAGGGCGAGTTGCCACAGCGTGTCACCGAGCCCGGCCGCCGCCAGGCTGAGGCAGACGGCGGGTTGGACCACCCGCAGCACGGCCCGCGCGCCGGTGCGCTTCACCAGCTGCTCGGAGGTGATCGAGCCGACCCCGGCCAGGATCGGCACGGCGGCCAGGAAGACCGGCAGCAGCCCGTCGCTCAGCCCGTACCGGTGCTGCAGCTCCGGGATACAGGTGACCAGCAGCGCGAAGGTGGTGCCCTGCAGCAGGAAGCTGACGGCGAGTGCGGCCCGCCCCACCCGCAGGCCGGGCGGGACCGCGGACGGCGCAGCACTCATACGGACCTCCACACGGGCCTCCCGGCGACCTCGCTACCGCCCGGTAGGACGATGTTGGCGAGAGCGTAGGCGGTGCGCCGCGATTGCGGGAGGGGTCGCGCAGGGACTTCCGCCCCGGCCGCCGCGGACTACTTCCCGCCGGAGGCCAGCTCCCGGGAACGGTCCCGGGCCGCCTCCAGGGCGCCCAGCAGCGCGGCCCGCACACCGTGGTTCTCCAGCTCGCGGATGGCCGCGATGGTGGTGCCGGCCGGGGAGGTGACCGCCTCGCGCAGCTTCACCGGGTGCTCGCCGGAGTCCCGCAGCATCACCGACGCGCCGATCGCGGACTGCACGATCAGGTCGTGCGCCACCTGGCGGGGCAGGCCGAGCAGGATCCCCGCGTCGGTCATCGCCTCCACCAGGAAGTAGAAGTAGGCCGGGCCGGAGCCGGAGAGCGCGGTGGCCGCGTCCTGCTGGGACTCCGGCAGCCGCAGCGCCTTGCCGACCGAGCTGAAGATCTCCTCGGTGCGCGCCAGGTGCTCCTCGGTGGCGTGCGAGCCCGCCGAGATGACGCTCATCCCCTCGTCCACCAGGACCGGCGTGTTGGGCATCACCCGGACCACCGGAGTGCCGGGCGCCAGCCGCTCCTCGAACCAGGCCGTCGGGACGCCGGCCGCGGCCGAGATCACCAGCCGGTCCGCACCGACGTGCGGGGCCAGCTCCTCCAGCAGGGTGCCCATGTCCTGCGGCTTGACCGCGAGGATCAGGGTGTCGGCGAGCTTGGCGGCCTCGGCGTTGGAGACCGCCACCACGCCGTACCGGGCGGCGAGTTCGACCGCGCGCTCGGGGCGGCGGGCGGTCACCAGGACGTCCGCCGGGTTCGTGCCCGCCCGCAGCAGGCCGGAGAGCAGGGCCTCGCCGATCTTGCCGGTGCCCAGGAAGGCGATCTTCTGTCCGCGTGCTGCGCTGCTGCCCATGGTCCGCTCCTTGCCTTGGTACTGCGGCCATCCTCGCACCGTACGTCGGCGCCCGGCGGGACCGTCCGGTTCGTGGTCGCCGGGCCCGGCGGGGTGCGCCGCTCGTTCGGCCGTCGCCGCCGGTCGCCGCCCCTTGTCGCGCCTTGTCGCCCCTCGTCGCGCCTTGTCGCGCCTTGTCGCGCCTTGTCGCCCCTAGGGAGAAAACCAGGGGGTTCCCCTATGGCCTCCGGGGCCGGGCGGGCGCACCGTTGAACCATGGCACACGACGAAATGTCCCGACGTGAGAACCGGCAACTCGCCGTCGCCTCGGCGACCGTGGGCCCGTGGCGAACCGCCGCGGGGGTCGGTGCGGTGGTGGGGGCGACCTCCCTGGGGATCGAGGCGATCTCCGGGAGCTGGTCGCTGAGCATGCTGGCCGGACCGGCCGGCTGGGCGCTGTTCTTCTTCTTCCTGGTCGGCACCGTCGGCGGGCAACTGCGCCGCGACACCGCCGACCGGCGGCTGCGCCGCTGGGCGAACGACCACCCGTGGCAGTCGGCCCTCCCGGCGGCCGGCGGGCTGCTGGCACTGAACACCCTGGCGCAGCTGTTCCTCGGCGACTCCGGTCTGTTCGGCGCCTTCTTCATCTCGCTGCTGCCCGCCGGCCTCCTGCTGGCGATCGCCGGGGTGGTGGGGTCGGTGAAGCAGGCCCGCCGCAAGGGCTGACGCACCGGCACGGTTCCGGACGAAACACGGTGAAGCGCCACCCGGCGGGCACGAGTTCACCACGTGAGCGCCCCCGACCAGCGCATCGTCACACCCCGTCGTCATACTGGCGCGATGCCGATAGCCGAAGATCCGGAACCGCGCCCCGTCAGGGGCGACGAGCCGGGCGGGTCCGACCCGTCCGGAACGGGTGCGAAGGACCCGTTCGCCGACCTCGTCCTGGACGACGAATTCGTCCGGGGCGCCGCCGTCAAGGAACAGAGCGGGCGCACCCGCATGCTCACCGCCCGGTGGAAGCACACCCCGCCGGTCGACCCGGGCGGCCGCCGCTCGGTCAACGACGGCCCGGCGAAGAAGGCCAAGCGCCGCTTCGGGCGCAAGCCGAAGCCCCAAGCGGTCGACCCCTGGGGCAACCCGCGCCCGCGCAGTCGCCAACTGCCGTGGCGCACACCGCTCTACGTCGTGCTGACCGTCACCGTGCTGCTCGCGGCCCTGAACGTCAACGGGTTGCGTAACTGGTACTCGGACCACTACGGCGGCTCCTCCTCGGCCCACAGCCCCGCGCCGACCGTCGCCCCCGAGACGGCCAGGCCGACCACCGCGCCGCCGAAGGTCGACGAACAGCAGCCGACCGTCGACCGCCCCTGGGCCGGGTCCCTCGCCGAGGGCTGGCCGAACGGCGCCGAGGCCTTCGTCCTCCCCGAGGCACAGGCCACCGGCGTCTTCTCCACCGCCCAGGTCGCCGCCCAACTGCAGTCCGTCAAGGACTACCTGATCGCCGCCAACCTCGACCCCAAGGTGGTCGCGGGCGGCCGTCCGGACGCCGCCCTGGCACTGCTGGAGCGGGAGGACCAGGACGGCGCGAAGGCCGCACTGGAGCACCCGTCCAAGGACAACGACCCGACCAACTGGTTCAGCCGGTTCGACCCGCGCGACGCGATCCCGGTGGGCGACACGGTCAAGGTGCAGGGCCGGATGACCTACGAAGGCGACGGGGACAAGGGCGTCCTGATCCACACCGACTTCAGCTTCGTGTACGCGCTGCGCCCCGGCCCCGAGGCCGCCAAGCGGGCCGGGTCGCCCCAGCCGACGACCCCCGCCCCGCAGCCGACGAAGCCCGCCGCGCCGCAGGGCGGCGGCACGGCCAAGCCGGCGGGTCTCCTCGTGCCGGCGGGTCTGCTCGCGCCGACGGACGACGTGGCCGGGGACACCTGGACCACCCGCACGATCGTGCGGCGGGCGGACACGTTCCGCTTCTACGACCCGGGCCGCTACCAGGTCCAGCCGAAGAAGATCGTGTACGCCAAGAGTCAGACGGACCCCGCCAACTCGGCCTGCGACGTCTACGACGGCTTCTTCCACCCACAGTTCGACCAGTTCGCGGCGCTGCGACCGGACACCCCCGGCTCCCGGCCGACCGGCCCGGCCATCGACCCGTACGACCGCAGCAAGGACATCCAGCAGACCGACGAGTGCGGCACGATCAGCCGCTACTGACCGGTCAGCGCTTGCGCTTGGCCCTGGCGTCGGGCCGGCCGCTGCGGCCGGCCTGGCGCTTCTCGTACTGGGCGACGGCCCGCTGGTACGCGGCGCGTCGCACCGCCTCGCCCGGCGCCTCGACCACGCTGCGGGCGAAGTAGGCGGCCAGGGCGCCGGCGCTGCCGATGAGCCAGACCGCGCCGAGCGACTTGTCCTCGGCCATCCAGCCGGTCAGCTGGTCCCTGCCCTCGGTGAGCAGCTTCCAGGTGCGCCGGACGGACATCATCGAGCAGATCGCGATGGCGGCGGTCATCAGCCCGTTGACGAAGGTCCCGTTGTCGGAGAGGGCGATGCCCTCGACGCCGAACCGCAGCACCAGCACCACGGCGGCGGTCGCGGCCAGGGCGCCGACGGACACGGCGACCCGGCGCGGCCAGTAGCCGCCGTCCCGGTTCAGCCAGCTGGTGCCGAACCAGCGGATCGGCTCCGGCTCGGGCGCGCCGACGGTCTTGGGGGCGCCGACGGCCTTGGGCGCGGGGGTGGGGGGCTGCTCGCTCACGCCGTCGATTATCACCCGACCGCCCCATCCGGCGGAGGAGCCGTCCGATCCGACGGAGGAGCCGTCCCGGCCTGCGGGACGGCTCCTCCTCGTACTGCCGGGGCTCAGCCGAGCTTGGTCACGTCGCGGACGGCGCCCTTGTCGGCGGAGGTGGCCATCGCGGCGTAGGCGCGCAGGGCCTGGCTGACCTGGCGCTCGCGGTTCTTCGGGCGGTAGCCGCCCGAGGCCTCCAGGGCGCGGCGGCGCTCGGCGAGGACCTCGTCCGGAACCTCCAGGGAGATGGTCCGGCCGGGGATGTCGATGGCGATGGTGTCGCCGTCCTCGACGAGGGCGATGGTGCCGCCGGAGGCCGCCTCCGGGGAGGCGTGGCCGATCGACAGGCCCGAGGTGCCGCCCGAGAAACGGCCGTCGGTGACCAGCGCGCAGGCCTTGCCGAGGCCGCGGCCCTTGAGGAAGGACGTCGGGTAGAGCATCTCCTGCATGCCCGGGCCGCCCTTGGGGCCCTCGTAGCGGATGACGACGACGTCGCCCTCCTTGATCCGCTTGGCCAGGATCGCCTCGACCGCGTCCTCCTGGGACTCGACGACGACGGCCGGGCCGCTGAAGGTCCAGATCGACTCGTCCACGCCGGCGGTCTTCACGATGCAGCCGTCCTCGGCGAGGTTGCCGTGCAGCACGGCCAGGCCGCCCTCGACGGAGTAGGCGTGCTCGACGCCGCGGATGCAGCCCTTGGCGGCGTCGGTGTCCAGCGACTCCCAGCGCTCGGACTGGGAGAAGGCCTCGGAGGAGCGGACGCAGCCGGGGGCGGCGTGCCACAGCTCGACGGCCTCGGCGGAGGGCGAGCCGCCGCGCACGTCCCAGGTCTTGAGCCACTCGGCGAGCGAGTCGGCGTGCACGGTGTGGACGTCCTCGTTGAGCAGCCCGCCGCGGTACAGCTCGCCGAGGATCGCCGGGATGCCGCCGGCCCGGTGGACGTCCTCCATGTAGTACGAGCCGTTCGGCGCGACCTTGGACAGGCAGGGCACCTTGCGGGAGATGGCGTCGATGGCCCGCAGGTCGAAGTCCAGCTCGGCCTCCTGGGCGGCGGCGAGCAGGTGCAGGATCGTGTTGGTCGAGCCGCCCATGGCGATGTCCAGGGCCATGGCGTTCTCGAAGGCGGCGCGGGTGGCGATCGCCCGGGGCAGGACGGAGGCGTCGTCACCGTCGTAGTAGCGGTTCGCGATCGCGACGACGGTCTGCCCGGCGTTCTCGTACAGCGCCCGGCGGGCCGTGTGGGTGGCGAGCACCGAACCGTTGCCGGGCAGCGAGAGGCCGATGGCCTCGGTGAGGCAGTTCATCGAGTTGGCGGTGAACATGCCGGAACACGAGCCGCAGGTCGGGCAGGCGTTCTCCTCGATGATCGCGATGTCCTCGTCGGAGACGTTCTCGTTGACGGCCTGCGAGATCGCGTCGACCAGGTCGAGCTTGCGCACGGTGCCGTCGACCAGGGTGGCCTTGCCGGCCTCCATCGGACCGCCGGAGACGAAGACGGTCGGGATGTTCAGGCGCAGCGCGGCCATCAGCATGCCCGGGGTGATCTTGTCGCAGTTGGAGATGCAGATCAGGGCGTCCGCGCAGTGCGCGTTGACCATGTACTCGACCGAGTCGGCGATCAGGTCGCGCGAGGGCAGCGAGTAGAGCATGCCGCCGTGGCCCATCGCGATGCCGTCGTCCACGGCGATGGTGTTGAACTCGCGCGGGATGCCGCCCGCCTGCTTGATCGCCTCGGAGACGATCCGGCCCACCGGCTGGAGGTGGGTGTGGCCGGGGACGAACTCCGTGAAGGAGTTGGCGACCGCGATGATCGGCTTGCCGAAGTCCTCGCGGGCTACACCGGCCGCCCGGAGAAGCGCCCGGGCGCCTGCCATGTTGCGACCGTGGGTGACCGTACGGGACTTCAGCTCGGGCACTGTGCTCCACTCCTTCGGGCTCTCGCCGGCGCCCCGCCGGCGGGAGGGTGCGGGGGCCGCTGTGGCTACCGAGCCTACGCCCGCCGTCCGGGCGGCGGACGGGCCGTCCGCGATGCGGTCGTACCGCCGGCGTGCGGGCCGGCGTGCGGGCCGGGGGGGTTGTCGACGGGCGGTGGGCGGGGGCGGCTGGCCGGCGGGGGGCGGTCGGCAGGAGGGTAGGCGGCTGGTCGGCTGGTCGGTGGGCGGCGCTGCGGGATCACCCCGGGGTGCCGGCCACCGTGAGGTCGAGGGCGAACGGCTCGACCACGATGCCGTCCGGGAACTCGGCGAGCATGGCCTCCCGCTCGGCGGCCAGCACCGGCGCGCGCTCCTCGGGGCTCAGCGAGGCCAGGTACGAGCGGGAGGTGAGGTCGGTCAGCACGTGGTCGACGGTGACCCGCCGCTCCCAGTGCAGCACCGCCCGTTCGACCGCGAGGCCGGCCGGCGCGAAGTGGCTGGTGTGGTCGCTGATCCCGCCGTAGCCGCGGTAGCGGGCGGGCAGTGCGGCGGCCATCCGCCGGTCCCGGGCCCGGACCCACGGCACGGTCTCGTCGTGCACGTTCCACCAGACGGCGACGGCGCCGCCCGGCCGCAGGACCCGGAGCGCCTCGGGGACCGACCGCTCGGGGTACGTCCAGTGGAAGGCCTGGGCGTAGGTGATCAGGTCGGCGGAGTGGTCATGGAAGGGCAGGTCGTCGCCGCTGCCGCGGACCAGCGGCAGCATGGGCGAGGAGGCCAGGAACTGGGCGGCCATGCCGGAGCTGGGCTCGACGGCGACGACGTCCGCGCCCCTGGCGGCCAGCAGCCGGGTGGCGATGCCGGTGCCCGCGCCGACGTCCAGGACCCGGGCGCCCTTGAGGCCCCGGCCCCACAGCCGCTCCAGCGCGTCGAACAGCTCATCGGGGTAGCCGGGGCGGCCCCGGTCGTACTCGGCGGCCACCGCGCCGAAGCTCCCGGCGGCCTCACGGTAGTTCCGCTCCTCCGTCATGTCTCGCCCTCCGTACGGAAGTTCGCACCCACAGCGGGGCGTGCCCGTGCGGCTCAGCGTACGCGCGAGGAGGTGGCCAGGTGCAAGCGGGTAAAAGCCAGGGCCTCGGCCAGATCGGCCTCGCGTTCGGCGGGCGACGCGGAGCGCCGGGTGTTGACTTCCAGCACCACGTGGCCGTCGAACCCGGTACGGGCGAGGTGCTCCAGCAGCTCCGCGCAGGGCTGCTTGCCGCGGCCGGGGATCAGGTGCTCGTCCTTGCCGGAGCCGCTGCCGTCGGCCAGGTGCACGTGGGCGAGCCGGTCGCCCATCCGCTCGACCATGGCGAAGGTGTCGATCCGGGACGTCGCCACGTGCGAGAGGTCGATGGTGAAGTGCCGGTACTCCTCGTCGGTGACGTCCCAGCCGGGCGCGTACGCCAGCACCTCGCGGTCGCGGTAGCGCCACGGGTACATGTTCTCGACGGCGAAGCGGACGTCGGTCTCGCCCGCCATCCGGTTGATGCCCTCGACGAAGTCCCGGGCGTACTGGCGCTGCCAGCGGAACGGCGGATGGACGACGACGGCGCTCGCGCCGAGCTTCTCGGCCGCCGCCCGGGCCCGGACCAGCTTGGTCCACGGGTCGGTGGTCCACACCCGCTGGGTGATCAGCAGACAGGGCGCGTGCACGGCCAGGATCGGCAGCTGATGGGCGTCGGAGAGCCGGCGCAGCGCCTCGATGTCCTGACTGACCGGATCGTTCCAGACCATCACCTCGACCCCGTCGTAGCCGAGCTTCGCCGCCAGCTCGAAAGCGACGGCGGTGCTCGCCGGGTACACCGAAGCGGTGGACAGGGCCACCTTGGTGTCGGGGATGTGCAGCGCCGGGTGCTGGGGCAGCACCAGCCGGTCGGTGGTCCGCAGCAACGGCGGACGGGCGGCGTCCCGGCGGGCGGCCTTGACCGAGCGCACCGACTGGACGGCGGCCTTCGCGGCACCGGCGGCCCGGGCGGTGCGGGTCTCCCGCGGCGCGGCCTTGGCGGCCGCCTTGCGGGGGGCCGGGCCGCGGGCGGGCGCCGCCCCGGGCTGCTCCGGCGGCTGCGTCGGGGGCTTCTTGTCCGTGGCCTTCTTCGTCGCCGGCTTCTTCGCGGGCGGCTTCTCGGCGGCGGTGCGCGTCGTCGCAGCGGTCTTCGATGCGGCCGTCGTCGGGGCGTCCTTCGTGGCAGCCTTCTTCGTGGCGGCCTTCTTCGTGGTGCGCTGGGCCGCCTTCACAGCCTTGGCGGCCTGCGCGGCGGTGGCGCCCTTGACCGCCTTGCCGAGCCGGCGGCGCGGGCTGTCCGGCCGCGGCTGCCCGTCCCCGGGAGCGCGGCCCTCCCGCGTCCCGTCCTCGCCCGCTGGTTGCACCACGGGAGACAGCGTAAGCGGAGCTCGCTCCGAACGGGACGCCGTCCTACGGAGTCAACGCCGGTCGGCGCCGGTCGGCGGGGCTGTCCATGGCGTCCAGCCGGCGCAGGATGATGCCCTCGCGCAGCGCCCACGGGCAGACGTCCAGCTCGTCGAGGCCGAACAGGTCCATCGCGGCGTCGGCGACCAGCGCGCCGGCCAGCAACTGCTTGGCACGGCCCTCGGAGACGCCGGGGATCTGGGCGCGCTCGGCGACGGTCATCGTGGCCAGCCGCGGCAGCCAGGCTCCCAGCCCGCTGCGGGTGAGCCGGCGGTCGGTGTACGGGCCGGCGTCGGCGGGCGCGGCGCCGGTCATCCGGGCCAGCTGCTTGAAGGTCTTGGAGGTGGCGACCGCGTGCTGCGGCGGCCCGAGCCGGGAGATCTCGCCGACCACGGTGGCCATCTCGGCTCGGATGTGGCGTCTCAGCTCGCGCAGCCCGTCCGGGTCCGCGACGTCCCCGGGCAGCCAGCGGGCGGTCAGCCGCCCGGCGCCCAGCGGCAGCGAGCAGGCGACGTCCGGCTGCTCGTCCAGACCGCAGGCGATCTCCAGCGAGCCGCCGCCGATGTCCAGGTTGAGCAGCCGGCCGGAGGACCAGCCGAACCAGCGGCGAACCGCCAGGAAGGTGAGCCGGGCCTCGTCCTGCCCGGAGAGCACCCGCAGCTCGACACCGGTCTCGGCGGTCACCCGGCGCAGCACCTCCTCGCCGTTCGCGGCCTCGCGCACGGCGGAGGTGGCGAACGGCAGGATGTCGACGACACCCTTGTCCTCGGCGACCCGCAGCGAGGACGCGATGTGGCCGACCAGCCGCTCGATACCGGCCTCGTTTATCGAGCCGTCCTCGTCCAGCAGCTCGGCCAGGCGCAGTTCGGCCTTGTGGGAGTACGCGGGCAGCGGGGCGGCGCCCGGATGGGCGTCCACCACGAGGAAGTGGACCGTGTTGGAACCTACGTCGAGAACACCGAGTCGCATAACTCTCCACGCTACGCGATCCGGGCCCGGGCGAGGGGGGTTGCGACGGTATTCACGCTGGTCCGGGGCGGCGTCCGGGCCCTCGGCGGCCTCCGGCTCCCTGGCGTTCGCCCCCCGGCGTCAGGTTCCCCGGCGTCCCGTCACAGCAGGCCGTCCCACAGCTGCTCCACGATGACGGCCCACCAGTTCTCGGGATCGGCGAAGACCGAACCGTCCGCCTCCACCAGGGCACGCTGCAGACCCTCCACCGCCTCGCCCGCCGTCACCGGGCCGAGGCCGCGCAGGGCGGGCCACCAGCCGGCGAACACCTCCAGGCAGCGGACGAAGGCGCGCAGGTCCGCGTTGCAGTGGCGGGCGGTCGCGTAGTCCGGATCCACCGCTCGGACGGCGCCGTCCACCGTGTCGAGGGCCACCAGCGCCCAGCCGTCCGTCCCCAGCACCAGCTGCCCGGCGAGCGCCGGACGCTCGCGCTCGGCCACCCGGGCGCCGCGGCCGAGCGCCGCCAGGTGGGCCGCCAGCGGCGGCAGCACGGTGCCGGGGCGGGTGCCGTCCGCGATCGCCTCCGCGCCGGGGTGGTGCAGGGCGAAGAACCCCGGCACGGCCGTCGGCACACCCACCGCCAGCAGCAACGCGGCCGCGTCCCCGGGCAGTTCGGCCCGCGCCACGTCCGCCGGGTCGAAACGCTGCACACCCGCCGGGCCGAACCGCTCCGCGAGCCGCGCGGCGAGCGTCGCGTCGGGCTCGTCCGGCGCGTTCCGCACCGGGCGGGGGAAGGGCACCCGGTTGCGGGCCGGCCCGTCCGGGGGCGCGGGCAGCGCCCGTACGGCGGCGGCCCGGTGGTCGAACCGCGGGCCGTACGGCAACTCGAAGTCGACCCGGGTGTCCGGCAGTTCGGCGGCCAGCGCGTGGGCCCAGTAGCCGCCGGGCAGGGCGCTCATCCGCAGGTCGGTCCGGACGGCCAGCACGTCCCCGGCCGCCACCCCCTGCTCGCGCAGCCACCACCAGCCGCGCAGCGCCGGATGCGGCAGGCCCGCCGCCGAACGCAGCGCCAGCGACCGCTCCTCGCCCGCGTCGTCCCGGTACGTCAGCTCGGCACGGGCACCGCGGCCGGTCGCCGGCGGCCGGGTCGGGTCGTGCCCGCCCGCGCCGACGAAGTCCCGGTACAGCCCGACCACTTCGTCCACCGGCACCGAGGGCCACACCGTGAACCGCCCGCTCTCCCGGTCCACCACGGCACAGGCAGCCCCCACCTCCTCGGGCGCCCGCCGCTCACCGGTCCGCGGATCCACCTCCGCACGCGCGGGCTCCGCCCACACCACCCACCCGAGCTCGAACTCGTGCGCGCACACCCGCCGCACCACCGCGGCGCCCTGCGGAAGATCCCCGTTGATCCACCGATGTCCCGCCGCCACCGCCTGCGCCCGCGAAACCACTCGGCCACCCCCGTCCCCGACACCCAACCCGACCGCGCCGCGACCCTACGCCCTCACACCAAGGAGTGCCGCCTCCACCCGAACTCCCCTGCCGACTCACACAGAAAGTCGACCCCACCGACTTCCTGAGCAACTCCCGCCCACCCCTGCACGACCATGAAGGCCGGTCTACAGATCCACAGCGAGCCCACACACGAAAAGTCGGCCCACCCGACTTCCCACGCACACGGGCAAAGATATGGCGACCGGTCTACAGATTTACGGGTAGCCGACCCCCACCGCACACAGGAAGGCGACCCCGCCGACTTCTCGCGCAACACCCACCCAACCCCGGCGATCGGTCTCCATACCGACCCAGCACGCGAAAAGTCGGCCCGGTCGACTTCTCACGCACGCACGCTTTCCGTCCCCATCCGGCCAATATGGAGACCGGTCTGCATATTTGCCCTGGCGGAGGTGAGCGAGCGCAGGAAGTCGGCCTGGTCGACTTCCTGCGCAAACTGCGGGTGGCTAGCCGGTGAGGGCGAGGGGGCGGCCTTCGGGGGTGAGGGCGATGGCCCAGAGGCCGTGGGTGGCGGGGTGGAGGGGGGTGGGGCCCTGGCGGGCAAGTTGGTGGTCGAGGTAGGTGACGGTGTCCTGGTGGTTGACGGCATTCCAGGCGTGCGGGCGGCCGAAGGCGTCCAGGGTGAGGAGGACGGCCTGGGAGCCGTGGCCGGCGCGGCGGAGGTCGTCGGCGAGGCGGTCGATGGCCTGGTCGCCGTCGCCCAGGTCGCGGAAGGGGGCGCCGAGTTCGCGTTCGGCGCGGTCCCGGCCGACGCGTTCGCCGGCGTCCCCCTCGGTGGGGATGCGCGGGGCGGCGCAGGTGGGTCGGCCGGTGTGACACTCGACGGCGGAGAGGGCGATCTCCAGGCTGTTGTTGGCCCGGCCCGGTTCGCGGTAGCCGCCGGCGTTGACGGCCTCCGCCCAGCCGCCGATGGCCGGGTGGGGGTGGCGGACCGGGAGCCCGTCCGCGTCGCGGGGTGCGCGGCGTTCGAGTTCGGCCTGGTGCTCCGGGTCGACCGGGCCGAGCCCGCCGGGCAGCCCGTACGGGCGGCTGTCGGTGATGCTGCGCGGCTGGGCGGCCGGGTCGTCGGGGTGGGCTCCGCGCCGTGCGCGCAGGGCGAGTTGGAGGGCCATGGCGTGGGCGGTCGCGACCGGGACGGCGCCCCACGCGAGGGTGGGGTCGGCGACGGTCTCGGCAGTGTCCCGGCGTCGGGTGTCGACGTGGTGCGGCTCGGGCCGGCCGAGCACCGGGGTGGTGCCGACGATCGGCGGTGTGACCGGAACCGGGGTCGGCGGACCGGTGACGGGGTGCGGCGCGGCGCCGACCGGGGTGCGGGGTGCGGGAGCGCCCGGCCGGGGTTCGCCGAGGGCGGGCTGCGGCGCGGCAGCACCCGTTCCGCTGCCGAACGGTGCCGCCACCTGCGCGGCAGGCCCTCCGCCGCCGCCCGCGAGCGGCCCTGGCCCGACCGCGCCAACAGCCCCGACCGCGCCAACGGCCCCGACCGCACCGACTGCACCCACCCCTCCGGCCACCGGATACCCGGCACCGTACGCCGGTGTCCCGAACGGCCCGGCGACGCCGACCGGCCGGATCGCCGGCGGGGCGTCCGGCGCCGGTGTGTACGAGGAGCCGGAGGAGCTGTTGGTGGACTGCGCGGCACTGGGCGCGGGCGGCGCGCTCACCGAGTCGGTCCGTACGGTCACCGGCCCGCCGCCGCCACCGCCCCCACCGTGTGCCGGAACCGAAGCTGCAGGGGCCTGGAGTGGGTAGTCCCCGTCCGCCCAGCCCGCCGACCCGCTGCCCTGGCGGACCGGCGCGGCGACGGACCGCCCGGGAGACCCGTCGTCGCGCGCCGGCGGCGTCCAGTCGGCACCGCCGGCCACCGCCCGGTGTTGCCCCTGCCAGCCCCCGGTCGCGTACGAGGCCCCCGCCGCCACCGCACCGGCGGGCGCGCTCGCGGCGACGGCGGTGTCCGCCCCGCCCACGACCGCACCCGGGTCCGCCACGACGGCCGAGGCCACGGTCACCACGCCGGGCGTCTTCGGATCCGGCTTGCCGTCCGGCCCCGTGCCGTCGGCCGGCTTCCCGTCCGCGGTGGCCGGCTTGTCCGGTGTCTCGGGCAGCCCGGCGGGTGGCAGCCCCCCGACGGGCAGCCCGTGGACCTCCTGGCCGTGTTCGTCGGTGAGCACCGGCTGCCCGTGCTCGTCCAGCCGGACGGCCAGGTCGGCCACCCCGACGACCGGTTTGCCGTCCGGCCCCGGGACGACCAGCAGCCCGGAGGGGTCGCCCACCGGCGTGCCGTCGGCCCGGAGGATGACCGGCCGACCGTCCTGGCCGAGGACGGGCTGCCCGTGTTCGTCGAGCTTGACGGTGAGCCCGGGCACGCCGACCAGCTGTTTGCCGTCCTTGCCCGCGAGCAGGACCAGCCCGGTGCCGTCCGCGCCGAGCACGCCCGGTTCGCCGAGGGCGACGGGCAGTCCGGCGGCGAGCGGGTCGAAGGCGCCGGTGCGATACGAGGCGGCGGTGATCCCCGTCCCCTGCGCGGTGCCGAGCCGGAGCAGGGCGACGGCGGCCGGTTCCTTGAGCACGGTGGCGAGCGCGTCCTTCATGGCACGGCCGAGTTCGGCGAGCAGCCCGCCGATCTTCAGCGCGGCGGCGTCGACGACGACGGCCGACACGCCCGCCGCGACCTGCTCGGTGGCAGTGTTCTGCACCGTGGTGGCGAGGCCGCCGACGGCCTTCTTCAGCCCGCCGACCACCCCGCTGTTCTCCGCCCCCGGGCCGGGGGCGCCGTCGACCGCCGCAGCGAGCTTGCCCGCCGCCTCCTTGGCCTTGGCGGCCTGCTCCTCGGCCTGCGCGAGGTCGGCGGCGAGCTGTTGCAGGGTCGCGATGATCTCGGCCTTGCAGGTGTCCACGGCCCGCGCGGCCGTGTCGAAGGCGCTGGCGACCAGCCCGACCGCGGCGTGCGCGTCGTCCAGGTGGCCTTTGCCGCCGCCGCTGAAAGCCTGCCAGTACGCGCCGAAGGCTTCGACCGCGTGGCCGGAGTTGTCGGCGGTGACGCGCTGGACGGACTCGCCGCAGCGGCGGGTGAGGCGGTCGGCCTCCTTGCCGAACTCCCGCCAGACTCCGGCCGCCTTGCGTAGGCCCTCCTCGTCGGCCTGCGGCCACTGGTGGCCGGTCCTGGCCAGCACCGGGGCCAGTTCCTCGGGCAGTTTCCGGGACACGCGCTTCCCCCTCCGAGCCGGGTCCGTCAGACCGACATGTCCTTGGGGACGGCGGGCGCCGCCCCCGGGGTTGCCCCCGTCGTCGAATAGACCGCGGACACCGCCGCCGCCCCGGGCCCGGGCCCGGTCACGCCCTCGGCCCCACCGCCGACCCCACCGCCGAAGCCGCTCGCCGCCGAGGTGTCCGTGTCCGTCGTCCGCTCGGCCATCGCGTGCAGCCCGGTCCCGACCTTCCCCACCCGCCCGGCCAACCCCCGCAGCCCGCCGACGAGTTCGCCGTGCGCCGGACCGTACACGGTGGCGAAGCCGCTGCCCGGCGTGTCCGTTCCCCAGGGGGCGCCGAGCGCGGCGAGGTCCCGTTCCAGGGCGGCGACGGCCTTCGTCAGCTCGCCCCCGATCTTCTCGAACTCCCGCCCCTCGCCGTGCAGTTCCCACGGCTTGAGGACGAACGCGCCGCCCGCGCGGTCGGACGCCCCGGTGCTGCCGCCTGCCATCCCCGTACCTCCCCGTAGCGGACCGCCATCCTAGGCACGCTCCCGGGCCCGCCCGCAGCGCCCGACGGACCTCTTCACCCCGCCTTCACCCGTACCGGGCCCCCGCCCGGCCCCGTGCCGAAGCCGGCGCCGAACCCGGCCTGAGCCCGGCCCGAACCCGGCCCGAGCGCCGTGCCGAAACCGCCGCCACGCGCACCGACCCCGTCACCACGCCCGCGAAAGCTCTACCCTTGCCGGGTGGCACCAGCAGAAACGTCCAAGAAGAAGGCCAAGGCGAAGCCCCCGGCCTCCCCCGCCCCCGTCGACCTCGCGATGCCGACCCTGCGCCGCGAGATCCCGCGCGACGAGGTCCCGCTCGATTTCCCGCGCGCCTGGGTCGAGTTCGCCGACCCCGCCGACGAGGAGCAGGTGTTCCGCTGCGACCTCACCTGGCTGACCTCCCGCTGGTCCTGCGTGTTCGGCCAGGGCTGCCACGGCATCCGTGAGGGCCGCGGCGAGTCGGACGGCTGTTGCACGCTGGGCGCGCACTACTCGGACGAGGACGACGAGAAGCGCGTCCTGGGCCACGCGGCGCGGCTGACGCCCGAGCTGTGGGAGAACTTCGCCGAGGGCACCGACGCCAAGGGGCGACTGGTCTCCGACCCCGGCAACGGCGGTAACGGCGACGCCCGCGGCATCACCATGCTGGACGAGGACGGCGACCGCCAGACCCGCCGGGTCAACGGCGCCTGCATCTTCGTGAACAGCCCGGACTTCGCGGGCGGCGCCGGCTGCGCCCTGCACGCGCTGGCGCTCAAGGAGGGCCGCGAGCCGCTGGAGACCAAGCCGGACGTCTGCTGGCAGCTGCCGATCCGCCGCACCTACGACTGGATCGACCGCCCGGACGACACCCGCTACCTCCAGGTCTCGATCGGCGAGTACGACCGCCGTGGCTGGGGCCCGGGCGGCCACGACCTGCACTGGTGGTGCACCGGCGCCCCCGCGGCCCACCAGGGCGCGGAGCCGGTGTACGTCAGCTACCGCCCCGAGCTCACCGAGCTGATGGGCGGGGCGGCGTACGACGTGCTGGCCCGCCTGTGCGAGGAGCGGATCGCCACCAAGGGCGACCGCAGGGTCGCCCCGCACCCGGCCGACCCGATCAGGAAGGACCCCGCCAAGAAGGCGGACCCGACCAGGACGGGCAAGAAGGCCAAGAAGGACTGACCTCCTTGAAGGTCTGACCTCCTTGAAGGTCAGACCTACTTGTCGATGTCCCCGACGACGAAGAACATCGACCCCAGGATCGCCACCATGTCCGCGACCAGCGTCCCCGGCAGCAGTTCGGTCAGCGCCTGGATGTTGTTGAAGGACGCCGAGCGCAGCTTGAGCCGCCAGGGCGTCTTGTCGCCGCGCGAGACCAGGTAGTAGCCGTTGATCCCGAGCGGGTTCTCGGTCCACGCGTAGGTGCTGCCTTCGGGTGCCTTGAGCACCTTGGGCAGCCGCTGGTTGACCGGGCCGGGCGGCAGGGTGGCGAGCTTGTCGAGGCAGGCGTCGGCGAGGTCCAGGGCGTTGAGGCTCTGTTCCAGCAGGCATTCGAAGCGGGCCAGGCAGTCGCCCTCTTCGCGGGTGACCACGGTGAGCACCTGCCGCAGTTCCTCGGAGCCGTACGCGAGGTAGGGCTCGTCGCGGCGCAGGTCGAGGTCGAGGCCGCTGGCCCGGGCGATGGGGCCGCTGACCCCGTAGGCCTCGGCCTGTGCCCGGGTGAGGGTGCCGACGCCGGCGGTGCGGGCGCGGAAGATCTCGTTGCCGAGGACGAGTTCCTCGAACACCGGCATCTCCGACCGCACCTTGGCGACGGCGGCGCGGACCCGGCCGAGCCAGCCCGCCGGGAGGTCCTCCTTGAGGCCGCCGACCCGGTTGAACATGTAGTGCATCCGGCCGCCGGAGGCCTCCTCCAGGACGTGCTGGAGGTCTTCGCGGCCGTGGAAGGCGTGGAAGATCGGGGTGATGCCGCCGAGCTCCAGCGGGTAGGAGCCGAGGAACATCAGGTGGTTGAGCACCCGGTTGAGTTCGGCGAGCAGGGTGCGGATCCACACCGCCCGCTCGGGGACCTCCATGCCGAGCATCCGCTCGACGCCGAGGACGACGCCGAGTTCGTTGGAGAAGGCGGAGAGCCAGTCGTGCCGGTTGGCCAGCATGATGATCTGCCGGTAGTCACGGGCCTCGAACAGCTTCTCCGCGCCCCGGTGCATGTAGCCGATCACCGGCTCGGCGGTGATGATGCGCTCGCCGTCGAGCAGCAGGCGTAGCCGCAGCACGCCGTGCGTGGCCGGGTGCTGCGGACCGATGTTGAGCACCATGTCGGTGGTGCCCGCCGCGCCGCTGACGTTCTCGGCTCCCGCCCCGATGCCGACCGTGGTCTCCCTCATGCCCCCAGAGTCTGCCATCCCGGCAGGAGCTCCAAGCTCGCCGGTACCGGCATGCGGACAGCCTGCAGCAGCCACCCGAAGCCGCCCAGCCCGTTCGGGTCGGTCAGCTCGGCCCCCTCCCCCGCCCCGCTCAGCGCCCGCAGGTAGCCCGCCGGGTCGGTGGAGGCGAGCAGGAGCGGCGGGCGCCCGCCGCTCACGCCGAGCGCGCGCAGGGCCTCGCGCTGTGTCGTCCACAGGCTGTGGAGACCGGGGACGGCGATGGCGTCCAGGGCCACGTGCGCGGTCACGTCGCAGGAGCCGTCCGGCACCGGGGACACCTCCCGGCCGTCCCGGAAGCCGGTGAAGGTGCCGAAGGGCGGCCGCCGCCCCGCCGTGTGCCCGTAGTCGACCGCGACGGCCAGGCCGCGCTCCAGTCCGGCGACGGCCCGCGCCCAGGCGGCGTCCCGCGGTCCACCGAACTCCACCACCTCCCCGGGCTCCGAGACCGGCCACCAGCGCGCGGCCCAGGCCGATTCCGCTTCCGGCGCCTCTGCGCCCAGCCGCAGCGCTCCGCTCTCGGTGTCCACCTCGACGCAGCGCAGCACTCCGTCCTCGTCCACTTCGCCGGCGTCCAGCGGCACGTTGTCCAGCCACTCGTTGGCGAACAGCAGCCCGGTCACGCCCTGCGGCAGCTCGTCCGTCCACAGGGCTGTGGACGGGAGCCCGGCCGGGCGGTCCGCGATCTCCACGCCGTACGGGCGCAGCCGCGCCAGCACCTCGGCGGGCAGCTCGGCCAGGACGCCGGTCAGCAGTTCCCCCCGCCCGGCCCCGACGTCGACGAAGGCCAGCTCCTCCGGACGACCGAGGGCCGCGTCAACCTGGAGGAGCAGCCGGGCCACCGCACGGGCGAACCTCGGCGAGGCGTGCACCGAGGTGCGGAAGTGCCCGGCCGGGCCCTCGGGCCTGCGGTAGAAGCCCCGGTCGGGGTCGTAGAGGGCCTGTTCCATGGCGGGCGCCCACCGCATCCAAGTCATGGGGCGGGACGCTACCCGGCAGTCGGAAGGCCCTCCCAATCGGAGCCGGGGCTTCTCCGACCTACGGAGTAGGACGGATCGCCCTACCGGCGGACCTGGACACGCGGAGCGACTGCCTACGCTGGACACGTGCATCGACTCAACGCCTGGCTCCGCCGTCACCCCATGGTGGTCGACGCCGCATGGGCGGCGATCGTGCTCTTCCTCGGCCTGCTCCCGGACGGCAACTTCCCCGACGGCGGCTGGCGCTTCGACGCGAACATCCTGGTCGCGCTGGTGCTGCCCGCGCTGATGGTCGTCCGCCGGCGCTATCCCGACGTCACGGTGGCCGCCGCCACCGGCCTCGGCGTCAGCCAGGTGCTCGCCGGCGTCGAGCCGGGCGCCTCCTCGATCGCCTACCTGGTCTTCGCCTACACCGGCGCCGCCTTCGGCCAGAAGTGGACCTCGCGGCTGGCGCTGGTCGCCGGGCTGTCCGCCGGGCCGCTGGTGTTCTGGCAGATGCACCCGATGAAGACGGTCCGCGAGAACTCCGGTCACTACATCTCCCGCGACTACAACCTCGGTGAAGCAGCGCTGATCATGCTGCTGATGAGCACGCCGTTCATCCTGTGCTGGGCGTGGGGCCGGCTGACCCGGGTGCGCCGCGCCTACCTGACCGAGCTGGAGGACCGCGCCGCCCGGCTGGAGCGCGAGCGGGACGCCCAGGCCAAGGTGGCGGTCGCCGCCGAGCGGGCCCGGATCGCCCGCGAGCTGCACGACGTGGTCGCGCACAACGTCTCGGTGATGATCGTCCAGGCCGACGGCGCCGCGTACGTCCTCGACAACTCCCCGCAGCAGGCGAAGGAGGCGCTCGGCACGATCGCCTCCACCGGCCGCCAGGCGCTGGTCGAGATGCGCCGCCTGCTGGGCGTGCTGCGCACCGCCGATACCGCCGAGGAGTACGTGCCGCAGCCGGGCGTGGAGGAGCTGCCGGAGCTGCTGGAGCAGGTCCGCACGGCCGGACTGCAGGTGGACTACGCGACCTCCGGGCACCCGCGCGAGCTGCCGCGCGGTGTCGAGCTGACCGTCTACCGGATCGTCCAGGAGGCGCTCACCAACGTCCGCAAGCACGGCGGCCCCGATGTGCACGCCCGGGTCGCGGTCGACTTCGGCGAGCGCGAGCTGGCCGTGCTGGTGGAGGACGACGGGCGCGGCAGCACCGACGAACAGCTGGCCTCCGGCGGCACGGACGGTCTCGGCCACGGCCTGATCGGCATGCGCGAGCGGGTCGGCATGGTCAGCGGCAGCCTCGACGTGGGCCCCCGCCCCGGCGGCGGCTTCCGGATCCGCGCCGTCCTGCCGCTCAAGGCCGCACACTGACCCTCCGCCCTCTCTCTAGGAGCCACCTTGACCATCCGCGTGATGCTCGTCGACGACCAGGAACTGCTGCGCACCGGGTTCCGGATGATCCTGCAGTCGCAGGGCGACATCGAGATCACCGCCGAGGCGGGCGACGGCGCGCAGGCCCTGGAGCTGCTGCGGCACACCACGGTGGACGTGATCCTGATGGACGTCCGGATGCCGCGCCTGGACGGCGTGCAGGCGACCCGCCGGATCTGCCTCGCCGAGGACGGCAGCCCGCTGCCGGGCGCCCCGCACGTGCTGATCCTCACCACCTTCGACCTGGACGAGTACGCCTTCGCCGCGCTCAAGGCCGGCGCCAGCGGTTTCCTGCTCAAGGACGTCCCGCCAACCGAGCTGGTGGCCGCGATCCGCGCGGTGCACGGCGGGGACGCGGTGGTCGCCCCGACCACCACCCGCCGGATGATCGACCGCTTCGCCGAGGTGCTGCCCACCCCGCAGAGCGCGCCCGGCTCGGACGTCCTCGGCCCGCTGACCGAGCGCGAGCGCGAGGTGTTCCTGCTGGTCGCCCAGGGCCTGTCGAACGGCGAGATCGCGGCCCGGCTGGTGCTCTCCGAGGCCACCGTGAAGACCCACGTCGGCCGGATCCTGGCCAAGCTCGGCCTGCGCGACCGGGTCCAGGCCGTGGTGCTGGCGTACGAGGCCGGGCTGATCCGCGCCGGGGCCACCGACTGAGCCGCGCCGGGGCCACCGACTGAGCCTCCTCGGCGTCCGGGCGCCGACCGTAGACTAGGGCGGTACGTCCGGTACCCGATGAGTGGACCGGAACGGTCATTCACGACAAGGGTGGATGCGTGGATCCGTCCGACTTCGCCGAATTCGGCGAGTTCGCCCCGCTCGCCGACGGCCTCGGCGACCCGAGCGATCCCGGCAACCGTCCGGCCCGACTCGCCGTCGGCGTGGTCGGCACCGGCCGGGTCGGCCCCGCGCTCGGCGCCGCCCTGCAGCTCGCCGGGCACACCGTGGTCGCCGCCTCCGGGGTGTCCGCCACCTCCCGCCGCCGCGCCGAGGCGCTGCTGCCGGGCGTGCGGATCGTCACCCCGCCGCAGGTGCTGGCCGCCGCCGACCTGGTCCTGCTGACCGTCCCGGACGACGCCCTGGCCGACCTGGTGGTCGGGCTGGCCGCCACCGGCGCCGTCCGCGCCGGCCAGCTGGTCGTGCACACCTCCGGCGCGCACGGTGTCGCCATCCTGGAGCCCGCCACCCGGGCCGGGGCGCTGCCGCTGGCCCTGCACCCGGCGATGACCTTCACCGGCACCTCGGTCGACCTGGACCGGCTGGCCGGCTGCCCGTTCGGTGTGACCGCCCCCGAGGAGCTGCGGCCGGTCGCCGAGGCGCTGGTGGTGGAGATGGGCGGCGAGCCCGAGTGGGTGCCCGAGGAGGTCCGCCCGCTCTACCACACCGCCCTCGCGCACGGCGCGAACCACCTGGTCACCCTGGTCGCCCAGGCGATGGAGCTGCTGCGCACGGCCGGCGTCGCCGAGCCCGGCCGGATGCTCGGCCCGCTGCTGGGCGCCGCCCTGGACAACAGCCTGCGCTCCGGCGACGCGGCCCTCACCGGCCCGGTCGCCCGGGGCGACGCAGGCACCGTACGGCGTCACCTGGCGCAGCTCAGTACGGTGTCCCCCGACATCCCGGCGGCGTACCGAGCGATGGCCCGCGCCACCGCGCAGCGGGCGCTCGCCAACGGAACGATCGACGACACGTCGGCGGCGGCGCTGCTGGACGTACTGAACGAGGAGAAGCCCTGATGGCACGCGGCAAGCAGCCGAACAAGCCCCAGCGGACGCCGAAGGTCCACCGGGCCGTCGTCACCCGCACCGTGGACGACTTCGAGGCCGCGTTCTGGCCGGACGAGCAGCCGGTGGACAACGCCGTGGTGATGACCATGGGCGCGCTGCACGAGGGCCACGCCGCGCTGATCCGGGCCGCCCGCAAGCAGGTCGGCCGGGACGGCCGGGTCGCGGTGACGGTCTTCGTCAACCCGCTGCAGTTCGGCCCGAGCGAGGACCTGGAGCGCTACCCGCGCAGCCTCGACGACGATGTGAAGCTGGCCGAGGAGAACGGCGCCGACGTGGTCTTCGCGCCGTCCGTCGAGGAGGTCTACCCGAACGGCGAGCCGCAGGTGCGCATCGTGGCGGGCCCGATGGGCGAGCGTTTCGAGGGCGCCACCCGGCCCGGCCACTTCGACGGCGTGCTGACCGTGGTCGCCAAGCTGCTGCACATCACCGACCCGGACTTCGCCTTCTTCGGCGAGAAGGACGCCCAGCAGCTGGCGGTCATCCAGCGGATGGTCGCCGACCTGGACTTCGACGTCGAGATCGTCGGCGTGCCGACCGCCCGCGAGGAGGACGGCCTGGCGCTGTCCTCGCGCAACCGCTACCTCTCGGAGGAGGAGCGCGCCCGCGCCCTGGCCCTGTCCAAGGCCCTGTTCGCCGGCCGGGACGCCGCCGCCCAGGGCCCGAAGGCCGTCCGCGAGGCCGCCTCGGTCGTCCTGGACGCCGCCGAGGGTGTCACCCTTGACTACCTCGCCCTGATCGACCCGCACGACTTCAGCGAAGCGGCGGACGACTTCCAGGGCGAGGCGGTGCTGGCCGTCGCCGCGCAGGTGGGCTCGACCCGCCTCATCGACAACGTCCGCATCATCGTTCGCTAAGCACCACCGTTCGGTAGCCCAGCCCTCAGGCATGCACTCACAGGAGGCGTGACCCCATGCTCCGCACCATGCTCAAGTCCAAGATCCACCGGGCCACCGTGACCCAGGCCGACCTGCACTACGTCGGCTCCGTCACGGTGGACGAGGACCTGCTCGACGCCGCCGACCTGCTCCCCGGCGAGCTGGTCCACATCGTCGACATCAACAACGGCGCCCGGCTGGAGACGTACACCATCGCCGGCCCGCGCGGCTCCGGCGTGATCGGCATCAACGGCGCCGCCGCCCGGCTGGTCCACCCCGGCGACCTGGTCATCCTCATCGCCTACGGGCAGATGGACACGGCCGAGGCCAAGGGCTACGAGCCGAGCATCGTCTTCGTGGACGAGCGGAACCGGATCACCGGCCTGGGCGGCGACCCGGCGGAGGCCCAGGAGGGCACCGGGCTGCTCCGCGGCGACGCGGCGTACGGTGGCCGGGACGACGCGGCCGACGCCGCCTCTCGCTGAAGGAGCCACTGAGCCATGTCCGTTACGCATCGCCTCACCGCCCCGGCCCCCGGCTGGACCGCCGCCACCGACGTGGTGGTGGTCGGCTCCGGCATCGCCGGTCTCACCGTCGCCCTCAACGTCCGCAAGGCCGGCCTGCGGGCCATGGTGGTCACCAAGGCGATGCTGGACGAAGGCTCCACCCGCTGGGCCCAGGGAGGCATAGCCGCCGCCCTGGGCGAGGGGGACACCCCCGAGCAGCACCTGGACGACACTCTGGTGGCCGGCGCCGGGCTCTGCGACGAGGAGGCCGTGCGCACCATGGTCACCGAGGGCCCGGACGCCGTCCGTCGGCTGATCGCGGTCGGCGCCGCCTTCGACCGCGACGAGGCCGGCGAGATCCTGCTCACCCGCGAGGGCGGCCACCACCGCCGCCGGATCGTGCACGCGGGCGGGGACGCCACCGGCGCCGAGGTCTCCCGCGCCCTGGTCGCCGCCGTCCGCGACGACCCGGACCTGGAGCTGATCGAGCACGCGCTGGTGCTCGACCTGCTGACCGACGCCGAGGGCCACACGGCCGGCCTCACCCTGCACGTGATGGGCGAGGGTCAGCGGGACGGCGTCGGCGCCGTCCGGGCCCGCGCGGTGGTGCTCGCCACCGGCGGCATGGGCCAGGTCTTCTCCGCCACCACCAACCCGGCGGTCTCCACCGGCGACGGTGTGGCGCTCGCGCTACGGGCCGGCGCCGCGGTCACCGACCTGGAGTTCGTCCAGTTCCACCCGACCGTGCTCTGGCTCGGCCCCGAGGCCGAGGGCCAGCAGCCGCTGGTCTCCGAGGCCGTCCGCGGCGAGGGCGCCCACCTGGTGGACGCGGACGGCGTCCGCTTCATGGTCGGGCAGCACGAGCTGGCCGAGCTGGCCCCGCGCGACATCGTCGCCAAGGCGATCACCCGGCGCATGCAGGAGCAGGGCGCCGAGCACATGTACCTGGACGGGCGGCACTTCGGCGCCGAGATGTGGGAGCACCGCTTCCCGACCATCCTCGCCGCCTGCCGCGCCCACGGCATCGACCCGGTCACCGAGCCGATCCCCGTTGCACCGGCCGCCCACCACGCCTCCGGCGGCGTCCGCACCGACCGGCACGGCCGTACCTCCGTCCCCGGCCTGTACGCCTGCGGCGAGGTCGCCTGCACCGGGGTGCACGGCGCCAACCGGCTGGCCTCCAACTCGCTGCTGGAGGGCCTGGTCTTCGCCGAGCGGATCGCGGCCGACCTGGCCGGGCGGCACCTGGCCGGCGAGCTGCCCGAGCGCGCCGTGGACGTCGCCGCCGCGCAGGCCGCGCACCCCGTCCCGCTGCCGCCGTCCGAGGCACGCGCCGACGTCCAGCGGCTGATGTCGCGCGGCGCGGGCGTGCTGCGCTCGGCCGCCTCGATGGCCGACGCCGCGGCCGGGCTCACCCTGATCGCCGAGCAGGCCTACGCACACGTCGCCGAGGAGAAGCCGGCCGACCCCCGGGTGGAGACCTGGGAGGCCGCCAACCTGCTGCTGGTCTCCACCGCGCTGGTCGCGGCCGCCGCGCAGCGCGAGGAGACCCGCGGCTGCCACTGGCGCGAGGACTTCCCCGAGCGCGACGACGCCCACTGGCGGCGCCACCTGATCACCACCCTCGCCGCCACCGGCGGCCCCGTCAGCACCCCTGAGGAGCAGTAGAACCATGACCCACTCCCACGAGGAACTCCCCCTGGCCGACCAGGGCGGCTGCGGCGACGGCTGCGCCTGCGGGGACGGCGAGGGCTACGAGACCGGTCTGGACCCGCAGCTGGCCGAGCTGCTGGAGCAGGCCGGGCTGGACCCGGTCGAGGTCGAGGACATCGCCACCCTGGCGCTGGCCGAGGACCTGGCCGGCGGCGAGGACGTCACCTCGGTGGCCACCGTGCCCGCCGACGCCGTCGCCACCGCCGACTTCACCGCCCGTCAGGCCGGCGTGGTGGCCGGTCTGCGGGTCGCCGAGGCGGTCGTCTCGCTGATCTGCGAGGAGGAGTTCGAGGTCGAGCGGCACGTCGAGGACGGTGACCGGGTCGAGGCCGGCCAGGTGCTGCTCTCGGTCCGCTCCCGCACCCGCGACCTGCTGACCGCCGAGCGCAGCGCGCTCAACCTGCTCTGCCACCTGTCCGGCATCGCCACCGCGACCCGCGCCTGGGCGGACGCCCTGGAGGGCACCGGCGCGGTGGTCCGCGACACCCGCAAGACCACCCCGGGCCTGCGGGCGCTGGAGAAGTTCGCGGTGCGCTGCGGCGGCGGCGCCAACCACCGGATGGCGCTGTCCGACGCCGCCCTGGTGAAGGACAACCACGTGGTCGCGGCCGGCGGTGTGGCCGAGGCGTTCCGGGCCGTCCGGGCCGCGTACCCGGAGCTGCCGGTCGAGGTCGAGGTGGACGAGGTGGAGCAGATCGCGCCGGTGCTGGAGGCCGGGGCCGACCTGATCCTGCTGGACAACTTCACCGTCGAGCAGCTGAAGGAGGCCGTCGCGCTGGTGGCCGGCCGGGCGAAGCTGGAGGCCTCCGGCGGACTGACCCTGGCCGACGCGCGCGAGGTCGCCCAGACTGGTGTGGACTACCTGGCCGTGGGCGCGCTCACGCACTCCTCGCCGATCCTGGACATCGGCCTGGACCTGCGCGCCTGACCGTCAGGACCAGCGCAGACCCGTCCCGACTCGCAGAAAGCGCCCCATGCTCCTCACCATCGACGTCGGCAACACCCAGACCACGCTCGGCCTGTTCGACGGCGAGGAAGTGGTGGAACACTGGCGGATCTCCACCGATCCGCGCCGCACCGCCGATGAACTGGCGGTGCTGCTGCAGGGGTTGATGGGCAACCACACCGCGGCCCGGGAGGCCACGGTGGACGGCCTGGCGATCTGCTCGTCCGTTCCCGCCGTGCTCCACGAGCTCCGCGAGGTGACCCGCCGTTACTACGGCGACGTCCCCGCGGTGATCGTGGAGCCCGGCGTGAAGACCGGGGTGCACGTCCTGATGGACAACCCCAAGGAGGTCGGCGCCGACCGGATCGTCAACGCCCTGGCCGCCAACCACCTGTACGGCGGCCCGTGCATCGTGGTCGACTTCGGCACCGCGACCACCTTCGACGCCGTCAACGCCCGCGGCGACTACGTGGGCGGCGCGATCGCCCCCGGCATCGAGATCTCGGTGGAGGCCCTCGGCGTCCGCGGCGCCCAGCTGCGCAAGATCGAGCTGGCCCGCCCGCGCAACGTGATCGGCAAGAACACCGTCGAGGGCATGCAGTCCGGCATCCTCTACGGCTTCGCCGGGCAGGTCGACGGCCTGGTCGACCGGATGGCCCGCGAACTCGCCAAGGACCCGGACGACGTCCAGGTGATCGCCACCGGGGGCCTGGCCCCCCTCGTCCTCGGCGAGGCCACCACCATCGACGTCCACGAGCCCTGGCTCACCCTCATCGGCCTGCGCCTGGTCTACGAACGCAACCGTCCGAGCTGACCGGCTCCCCCCGTCGGGCCGAACGTGGGTGGTTCGGCGCGACGTTACCGACAAATCGGATATTCGTCACGTAGTGTCCACCCATGCCTACGCCACACGGATCGCGCGGCGGCATGGCCTTCAGCGCCGACGAAGTCCGCGTGCTGCGCCGAGCCCTCGCCCAAGCCCTGCACCCCGCCGTTCCCGTCCATCTCCAGGTGCCCGACCGGCCGGCCCTCACCGGGCCGGGCGCCGAACTGTGGGCGGAGGACGTCCAGGACGCGCTGCGTCTGACCGAGGCGATCGACGAGGCCGTCCAGGAGGGCGGCCGACTGCGCGCCTTCCTGCTCGCCGACCTCGGCCGCTACCGCTCCGCCCTGCCCGGCAGCGCGCCCGGCTACCTGGAACGGCTGGAGGAGGCGGTGTCCGACGGATACCTGCCCGGGCCCGAGGACCTCACCGCACTGCGCGGGCTGATCCGTCAGCCCTGCGGCCACGGTGAACGGTCGCGCCGTTCGCGGCTGGCCGGGCGCTGCCACGCGCTGGCCGAGGCCGCCGTCCGCGAACGCCTCGCCCTCACCACCGGCCAGCCGCGCCACCTGGTGGCCGTACCGAGCCCCGCCGCACCCCCGAGCAGTCACCCCACCCCTGTAGGAGGACGGACCACCATGAGCAGCACCGACTCCCGCCCGGAGCAGCCCGCCGAGCCCGCCGCCGCGAACACCCCGCCCCGCCCGCACCGGATGCCCACCCCGGCCGAGCTCTTCGGCCGCCGGCCCAAGCCCCCGGCCCGGCCCGCCCCGGCCGCCGACGAGGCCCCCGAGGAGATCGAGCTCGCCACCGGCACCGGCTGAGCCGCCCCGCCCGCCCCGCAGGGGGGGGAGACCGCGACGGCGGTCTCCCCCCCTGCCGCGTCCCGGCCTGTCCTTCCTGCCGGTCCCGGCCCGCTTCCCGCCGGTCCCGTCACGGAGCACCGTGTGTGGCTGGCTACCCTTGTGGGGTGAGCGATCAGAGTCTTGTTCCCGCGACCGACGACCTTCCCGAGCAGATGCGCGTCCGGCGCGAGAAGCTGGACCGGCTCCGGGCGGCCGGCGTCGACCCGTACCCGGTCGGATTCCCCCGCACCAGCACCATCGCGGACCTGCGTGCCAAGCACCCGGACCTGGAGCCGGACACCGCGACCGGCGAGCGGGCCGGCATCACCGGGCGGGTGATCCTCTCCCGCACCGGTGGCAAGCTGTGCTTCGCCACCCTGCGCGACGGCACCGGCGACCTGCAGGTGATGCTCTCCCTGGACAAGCTGGGCGCGGAGCGGCTGGCGGCCTGGAAGGCCGACATCGACCTCGGCGACCAGGTCGGCGTCGAGGGCGAGGTGATCACCTCCAAGCGCGGCGAGCTGTCCGTGATGGTGGACCGCTGGGAGCTCACCGCCAAGTGCCTGCGCCCGCTGCCGGACAAGCACAAGGGCCTGACCGACCCGGAGGCCCGGGTCCGCCAGCGCTACGTGGACCTGATCGTCAACCCCGAGGCCCGCGAGATCCTGCACCTGCGCAGCCGCGTGGTCCGCTCGATCCGCCGCACCTACGAGGACCGCGGCTACATCGAGGTCGAGACCCCGATGCTGCAGCCGGTGCACGGCGGCGCCAACGCGCGTCCGTTCAAGACGCACATCAACGCGTACGACATCGACCTCTACATGCGCATCGCCCCCGAGCTGTATCTCAAGCGGCTGGTGGTCGGCGGCGCCGAGAAGGTCTTCGAGATCAACCGCAACTTCCGCAACGAGGGCGCGGACTCCACCCACAACCCGGAGTTCACCTCGCTGGAGTCGTACGAGGCCTACGGCGACTACGACACCCAGGCCGAGCTGATCCGCGAGACGATCGTCAACGCGGCCCGGGACGCGCTGGGCACCACGGTGATCAAGGGCGTGGACGCCCACGGTGTCGAGCACGAGATCGACCTGGCCGAGCCGTGGGAGGAGGTCAGCGTCTACCCGGGCATCTCCGCCCGCCTGGGCGCCGAGGTCACCCCGGAGACCGGCGTCGAGGAGCTGCGCAAGCTGGCCGCCGAGCACGGCATCCCGTTCGAGAAGGACTGGGGCCACGGCCAGATCGTCCTGGAGATGGTCGAGCGCCTGCTGGAGGAGAACGCCGTCCGGCCGACCTTCATCAAGGACTACCCGACCGAGGTCTCCCCGCTGACCCGCCAGCACCGCTCGATCCCGGGCGTGGCCGAGAAGTGGGACCTGGTGATCTTCGGCACCGAGATCGGCACCGCCTACTCCGAGCTGGTCGACCCGGTCGAGCAGCGCGCCCGCCTCACCGCCCAGTCCCTGCTGGCGGCCGGCGGCGACGTCGAGGCGATGCAGGTGGACGAGGACTTCCTGCGCGCCCTGGAGTACGCGATGCCCCCGACCGGTGGCCTCGGCCTCGGCGTGGACCGCCTGATCATGCTGCTGACCGGCAAGAACATCCGGGAGACCGTGCTCTTCCCGCTGGTGAAGCCGGAGCCGAAGGCTGCCGCCGCGACGGCGGAGAAGACCGAGGAGGAGTGACCTGATGGACTACGTCAGCGCGATCGTGCCGCCGCTGGTCATGGCGATCGGCTTCGGGTTCCTGGTGCGGGCCATCGTCCGCAGCCAGGGCGGGAGCCAGCGGGCCAAGGAAGACTTCGACTGATCCCCCGGGGTCCCGGACGGTTCCGGGCCCCGGACGACCGGCGCGCCGCCATTCCCGATTCCCCGGGGTGGCGGCGCGCCGGTTTGGTGCACTTCACAAGATTTGCCCCAATCACTCCCTATCCTGGCCGCACTATGGTCCGGCAACTCGGCGAACTTGAGAACGCCATCATGACCCGGGTGTGGCAGTGGAACCGACCGGTGACGGTTCGCGAGGTTCTCCTGGATCTGCGGTCGGAACGCGAAATCGCGTACACCACGGTGATGACCGTCCTGGACAAGCTCCACAGAAAGGGCTGGCTGCGCCGCGAGCGGGTCGGCCGGGCCTATCGATATGAACCGGTCTCCTCACGTGAGGCGTACACGGCGGCCCTGATGAACGACGCCTGGGCCACCAGTGACAATCCGGCGGCCGCCCTGGTGCACTTCTTCGGCCTGATGTCGCCCGAGCAACGCGAGGCACTCCGGGACGCGCTGCGGGTCGCCGCGCTGCCCCCGCCCGATCCGCCGGGGGCCGATTCCCCGGCGGACGGGCCGGATACCGACGGGGCGGAAACCGGCGGACCCGATACCGGCGGACCGCATACCGGGGAGACCGCGCCGGGGCCGACGCGATAACGTCCCGCCATGGAGGTCACCATCCGCCGCGCACGGACCACGGACGTGCGGGCAGTACGCAGGCTCATCGACGCCTACTCGCGCGACGGCATTCTGCTGGACAAGCCCACTGTCACCCTGTTCGAATCCGTCCAGGAGTTCTGGGTCGCGGAACGCGACGACAACGGCGCGGTGGTGGCCTGCGGCGCCCTGCACGTGATGTGGGAGGACCTCGCCGAGGTCCGGACACTCGCGGTGGATCCGGCCTGCCAGGGCTTCGGCATCGGACATCTGCTGCTGGAGAAGCTGGTACAGACGGCGCGCTGGCTCGGCGTCCGTCGGATTTTCTGCTTGACGTTCGAGGTCGCGTTCTTCGCGAAACACGGTTTCGTCGAGATCGGGGAGCTCCAGGAAACCGATGATGGTACGACAGACCCGGCGGCGATCGCTACGGATGTCTATGAAGAACTCCTCCGCTCGTACGATGAAGGCGTCGCCGAGTTCCTTGACCTGGAGCGGGTGAAGCCCAACACACTGGGCAACTCGCGCATGCTGCTGCACCTCTGAGCGGCTCCGCCGGGGTCAAGGGTTTGTGTTTTCCGGAGAAAAGCGCTTTCCTTTCCTTAGGCAATGGGTCGTTTAGCGGAAAGGGAAGCCCGTGGCACAGAGGGTGCAGGTCATTCTTGAAGACGATCTCGACGGTGGTTCGGCGGACGAGACGGTGACGTTCGCGCTCGACGGCGTTGCCTACGAGATCGACCTGAAGAGCGCCAACGCGGACAAGCTCCGCGGTCTGCTGGCGCCGTACGTGGAGAAGGGCCGTAAGCAGAGCGGCCGGCTCGCCGGCCCCCGCCGCCCGGGCCGCGGCACGGCCCAGCGCCCCTCCGGCAGCGCTCCGGACACCGCGAAGGTGCGCGCGTGGGCCAAGGAGCAGGGCATGGATGTCAACGACCGCGGCCGCGTGCCGAGCACGGTCCGCGAGGCCTACGACAAGGCCAACGCGGCCTGACCCCGGCGCTGCCGGCACGCCGGAGCGGGTGCGGGGCCCCGGCGGCTGTGCACGGCGTCGACGACACACGCGCGGGGCGCGGAGGAGCCTCCTCCGCGCCCCGCGGCGCGTACCCGAACGACCGGGGCGCCGCCGGTACCGGCTCCGGTCCCGGAGGACGTCCGGGGGTCGGACTCGGGCGGCGGAACAATCACGAGCTGTGCAACGCTGTAGGGGCGAAGCGGTAACGCGGACACCACCGGGATGGCGTACCGACCACCTGGGCCTCCGTTGAACCACCGTCACCACGGCCCGACTTCTCGCCAGGCGAACACCGCCACCGCGGAAACTGCGCGAGAACCGCCCCGATACCGGGTATGAATGCAGGTGGACGGGTTCTGCGCCCGTCCAGGGGCAGTATGCGCGACCGGCCGGAGGGAGTCCGACCGCGTCCGGCGGCGCTTGTTCGCCGATGGCGTAGCGGATTCCGGTGCATCCGGCCCACCAGTGGGAACACCGAATCCCAGCATCAGGTTGGGATTGGTGTCGGCTGGTCGCGCAGCATCTCGCTCCTCTACCGGGGAGTGAATCCGTGGGCCGCGCCGCTGAGCGGGACTAGCATGCGGAAGGACAGGGCGGGGACGGACCCCGAACTGCCCGACCGCTCTGAGGAGCGATAAACGATGTTCGAGAGGTTCACCGACCGCGCGCGGCGGGTTGTCGTCCTGGCTCAGGAAGAAGCCCGGATGCTCAACCACAACTACATCGGCACCGAGCACATCCTCCTGGGTCTGATCCACGAGGGCGAGGGCGTCGCCGCCAAGGCCCTGGAGAGCCTCGGGATTTCTCTTGAGGCCGTTCGCCAGCAGGTCGAGGAGATCATCGGCCAGGGCCAGCAGGCCCCGTCCGGTCACATTCCCTTCACCCCCCGGGCGAAGAAGGTCCTGGAGCTGTCGCTCCGAGAGGCCCTGCAGCTCGGCCACAACTACATCGGCACCGAGCACATCCTGCTCGGCCTGATCCGCGAGGGCGAGGGCGTCGCCGCCCAGGTCCTGGTCAAGCTGGGTGCCGACCTCAACCGGGTACGCCAGCAGGTCATCCAGCTGCTCTCCGGTTACCAGACCAGCGGCGGCAAGGAGTCGGCCACGGCCGGCGGGCCCGCCGAGGGCACCCCGTCGACCTCGCTGGTCCTGGACCAGTTCGGCCGCAACCTCACCCAGGCCGCCCGCGAGGCCAAGCTCGACCCGGTCATCGGGCGCGAGAAGGAGATCGAGCGGGTCATGCAGGTGCTGTCCCGCCGCACCAAGAACAACCCGGTGCTGATCGGTGAGCCCGGCGTCGGCAAGACCGCCGTGGTCGAGGGCCTGGCGCAGGCGATCGTCAAGGGCGAGGTCCCGGAGACGCTCAAGGACAAGCAGCTCTACACGCTGGACCTGGGCGCGCTGGTGGCCGGCTCGCGCTACCGCGGTGACTTCGAGGAGCGCCTGAAGAAGGTGCTCAAGGAGATCCGCACCCGCGGCGACATCATCCTGTTCATCGACGAGCTGCACACCCTGGTCGGCGCGGGCGCCGCCGAGGGCGCCATCGACGCCGCCAGCATCCTCAAGCCGATGCTGGCCCGCGGCGAGCTGCAGACCATCGGTGCCACCACCCTGGACGAGTACCGCAAGCACCTGGAGAAGGACGCCGCGCTGGAGCGCCGCTTCCAGCCGATCCAGGTCGCGGAGCCCTCGCTGCCGCACACCATCGAGATCCTCAAGGGCCTGCGCGACCGCTACGAGGCCCACCACCGGGTCTCCATCACGGACGCCGCCCTGGTCGCCGCCGCCACCCTGGCCGACCGGTACATCTCGGACCGCTTCCTGCCGGACAAGGCGATCGACCTGATCGACGAGGCCGGCTCCCGAATGCGCATCCGCCGGATGACCGCGCCGCCGGACCTGCGCGAGTTCGACGAGAAGATCGCCGACGTGCGCCGCGAGAAGGAGAGCGCGATCGACGCGCAGGACTTCGAGAAGGCCGCGTCCCTGCGCGACGACGAGAAGCAGCTCCTGCAGGCCAAGGCCAAGCGCGAGAAGGAGTGGAAGGCCGGCGACATGGATGTCGTCGCGGAGGTCAACGAGGAGCTCATCGCCGAGGTCCTGGCCACCGCCACCGGCATCCCGGTCTTCAAGCTGACCGAGGAGGAGACCTCGCGTCTGCTGCGCATGGAGGACGAGCTGCACAAGCGCGTCATCGGCCAGAAGGACGCCATCAAGGCGCTCTCCCAGGCCATCCGACGCACCCGTGCGGGCCTCAAGGACCCGAAGCGCCCCGGCGGTTCGTTCATCTTCGCCGGCCCGTCCGGCGTCGGTAAGACCGAGCTGTCCAAGACGCTGGCGGAGTTCCTCTTCGGCGACGAGGACGCGCTGATCGCGCTCGACATGTCCGAGTTCTCCGAGAAGCACACCGTCTCCCGGCTGTTCGGCTCCCCGCCCGGCTACGTGGGCTACGAGGAGGGCGGCCAGCTGACCGAGAAGGTCCGCCGCAAGCCGTTCTCGGTCGTCCTCTTCGACGAGGTCGAGAAGGCCCACCCGGACATCTTCAACTCGCTGCTGCAGATCCTGGAGGACGGTCGCCTGACCGACTCCCAGGGCCGCGTGGTCGACTTCAAGAACACCGTCATCATCATGACGACCAACCTCGGCACCCGGGACATCTCCAAGGGCTTCAACCTGGGCTTCGCGGCCACGGGTGACACCCAGAGCGGGTACGAGCGGATGAAGGCGAAGGTCGGCGAGGAGCTCAAGCAGCACTTCCGCCCCGAGTTCCTGAACCGTGTCGACGACATCGTGGTGTTCCACCAGCTGTCCGAGGAAGACATCATCCAGATCGTCGACCTCATGATCGACAAGGTGGACGAGCGGCTCAAGGACAAGGACATGGACCTCGAGCTCAGCGTCGAGGCCAAGAAGCTGCTGGCCAAGCGCGGCTACGACCCGATCCTGGGTGCCCGTCCGCTGCGCCGCACCATCCAGCGCGAGATCGAGGACCACCTCTCCGAGAAGATCCTCTTCGGGGAGCTGCGGGCCGGCCACATCGTCGTCGTCGACGTCGAGGGTGAGGGCAAGGAGGCCAAGTTCACCTTCCGCGGCGAGGAGAAGTCGGCCGTCGCGGACACCCCGGCCGCGGTCGCCTCGTCCGGTCCCGACCTGACGAAGTAGCCCAACTTTTAACAGACAACTTCACAGCAACCGAGCCCCCGGCGTTCGCGCCGGGGGCTCGGTGCGTTCCGCCCCGCCGAAGCGGGTGCCACCACCGGCCGGAGCGGGCGGCCCCCGGGCTGGTTAGTACGGATGCGCTCGATTTCTCAGGCAGGTTTAACGAACATACGGTTGACAGATGGTCAGCTGACGGGAAGTCGCGGAGCATAGCGCCGTGGCCATGTCATGGTCAAGGTCTATCTTTTTTGTGCACGCTTGTATCAAATGACGTCCACCTGTCTTTCATTTTGGTTTGCCGGGCTTTGGCTAAGAGCTGGCCCCGGTCGGGGAGGACGTCACACCGTTGAAGAACACCAGGAGAACCGCTGCGGCCGCGACGGCCGCGGCGGTCATAGTCGCGCTCGGCGCGGGTCTTTTCCCGAGCACCGCCGTCGCCGCCGGCTCGGCCCCCGTGCCGAAGGACCCGGCTGATGCCGTCCAGTCGAACACCGAGCACAACATCCCGGGCCCGTTGACCGCGAAGGTGGAGGCCGAGCAGAAGGCCGCCACCGAGCAGGTGCTCAACGGCACCGCCCAGGTCGAGCAGCACAACGGCAGCACCAGCGTGAAGCTCGGCAAGGACAAGTACGTGGAGCTCGCCCGCGAGCGCACGGACAAGATCTTCACGATCCTCGTCGACTTCGGCGACCAGGTCGACAACACCACCAAGACCGCCGACGGCAAGGTCAAGTACGGTGGCGAGGCCGGTCCCAAGCACAACGAGATCGCGGCGCCGGATCGCGCCACGAACAACTCGACCGCCTGGCAGGCCGACTACAACCAGCAGCACTACCAGGACCTGTACTTCTCCAAGGACAAGCCCTCGCTGAAGACCTTCTACGAGAAGCAGTCCTCGGGCCGCTACTCGGTCGACGGCGTGGTCTCGGACTGGGTCCGGGTGCCGTGGAACGAGGCCCGGTACGGCTCCGACTACTGCGGCTCCAACGTCTGCGCGAGCGCCCAGGACCTGATCCGCGACGCCGTGGACATCTGGTACAAGGACCAGCTGGCCAAGGGTCAGACCGACGCGCAGATCAAGGCGACGCTGGCCCAGTACGACCAGTGGGACCGCTACGGTTCGCACCACGACGGGAACTTCAACCAGCCCGACGGGTACATCGACCACTTCCAGATCGTGCACGCCGGTGAGGACAAGTCGGCCGGTGGCGGCAAGCAGGGCACCAAGGCCCTGTGGGCCCACCGCTCTTACGTCTACGGCAACCTGACGGGCCAGGCCGGCCCCGAGGGCAACAAGCTCGGTGGCGTCCAGGTCGGCAGCTCCGGCCTCTGGATCGGCGACTACACGATGCAGCCGGAGAACGGCGGCCTCGGCGTCTTCGCCCACGAGTACGGCCACGACCTCGGTCTGCCGGACCTCTACGACACCGCCGGCAAGGGCATCGACAACTCGGTCGGCTTCTGGTCGCTGATGTCCTCCGGTTCCTGGCTCGGCGAGGGCAAGGACAACATCGGCGACATGCCGAACGACCTCGACGCCTGGAGCAAGTACCAGCTCGGCTGGCTGAAGGTCGACCGCGCCAAGGCGGGCACCGAGTCGACGCACCACATCGGCCCGGTGGAGTACAACACCAACCTGCCGCAGGCGCTCCTCGTCGACCTGCCGAAGAAGAGCATCACCACCGACATCAACAAGCCGTTCGCGGGCGGCAACGAGTGGTGGAGCGGCAGCGCCGACAACCTCAACGTCACGCTCACCCGTGAGCTCGACCTGACCGGCAAGACCAAGGCCAGCATCAACGCCAAGGCCTGGTACGAGCTGGAGCCGGACTTCGACTACGCCTTCGGCGAGGTCTCCACCGACGGTGGCAAGACCTGGACCGTCGTGGACGGCACCTGGAACGGCGCCCCGCTCCCCAAGGAGAACGGCCGCCCGGCCGTCAACGGCCTCGCCGCCGCCTGGGGCGACCTGTCCTTCAACCTGGACGCCTACGCCGGCCAGAAGGTCCAGTTCCGCTACCACAACACCACTGACGGCGGCCTGCACTACCGCGGCTTCGCGGTGGACAACGTCTCGGTGACCGCCGACGGCGCCACCGTGTTCAGTGACGACGTGGAGAACGGTGTCAACGGCTGGGCCGCCACCGGCTTCACCCGCTTCGGCGGCTCGTACACCAAGGACTACGCGCAGTACTACATCGCGGAGAACAAGCAGTACGTGTCGTTCGACCAGACGCTGAAGACCGGCCCGTACAACTTCGGCTTCGCCGACAAGCCGGGCTGGGTCGAGCACTACGCGTACCAGCCCGGTCTGCTGATCTGGTACTGGGACGCGTCGCAGACCGACAACAACGTCAGCGCCCACCCGGGCCACGGCCTGGTCCTGCCGGTCGACTCGCACCCGACCCCGGTCAAGTGGAGCGACGGCAGCCTGATGCGTCCGCGCGTGCAGGGCGCCGACTCCACCTTCGGCTCGCGCCGCGTCCCCGCGCTGACCCTGCACAAGGCCGGCGTCGAGACCGTCATCCCGAAGGCGAAGGGCGTCGACGAGTTCAACGACCTGAAGTCGTGGTGGTCCAAGGACAACCCGTACAGCGGTGTGGACGTGCCGAAGACCGGCACCAGCATCGAGGTCGAGAACGAGTCCTCGAACTACCTGGAGACCTGGATCCGGGTCCGTCCGGTCGACAACTGATCGAGCCCGTAGCGATCAGCCTGTGACCAGGCAGCTCTGACAACTCCACGTCCGGCCCGTCCCCGCATCGCGCGGGGGCGGGCCGGACGCTTTGCCGGGCCTGCCGGTTACCGGGCCCTGTCGGTCCGTCGGTCAGGCCCTGCCGGTCAGGTGCTGTCGGTCAGGTGCTGTCGGCCTTGTGGACGGCGGGCAACCGGTCCAGGAAGGCGGCGGCCGCCACCTCGACGTCGGTGCCCGTCCAGTCCAGGGCGGGCGAGGCGACCGTGACCTCGGTCATCGCCAGGCCCGGCAGCTCGCGCTCGCGCCAGGCGCCGAACAGCCCGATCCCGGTCTCCTCGGCCAGCGCCAGCGAGACCTCCTCCAACTCCTCGGCCGGGTACGGCAACCAGAGCCGGAACTGGTGGGTGTGCGGCGGGGCCGGGTGCACCTGGGCACCGGGGACGGCGGCGAAGGCCCGGGCCAGCGCCTCGGCGACCGTCCGGGCGTGCGACACGTACCGTTCCAGCAGCGGCAGTTCGCGCTCCAGCCCGGCCAGCGCGGCCAGCGCGAACGGCCACTGCTGGAAGAGCTGCCCGCCGTAACGGTGCCGCCAGGCCCTGGCGGTCCGGACGAAGCCGGCCGGACCGGCCAGCGCGGCGCCGCTGATCCCGCCAAGGGTCTTGTAGAAGGAGACGTAGACGGAGTCGGCCAGGGCGACGACCTCCGGCAGCGGGCGGCCGAGGGCGACGGCGGACTCCCAGATCCGGGCGCCGTCCAGGTGCAGCGCCGCACCGTGCTCTTCCCGCACCACCGCGGCCAGGGCCCGCAGCCGCTCCCAGTCGGGCAGCACGAACCCGGCGTCGCGTAGCGGCAGTTCCAGGCTCAGTGCGGCATACGGCTCGTCCAGGGCGCGCAGCTCCGCGGCGGTGGGCTGGCGCGGCGCGGTGGTCGGCCAGACGCTGCGCAGACCGGTGAGGACGCCGAGCGCGTGCCGCTCGTGCCGGTCGGTGTGGGCCAGCGGGTGGGTGGCGACGGTGGGCAGCCCGGCGGCCTCGGCGTGGATCCGCAGGGCGATCTGCTGGGCCATCGTGCCGGTCGGGAAGAAGGCCGCGTCCTCGGTGCCGAGCAGCCCGGCGACCCGGAGTTCCAGGGCGCGGACCACGCCGTCCCCGTACTGGTCCGGCCGGCGGTCCAGGCCGGGGGCGGCCCCGGCCGCCTCCGACAGTGGGTCGGCCAGGGCGGCGAGGCGTTCGCGGATGGTCTGCGGCCGGGCGCCGGACAGGATGCGCTCGCAGCCGCGCAGGGCGGCGAAGCGGCGGTCCGCCGGGTTCGGGCGGTCACTGGCGTCGGGGTCTTCGCTCCTGTTGCCATACATGGGTCGATGGTCCCCCAGCGGGCCGGGCCGGTCAGCGGTGCGGACGGAAGCGGTCCGAGCCCGTCAAACCCCGGCCGCGCGTGGGCCTGGTCACAGGCCTCCGGCCCGGTACGACCGAAGGTAGTAGTCGGTCGGGTCGGGCCCGCGAGCCACCCCGAAGCGGCGGTGGGCGACCGGATCTCATGATCGTCACCCCGTAGGTTCGAACATCCGGCGCCACGCCGACTACACGCGGTAGTACGTCACACGGTTTGGGAGTCCGTTCGGTGGCGGTTACACCTGAGTGGTCCCCCGCTCAGCACGCGCCCGAACGGGTCTCTCGTGCTGCCCTCGTACAACCCGTGAGGTACGGCCACCGATGTCCACCGTCCCGCCCGTGGGGCCGGCCCTGCGCCGGCTCGCCGCCCGAACGGCGGCCCAGGCGGCGGCCTGGCAGCCCCGACTCGGCCACGCCGTCCGCACCCACGCCGCTCCGCTGCGCACGCTCGCCACGCCCCGGCACACCACCCTGCCGGGCAGCCGTCAGCGGGCCGAGCACGACCACGCGCTGATCTCGGTCGGGGCGGCCGCCACACTGCTCGCCGGCGTGCTGCTGGTGGCCGCGCCCGGCAGCGCCTCGGCGCAGACCGTACTGCCCACCACGCCGGGCAGCTCGGCCTTCACCGCGCCGCGGGCGGAGGTGCCCAACGCGGGGCTGGTCCAGGTGGCCGGGCCCAGCCCGTACAAGCTGCCCGAGGACGGCGACACGGCCCAGCAGTTCGTGGCGGTGGCGGTCAACCTGCTGCCGCTCGAGCCGCCCGCCCCGGCCGCGGAGCCGGAGCCCGCCGCCGCGCCGGCGCCCGAACCCGAGGCCGCACCCGCGCCCGCGCCCGAGTGGTCGGCGCCGGTGCCGAACGCGCCGACCAGCAACCCGTACGGGGTGGCCAACCGCGGGTACGCGGCCGGGTACCACACCGGGGTGGACTTCGCGGTCTCCCCGGGCACGCCGCTGCTGGCGGTCGGCAACGCGACCGTGGTGTCGGCCGGTTGGGACGGCGCGTACGGCAAGGAGGTCGTCCTGCGGCTCGCGGACGGGCACTTCGCGCAGTACGCGCACCTGTCCTCGCTCGCGGTCTCGGCGGGCCAGCAGGTGTCGGCCGGCCAGCGGATCGGGCTGTCCGGGAGCACCGGCAACTCGACCGGGCCGCACCTGCACTTCGAGATCCGCACCAGCAACCGCTACGGCGCGGTGGTCGATCCGCTCGCGTACCTCGCGGGGCACGGCGTCACGGACTTCTGACCGCGCGCCACTAGCGGACGGGGGCCGGCGCGGGTGCGGGCGGTGCCGGGGCAGGCGCGGGGACGGGGGCCGGGGCGGCCGGTGCCGGGTGGCTGATCCGGCCGCCGATCTCCAGCGCGACGTCCCGGGCCGCGCCGATCGCCTCGTCCAACGTGGCCGCCGTCTCCAGCGGCTCGCCCCAGACGTTCTCGGCGTGAGCGCAGTCCGGGGCGTTGTCCTGCTTGAGCAGGAACAGCGCCGAGTGGACGGTGAACAGTGCCATCGCGGCCCGCAGCCGGTCCGGGAAGTCCGCCTCCGGCCCGTGCACCAGCTGGATCATGGTGACCATGCGGTCCCGGAAGGCCAGCCCGGCCGGGGACTCCCGCAGCGCGGGCTGGTTCTCGTGGAAGAAGCGCAGCAGCGGGGCCCGCTCGGCCATCCCGTCCGCGAAGCGGCGGATCAGCTCGTCCCGCATCTGCGGGCTCCAGGACTGCTTGCGACCCCACTCGATGGTCTCGTCGATCGGCGCGGCCATCCGCTCGACGATGCCCAGGACGATGTCGTCCTTGGTCTTGAAGTGGTAGTAGAGGGCGGCCTTGGTCACACTCAGGCGGTCGGCGATCTCGCGCAGTGAGGTCTGCTCGTAGCCATGCTCGGAGAAGAGCTCCAGTGACACCTCGATGATGCGAGCCCGGGTGTCGCTGCGGGGGCTGTGCGGAGTGCCCATGGCCTGCCTCATGACTGCGTCGGTGACTGCTGCGGACTCCCGGGTGGCGTCCGCCCCGGGCACCATTCTCCCTGCCCAGGTGGCCGGTTCGAAAACTGGCTTGACGACCGGCTAGTAAACAACTTACCGTGCCGACGATCGATAAAACTAGCCGGGCGACAAGTAAGTGAGCCGCCGCACGGCCCGACGCTCCGTCCGAACCACCCCTCCGGGAGACACCACCTCATGTCACAGTCCAAGACCGCCGGCCCGGTACCGGAGGACAAGACGGCCGAGGAGGAGCAGCCGCGGTCGCCCCGCGAGATCCGCCTCGTGATGATCGGCCTGGTCGTCACCATGCTGCTCGCCATGCTCGACAACCTGATCGTCGGTACCGCGATGCCGACCATCGTCGGCGATCTCGGCGGCGCCGAGCACCTGTCCTGGGTGGTCACCGCGTACACCCTGGCCACCGCCGCCTCGACCCCGATCTGGGGCAAGCTCGGCGACATGTACGGCCGCAAGGGCACCTTCCTCACCTCGATCGTGATCTTCCTGGTGGGGTCGGCGCTGTCCGGCCTGTCGCAGAACATGAACGAGCTGATCGGCTTCCGCGCCGTGCAGGGCCTGGGCGCCGGCGGTCTGATGGTCGGCGTCATGTCGATCATGGGCGCACTGGTCCCGCCGCGCGACCGCGGCAAGTACCAGGGCATGTTCGCCGCGGTGATGGCCCTCGCCACCATCGGCGGCCCGCTGGTCGGCGGCTTCATCACCGACCACCTGAGCTGGCACTGGACCTTCTACATCAACCTGCCGCTCGGTGTGGTCGCGCTCGCCGTGGTCATCGTCACCCTGAAGCTGCCGAAGGTCCGCAGCACCGCCAAGATCGACTACCTCGGCGCGATCCTGCTCACCACCGGCATCACCTCGCTCGTGCTGATCACCACCTGGGGCGGCCAGCAGTACGCCTGGGGCTCCAAGCAGATCCTCGGCCTGGCCGCGCTCGCCGCCGCCTCGCTGATCGCCTTCTGCTACGTGGAGCAGCGGGTCGAGGAGCCGATGCTGCCGCTGAGCCTCTTCAGGAACCTGAACTTCACCCTGGTCTCGATCATCGGCTTCATCGTCGGCTTCGTGATGTTCGGCTCGACCGTCTTCCTGCCGCTCTACCAGCAGGTCGTCCAGGGCGCCTCGGCGACCAACTCCGGCCTGCTGCTGATGCCGATGATGTTCGGCATGCTGGTGATCTCGCTGGTGGTCGGCCAGGCGGTGACCAAAACCGGCAGGTACCGGATCTACCCGATCATCGGCACGATCGTGATGACCGGCGGCCTGGTCCTGCTCTCCACCATGGGCACCGGGACCAGCAGCTTCACCTCGGCCTGCTGGATGATCGTGCTCGGCGCCGGCATGGGCTTCCTGATGCAGATCACCATGCTGGTCGCGCAGAACAGCGTCGAGCTCAAGGACATGGGCGTGGCCAGCTCCACCGCCACCCTGTTCCGCACCATCGGCGGCTCCTTCGGTGTCGCGCTGTTCGGCGCGCTGTTCAACAACCGGGTGACCGACACCATGAAGGAGAAGCTCGGCGAGCAGGCCGCGGCGGGCGGCGGCGTGAAGGACCCGGGCCAGATGAGCCCGGCCGCCCTGCGCAAGCTCCCCGAGAACATCCAGGACGCCTACCACCACGCGGTGTCCAACGGCATGCACACCGTCTTCCTGGTGGGTGCCGGGGTCGCCGTGATCTCGATCGCCGCCGCGCTGTTCCTGCGCGAGGTGCCGCTGCGCGGGGCGGGCAAGGGCGAGAAGCCGGCCGAGGCCTCGCTGGAGGCGGCGGCCGTCTGACCGCCCCCGCTGCGAACGGCGCCCCGGGAGTTCCGCTCCCGGGGCGCCGTCGCGTTCCGGCGCCTACTGGGGAAGTCGGTAGACGCCCTGCTCGACGGGCTCGACCAGACCGTCCGCGACCAGGCCGTCCAGGGCCCGGGCCCGCTGCACGGCGTCCGGCCAGACCGCGTCCAGCCGGGCCTGCTCGACCTCGCCGTGCGCGTCGCGCAGCACCGCGAGCAGCTTGCCGCGCACCTGGCGGTCCGTCCCCTCGTAGGACTGGCCGCGCCGGGCCGGGCCCTCGTGCGGCGGGCGGCCGGCCCGCTGCCAGGCACAGCCGGCGAACAGCGGACACTCCCCGCACTCCGGGCCGCGCGCGGTGCAGACCAGCGCGCCCAGCTCCATCACGCCGACCGCCCAGGTGGCGGCGGTCTCGGCGTCGTCGGGCAGCAGCGTGGTGGCGGTGCGGCGCTCGGCGGCGGTGGTGGCCTGGGCCGGGTACTCGACGCCGGTCACCGCGCGGGCGAACACCCGGCGGACGTTGGTGTCCAGCACCACGTGCCGCTGGCGGAAGGCGAAGGACGCGACCGCGGCGGCGGTGTACTCCCCCACGCCGGGCAACGAGAGCAAGGTGGCATGGTCGTCCGGGACCTCGCCGCCGTGCTCCTCGGTGATCGCCACCGCAGCCGCGTGCAACCGCAGCGCGCGGCGCGGGTAGCCCAGTCGACCCCACATCCGGACCGCCTCGCCGGGCGCCTCGGCGGCGAGGTCGGCCGGGGTCGGCCAGCGGGTCAGCCAGGCCTCCCAGGCGGGCAGCACGCGCTTCACGGGGGTCTGCTGGAGCATGAACTCGCTCACCATGACCGCCCAGGGCGTCGCGTCGGGGGTCCGCCAGGGCAGATCGCGCTTGGTCGCCTCGTACCAGTCCAGGACGGTCGAGTGGAACAGCGGCAGGGGCATCGGGAGCCGGGCGGCTTCGGTGGCGGCGGCGGTGGCGGTGGCGGTGATGGCAGTCATGGCCCTTCGATCCTCCCATGCCCGCCGAGCCGGTCGAAGTGGAGTCGGGACGGAGTCGACGTGGAGTAGAAGCGGCGTCGAAGCGGAGGAAATTACTCCGGATCCCTCGGAGGATTTCCCGGAAATCAGCCCTCCGGGGCTCCCTCGAACGGATCAAATGGCGGATCATGTGAAGGAAGGGACGACTGTGCGGTGTTGGTGAGTCAAACGCCACACACAGTCTCGTAGAGTTTGATCGTGCCCTCTCTGCGTCAACCCGTGGGACCGCTGCCGGCCTCGATCTACTGGCGTCGGCGCGTCGTCGTGCTCGCCGCCGTCGCGGCGGTCATCGCCCTGATCGCCTGGCTGATGACCGATCAGGGCGGGGGCGGTGACGGCGGCTCACCGAGCAAGGCCGCCCAGGCCGTTCCCTCCCAGAACCAGACTCCGGCCCAGGCCATCACGCCCGGCGCCTCGCCGAGCGGCCCCGCGGCGCGCCCCGGCGGATCGGGCAACCCCGCCGGCGGCCCGGTGGCCGGCGGCGGCGGCACCGAGGTCAACCTCAGCGGCGGCGGCACCGGCGGAGCCAACCCGGCCCCCGCAGGCGGTTCCGGCGGCACGGGCGGTGGGGCCGGCGGCACCGGTGGCGGCGCGGCGGGCGGCTCCGGCGGCGGTGCGGCAAGCGGCTCCGGCGGCGCCCCGGCGTTCAACACCCCCGAGGTCATGGCACTTCCGGTCTGCGCCTCCTCGCAGGTCGCCCTGGAACTGGCCGGCGCCCAGAACTCGTACCAGCCCAAGGACAAGCCGCGGCTCGCCCTGACGGTCAAGAACTCCTCCGGCGCCAACTGCCGGGTGGACCTGGGCCGGGTCGCCTCCGCGATCACCGTGAGCGCCAGCAACGGCGACCGGGTCTGGTCCTCCGGCGACTGCCCGGCCGACAAGGGCAGCATCTGGGTGCAGCTGGCGGCGAACGGCAGCCAGACCGAGACCTTCACCTGGGACCGCAGCCGCAGCAAGCCCCAGTGCGCGACCGCGGACGCGGCGCCGCCGGCGAACGGCACCTACGTGGTACTCGCCGAGCTCACCGGGCTCTCCGGGGACAAGGTCTCGGCGCGGGCCTCGATCCGGCTGGACAACTGAGGGACGGTCGACTCCCTTCGGAGCCCCCGGTCGCCGCGCGGCCGGGGGCTCCGGCATTCCGGGCTCTTCCAATTCTTTCGGGCTTCGGGCTCCTTCGGGCTAGCCGGCTCTCAGGCTTGCGGCAAGGGCACCGGGCCGGGACGCGGGACGGCCCCCGGGGAAGCGTTTTCCCCGGGGGCCGGCCGCCGTTCGCGCGTCGGGTCAGACGTAGCGCTCCAGGATGGACGATTCGGCAAGGCGGGACAGGCCCTCGCGGACCGAACGGGCCCGGGTCTCGCCGACGCCCTCGACCGTCTGCAGGTCGTCGATGCTCGCGGCGAGCAGCTTCTGCAGGCCGCCGAAGTGCTCGACCAGGCGCTCTATCACCGTGTTGGGCAGCCGCGGGATCTTCGCCAGCAGGCGGTAGCCGCGCGGCGAGACGGCGGAGTCCAGCGACTCCGGCGTACCCGAGTAGCCGAGCGCCTTGGCGACGGTCTGCAGGTCCAGCAGCTCGGCGTGGGTGAGCGCCTCCAGGTCGGCCAGCACCTCGTTGACCGTCCGGCCCTTCTTGGCGGCCCGCTCCGGGAAGTAGTCCCGGGCGACCAGTTCGCGCTCCGGCTCCACGCCCGCGATCAGCTCGTCCAGCTGCAGCGAGAGCAGACGGCCGTCGATGCCGAGCTCCAGCACGTAGCCGGCGATCTCGGTGGCGATCAGCCGGACCATCTCCAGGCGCTGGGCCACGGCCGTCACGTCCCGGACCGTCACCAGGTCCTCGATCTCCAGCGCGGAGAGCGTGCCGGCCACCTCGTCCAGACGCAGCTTGTAGCGCTCCAGGGTGGCCAGCGCCTGGTTGGCACGGGACAGCACGGTGGTGGAGTCCTCCAGCACCCGGCGGGTGCCGTTGACGTACATCGCGATCAGCCGCATCGAGTGCGAGACCGCGACCACCGGGTAGCCGGTCTGCCGGTTGACCCGCTCGGCGGTGCGGTGGCGGGTACCGGTCTCGTCGGTCGGGATGGTCGAGTCCGGCATCAGGTGCACGCCGGCCCGGACGATCTTGGTGATGTCCTTGTCGAGCACCACCGCGCCGTCGAGCTTGCACAGCTCGCGCAGCCGGGTGGCGGTGAACTCGACGTCCAGGACGAAGCCACCGGTGCAGAGGGGCTCGACGGTCCTGTCGAAACCCAGCACGATCAGGCCACCGGTGTTGGCCCGCAGGACCCGCTCCAGGCCGTCACGCAACGCCGTGCCGGGCGCGATGGCGGTGAGGGAGGCACGCAGCAGGGCCTCCTCACGGGAGGCCTTGTCCGCCCCCCGGTCGCTGGCTGCCACGTGACTCCTCCGGTCGACCCCGTGCCGCGCGCCTCGCGCCGTGCGACGGTCCGCGGTCTGTTGCTCTGTCGCTCAGTACCGCTCGGTACTGCCTTCTGGCCAATGAGACTGGGGAAAGTCTAACTGTGTGTGGCTTCGGCAGGGCTTGGGTCAGCGGAGTTCGTCGGAGTCGAGCGGCTCCCAGCCGTCCATCAGCTCCTCCGGGTAGGCCGCGACCCGGGCCGAGCGCGGGGCCGGCGGCGCCGACGGTGCCTCAGTGCGGGCCTCGCCACGGGCCTCGGCACGGGCCTCGCCGCGCGGTTTGGCGGCGGCCCGGCGGCGGCCCGGGATGGCCCGCAGCGCCTCGCCGATGTCGGCCACCTCGACCACCTTCATGCCCGTCGGCACCTTGCCCGGGTCCGGCGGGACCAGGGCATGGGTGAAGCCCAGCCGGTGCGCCTCGGCGAGCCGCCGCTGCACACCCGTCACCCGCCGCACCTCGCCCGCCAGGCCGACCTCCCCGATCGCCACCAGGTTGCTGGGCAGCGGGGTGTCGGTGGAGGAACTGGCCACCGCGAGCGCGACCGCGAGGTCGGCGGACGGCTCGCTCAGCTTCACCCCGCCCACCGTCGCGGTGTAGATGTCCTGCTTGCCGAGCTTCACACCGCCGTGCCGCTCGACGACGGCCAGGATCATCGCGATCCGGGGCGACTCCAGGCCCGATGTCGTCCGGCGCGGCGAAGGGATCTGCGAATCCACCATCAGCGCCTGCACCTCGGCGACCAGCGGGCGCTTGCCCTCCAGGGTGACGGTGAGGCAGGTGCCGGGGACGGGCTTGTCACGCCTGGTCAGGAACAGGCCCGACGGGTCGGCCAGGCCGACGATGCCCTCGTCGTGCAGCTCGAAGCAGCCCACCTCGTCGGTCGCGCCGTAACGGTTCTTGACCCCGCGGATGAGGCGCAGCCGGGCGTGCCGGTCGCCCTCGAAGCTGAGCACCACGTCCACCAGGTGCTCCAGCAGGCGCGGGCCGGCGATCTGACCGTCCTTGGTGACGTGACCGACCAGCAGGGTGGCCATGCCGCGCTCCTTGGACGCGCGGATCAGCGCGGCCGCCACCTCCCGGACCTGGGCCGGGCCGCCCGGGGCGCCGTCCAGCTCGGCGGAGGCGATGGTCTGCACCGAGTCCAGGATCAGCAGGCCGGGGTTGACCGCCTCGATGTGCCCCAGCACGGCGCCCAGGTCGGACTCGGCGGCGAGGTAGAGGTGCTCGGAGAGGGCGTTGATCCGGTCGGCGCGCAGCCGGACCTGGCCGGCCGACTCCTCGCCGGTGACGTAGAGCGTGCGGTGCCGGTCGGTGGCCGCCTTGGCCGCGACGTCCAGCAGCAGGGTGGACTTGCCGACGCCGGGCTCGCCCGCCAGCAGCACCACCGCGCCGGGGACCAGCCCGCCGCCGAGCACCCGGTCCAGCTCCGGCACGCCCGTCGAACGGGCCGTCGCGACCTGGCCGTCCACCTGGGCGATCGGACGGGCGGGCGCGCTGACCGGGCCGGCGGCCGTCGTCCGGATCGGCACGGCGCCGTACTCCTCGACCGTCCCCCAGGCGTTGCACTCCGGGCAGCGGCCGACCCACTTGGGCAGCTGGTTGCCGCACTCGGTGCAGCGGTACGCCGGGCGCGGCTTGGCGGTGGTCTTGGAACGCGGAGGCATGCGGCCCACGGTAGCGCCTGGGTACGACAGCGACCGTCCGCCACCGGACTCGCCGTGCATCCACACAGATGGGCGATGTTGTTACCCGAAAGAAGTACATACCCGTCGATTGGCGGGGACAGGCCGTCCGGGGTCTCTACCGTCGGACGGGTGACAACGCGAACTGTTGGGCCGGCCGGGCCGCAGACACCCGCCGTACTCGCGGCGTACGACCGGCAGGCGGACGGCCTCTTCACCTACTGCCTCTCGGTGCTGTGCGAGCACGACGCCGCCGCCGACGCCCTGCGCGAGGTCCGTGAACTGGCGCAACGGCACGGCGCCCGGCTGGCCGAGCCCGGGCTGGTACGGGCCTGGCTGTTCTCGCTGGCCCGGTACTGCTGCCTGCGGCGACTCGCGGACGGGGTCGGGACCGGGGCCGGCGCTGGGGTCGGGGTCGGGGGCGGGAATGGGTTCGAGGGCGGGCGGCCCTCCGGAGTGGAGCCGAGCGAGGCCGAGGCGGCCCGGCGGCGCCGCGAGCTGGCCTCGCTCGCCTGGCCGGAAGCAGCCGGCACCGACCCGGAGCAGCGCGAGGCGCTGGAGTTGTCCGTCCGGCACCGGCTGACCCCGCTGGAAGTGGCGGCGGTGCTGGGCCAGCCGTTCGAACGGACCCGCGAGCTGCTGGCCGGTGCCGAGGCCGAGGTCGCCCGGACGAGGGCGGCGCTGCTGGTGCTCGGTGTGGGCAGCTGCCCGGAGCTGGACCGGCTCGGCGGGGCCGGGGCGGAGTCCTGGCGGGACTGGGTGCTCGGCCCGGCGCTGCGGCGGGAACTGGTGCAGCACGTGGTGGACTGCCCGACCTGCCGGGGGACGGCGGAGCGGGTGGCCGGCGAGGCGGCGGAGGGGTCGGCGGGGCTGTCCGGGCTGCCGTTGCTGGGCGCTCCGCAGGGTTGGGTGGGGGTGGCAGGTGCCATGCCTGTCCGGGGTGTCGCGGTTGTCGGGGGTGCCGCGGTTGTCGGGGGTGTCTCCGGTCGGGGGGTGCCGGAGCCCGCGCTGCGGTTCGACCAGAGCGGCTTTCCCCGGCACCGGGCGCCGGACGCCGGGCGCGGGCTGGCGGTCCGCCGACGGGTGGTGACCACGGGGGTGCTCGCGGCCGTCCTGGCGGCACCGGTGGTCGCGCTCTGGGCCGGGCACCGGAACGGCGGCGGGCCGGGGGCGGCGGCCTCCGTGTCGGCGGTGCGAGTGGACGAGGCCGGTCGGGAGACCGGGCAGCGGCCGCCGAAATCGGGGGTCGGGGGCCCGGCCGGGCCGGGGGTACCGGGGCTGGAGCTGGCGGGGGCGGGCGGTGCCGGCGCGGGCGGTGTCAGCGGTGCAGAAACGTTGCTTCCAGGTTTTCCACGGCTGACCTTCCAGGGCGCGGTGATCCCGGTCCCAGCCCACGGCGCCACCCCGCTCAGCAGCCCGACCCTGGTCGCCGCCCCGGCCCCCGTCGTCGACCGGGCCTCCGCACCGGGGACGCCCGAACCGGCCCCGGCCGGACTCCTCACCGTCGAAGCCGGCGAGTACGGCAGCCGTACGGTCCTCACCCTCACCAACTCCGGCACCACGGAGATCCGCTGGCACGCGGTGACGGACGCCGGCTGGCTCCGGCTCAGCCGCGACTCCGGCACACTCGCGCCCGGCCAGCGGATCACCGTGATCGTCACCGTGGACGAGGACCTCGCGCCGAGCACGCACTGGACCGCCCGGATCGCACTGCCGCCCTCGCAGGCGGTGGTCACCCTGGAAGGCGGCCCGCACAACCGCGGCGGCTCGACCCCCACCCCGGCCGACCCGTCCCCGACGGCCACCGCCCCACCGACGGCCACCCCTTCGCCGACCGCCACGGGCGCGCCTTCACCGTCGGGCTCGCCGTCGTCGCCCTCGTCACCGGCGACGCCGTCCGGCACGCCGACGGGTTCGCCGTCCCCCTCGGGCACCCCGACGGCAGCGCCGACGAGCAGCGCCTCTCCACATCCGACGGGGACACCCACGGCTCCGGCGTCAGCACCGGCACCGGCATCGGCGCATTAGGGCGAACGCCGGTTCGGCAGAGGTGTCACCCGACGGGCGTTTCGGGCTTCCGAGCCGCGTGAGCCGTGCACGGGAAGTCGACCAGGCCGACTTCCCGTGCACGGGTGACGGAGCTTGGCCGGGCTTCGGTGCCGGGGCTGGGGTGGGTGTCAGGTGCGGTGGATCGGGGGGACCTGGTAGGTGCCGTCCAGGACCAGGGGTTTGGGCTGGTAGAGGCGGATGATGGGGCGGAATTCGCCGGGTGGGGTGGGGAGCCAGTTGGCGGCGGCGGTCGGGTCCTCGGGCTGGTCGTGCTGGAGGGTCAGGGTGAGGGAGCCGTCGTCGCCGTAGACCAGGCCGGGAGTGCGGTCGCCGATCGAGTAGCGGTCGATCGGGTTCTCCACCAGGTAGTAGTCCGGGACGGAGTACATCGTGACGGACCAGAAGGCCTCGGTCGGGGGCAGCAGGTCGAAACGCAGGGTGTAGCTGTTGGCGCCGGTGAGGGGGCGGCCGTCCGAGTCGTCGTAGGTCATCGCGTACGAGGCCTCGTAGGCGTGGTTGCCCCAGAGGCCGGCCCGGGCGGCGGCGGCGCGGCTGAGGTAGGCGGCGCGACGGTCGGGGATGCGCCATTCGGGGTCGTCCAGGGTGCCGGGGCCGAGGTGGTCGGTGTTGTAGTCGAAGAGGTGGAGTGCGGAGCGCCATTCGCCGGGCGGGTGGTCTTCGGGTGGGCGGGTGGCGTCCTCGACCCGTTCGCGGCCGGCGGCCAGGCCTTTGGCCAGTGAGAGGGTCCATTCGGGGACGGCCGCGCGGTACGGGGAGGCGCCGTCGTCCAGCAGGCCGAGCGGGGCGAAGCGCCGCTGGTACTCGATGTCCGCGGTGGCCGGCAGGAAGGCCTGCATCCACACCCGCAGGCGTTCGAAGAAGGCCAGCCGCTCGGGGACGTTCGGGTCGGGCTCGGGCAGTCCGGCGACCAGGCCGCCGGGCTCCAGCGGTTCCAGGACGAGGGCGGACTGCAGGGCCCGGACCCGGGGCAGGTCGTCCGGGCCGGTGCAGGCGAACCGGCCGACCACGGTGCCGACCGTGGTCGGCAGCTCGATCACGCGGTCCGGGTCCGGCGGGGTGCCGTGCCAGCCGGGCGGGACGATCAGCCAGGTCTGCGCGCTGGTGCCGGTGGCGCGGCGGCCGAGGTAGGCGACGTTGTCCGTCCAGGCGTCGATGAACTGCAGCACGTAGTAGGAGCCCGCGGTGTCCGGGACGTGGAGCACCTGCGGGCCCTCGGAGAGGTCGAGCTGGGCGATCGAGTAGATGGTGTCGTTGTTGACCGAGACGAACTCGTCGGACGGGCCGGCCAGCCGGGTGGCGTGGCTGAAGTGGTTGAACGGCGCCGCCGGCAGGGTGCCCAGGCCGCCCCGGGTGAAGCGATCGACCATGGTGAGGCCGGCGACCAGCGGGTAGCCGTAGACGTACGCGTCGGCGGCCAGTGCCTCCAGCTCGGGCTGGTTCATCGGGGGTCCTTCGTACGGTCGGTCGGAACAAGGGGGTCAGTCGGGACAACGGGGTCGGTCGGGACGAGGGGCGGCTTTCGTCAGCGCGGGTCGAGCGGCGGGAGCCGCCAGCGGCCGTCGAGGACGGCCCGGTGCGGGCCGTAGAGCCGGAGCACCACGGTGAACGGGCCGTCCGGGGCGGGCAGCCAGTTGGCGGAGTGTTCGGCGTTGGCGGGCCGCTTGTGCCGGACATAGAGGGTGAGTCCGCCGTCCGGGTCGCGGACCAGTCCGGGGGTGCGGTCGCCGATCGAGTAGCGGTCCAGGGTGTTGTCGACCAGCCGGTGGTCCGGGAGCGCGTACAGGGTGGCGGACCAGGCGAAGCGGGCCGGCGGCAGCGCGTCCGGGGTGAAGCGGATGACGTGGTCGCGGTCGCTCGCGTCCGGCGGCCGGCGGCCCGTGCCATCCGCCTCCCAACGGCCGTACCAGGCCTCCTCGGTGGGCAGTCCGTGGAGGTCGGCCGCGGCGCCGACGGCTTGCCGGAGGAAGTCCGCGCCGACCTGCTCGCGGGTGCCGAACAGCCCGGCGCGGTCGCGGAGTTCGGCGGTGGCGCGCCGCAGCCGCGCGCGGCCGTCGGCGATGCCTCGTTCGATCTCGGCGCGCAGCTCCAGCGGGAGGGCGGCGGGCTCGAACTCGCCACGGCCGTCGACGCCGAGGTCGGCGAGGCGGCCGCGCAGGTCGGTCTCGGCGGGCGGCAGCCGGACGGGGCCGTCCGCCGGGAAGAAGCCGAGCAGGAAGTCGAGGAAGGCGAGGAACTCGACGCCGTCCGGGACCTCCTCACGCCAGACCGGCCAGAGCGGCTCCGGGGCGGGCGGCGGCGCGGGAGTACCGGCGTATTCGTGCAGCGGGCGCAGCCGATACCGCTCCTGGACGGCGGCGAGCTCGGCGACCTCGGCGGGGGTGTTCCCGGCGAGCCGGGTACGGCCGAGGATGCCGACCAGCCGGGTGGCGGTACGGATCACGCCGCGGATGCCGGGCGGGGGCTCGCCCTGCCAGTCGGGGCCAGCCACCAGGTGGTCGCCGGCTTCCGGGCCGGTGGTCCGGGAGCCGATGAAACCGGCGTACACGGTGTCGAGTTCGTGCAACGGGAGGACGTAGTAGCGGTCCTCAGCGGGAACCGAGACCACCCAGGGCTCGGTGCGCAGGTCGAGCCAGGCCCGGGAGTACGGGGTGTCCCCGGCCTCGCCGCCGGTGATGCCGCCGGTCAGGGGCTCGGCGGGCGTGCGGGCGGAGGTGTCGGCGGGGGTGGGTGGCTGCGGGTGGTGGCGGAAGACGCCGAAGCCGCCGACGTACGACGGGTCCGCGTCGTCCAGGGCCTGGGCGTAGAGGGCGCGGTAGTTGCGCAGCATCGGTTGGGCGCGGATCCAGGCCTCGGCGGCGGTCGCGCGGACGGTGGCCGGGTCCACGAGTGCCGGGTTGACCATGCTGTCGCTCTCCCACTCCGAATCCGGTGGAACCGCCACAGATCTGTACAGACCTGTACAGATGGGATGCTAAGTGGGGCGGGAGGGGGCGGCATGTCGGATCGGGTGCCTCGCGGCATCTGCTCGACGCTGCGGCATTCGCTCGACACCTCGGCATTCGCTCGGCGCCACGGCATTCGCTCGACACCGCGACATCTGCTGAGCGCGAATCCGGGCGTACGGGCGGAGCGACGGGGAGAGGGTGAGCGGTATGAAGATCCTCTTGCTCGGGGGCTCGTCCTTCCTCGGACGGGCCTACGCCGCCGAAGCCCTCGCCCGGGGGCACCAGGTGACCACCTTCAACCGCGGCCACAGCGCCGCCGACCTGCCCGGCGTCGAGGCCGTCCGGGGTGACCGCGACAGCGCCGAGGACCTCGCCCGGCTGGTCGACGGCCGCGACTGGGACGCCGTCGTCGACACCTCCGCCCAGCAGCCCGCCCAGGCCTCGCTCGCCGCGCGGCTGCTGCGCGAACGGGCCGGGCACTACACCTTCGTCTCCTCTGTGCACGCCTTCACCGACTGGCCCGCCCGGGTGATCGGCGAGGACTCCCCACGACACCCCTGCCCCGCCGACACCCCGCCCGACCAGCCGTTCAGCCCCGCCCTGAAGGCCGGCTGCGAACGCGCGGTGCTGGAGGGCTTCGGCGCCGAGCGCTCGCTGCTCCTCAACAGCGGGCTGCTCATCGGACCGTACGAGAACGGCGGCCGGCTGCCCTGGTGGCTGGAGCGGATGGCGCGCGGCGGGCGGGTGCTCGCCCCGGGGGATCCGCAGCGGACCATGCAGGTGATCGACGTCCGGGACTTCGCCGCCTTCGGGCTGGACCTGCTGACGGCCCGGACGACGGGCCGGTTCCTCACCACGGCGCCGCCCGGACGGCTGCGCTTCGGCGAGTGGCTGGAGACCTGTCGGGCGGTCGCGGGAGCCCCGGACACCGAACTGGTCTGGGTCCCGGACGGGCCGCTGCTCGCCGAGGGGCCGGACCGGGTCGAGCCGTGGACCGAGCTGCCGCTCTGGGCCCCGGATCTGCCCGAGATGGCGGGCGCCTGGCTCGCCGACACCAGCCGGGCGGAGGCGGCCGGGCTGCGCTGCCGGCCGTTCGCCGAGACCGCGCGGGACACCTGGGAGTGGCTGCGGACCCGCGGGCCCGCCGAGGACACCGATGCCGACGGGCGCAAGGGGCGGCCGGGCGCGGTGGCGCGACAGGGCATCGAACCCGCGAAGGAGCGACGGCTGTTGGCCGCCTTCGGGTGAGCGAGCCCGCGGAGCGAGCCGGGTGAGCGAGGGCCGGAGCGAGCCGGCGGAGTGGGAAGTCGGACCGGCCGACTTCCCACTCACCAACGGCACCCCACGCGTACGGCCTCGGTGCGTCCAGCCTCAGGGCGTAGAGCCTCAGTGCGTCCGGCGGGTGACCAGCTCGGCGAGCGTCAGCAGTTCGTCGGCCGCGGACGGTTCCGGTACGGCGGCGGCCAGCTGCGCCATCGCCGTGGCCATCCGCTCACAGGACTGCCCCTGCGCCCAGCCGCGCCCGCCGGCCCCCTCGACGGCCGCCGCGCACTGCGCCAACTCCTCGGGGCTCAGCGCGCGTTCGAGTGCGTACAGCTCGGCCAGCCGCTTGCCCTCGACGGTGTCGGAGCCCAGCGCCGCGACGACCGGCAGGGACTTCTTCCGGGCGACCAGATCCGCGCCGACCGGCTTGCCGGTCACCGCCGGGTCCCCCCAGATGCCGATCAGGTCGTCGATCAGCTGGAACGCCAGGCCGATCTCCCGGCCGAAGCCGTCCATCGCCTGCGCCGCCTCCTCGGACGCGCCGCCGTACAGGGCGCCCATCGCGCAGGCGGCGCCGAGCAGCGCGCCGGTCTTGGCCTCCGCCATGGCCAGGCACTCGGGCAGCGAGACGTCGTTGCGCTGTTCGAAGGCGCAGTCGATCTGCTGGCCCTCACAGAGTTCGACCACGCAGTCGGCGAGTCGGCGGATCGAGCCGTGGGCGGCCGGGTGGGTGTCCTCGGCGAGCAGGCGCAGCGCGAGGGAGTGCATGGCGTCTCCGGCCAGGATGGCCTCGGTGGTGCCGAACACCCGCCAGGCGGTGGGCCGATGGCGCCGGGTGTCGTCCCGGTCGATGACGTCGTCGTGGAGCAGGGTGAAGTTGTGCACCAGCTCCACCGCGGCGGCCGCGGCGGCGGCCTCGCCGGGCGTACCGCCCAGGGCCTGGGTGGCGGCGAGGACCAGGGCCGGCCGGATCGCCTTGCCGGAGGAGGCCGCGGCGGGCGTGCCGTCCGCCTCCCACCAGCCGAAGTGGTAGCCGGCGACCTTGCGCATCGTGCCGGGCAGTGAGTCGACGGCGGCCCGCATGACCGGGTCGACCAGTGCGCGGGCGCGGGCGAGGATCTCGGCCGCCTCGTGCCCCTCTTTGTGGTCCCGCTCCAGCGTGGGACTCGTCATGGGTCTCTCCCCCTTGTTGGCGCCTGTCGTGGGATGGTCCGGCGCGGGGCGGGCCGGGGTCGTGCCGCTGTGGGTGTCGGGCGGTGTCCGGGTGCGGCGGGACGCATCGGGGCCCGCCGGGATGCGTCGGAACGCGCCGGAACACGTGGAACGCACTGCCGGCCGGGGTGCGGTGGGCACCTCCGGCCGGACGGCGCGGATCTCCGATCGGCCCCGCCGGGCCCGTCAGCGCTGCGCGATGTCCACGTTCTCCAGGACGCCGACCGCGTCCGGCACCAGGATCGCGGCGGAGTAGTAGGTGCTCACCAGGTAGGAAATGATGGCCTTGTCATCGATTCCCATGAACCGCACCGAAAGGCTCGGCTGGTATTCGTCCGGAATTCCGGTCTGGTGCAGCCCGATGACACCCTGGTTGTCCTCGCCGATTCGCATCCCGATGATCGAGCTGGTGTTTCCGACGATCGGGATCTTGTTGCACGGGAAGACCGGCACCCCGCGCCAGGACATGATCTGCTTGCCCTCGACGTCGACCGTGCCCGGGTTGATGCCGCGCTTGTTGAGCTCCCGGCCGAAGGCGGCGATGGCCTTGGGGTGGGCCAGGAACATCTTGGTGCTGCGGCGGCGGCTGAGCAGCTCGTCCATGTCGTCCGGGGTGGGCGGGCCGGAGTGGGTCTGGATCCGCTGGTCGTACGCGGCGTTCGCCAGCAGGCCGAACTCGGGGTTGTTGACGAGCTCGTGCTCCTGGCGCTCGCGCAGGGCCTCGATGGTCAGCCGGAGCTGGTGCTCGGTCTGGTTCATCGGCTGGTTGTAGAGGTCGGCGACGCGGCTGTGGACCTTGAGGATGGTCTGCGCGACGCTCAGCTCGTACTCACGCGGCTTGAGCTCGTAGTCCACGAAGGCGCCGGGCAGCTCGTACTCGCCCAGGTGGCCGGCGGAGAGGTCGATCGCGGCCTCGCCGTGCTTGTTCTGCGCCTGCTGGAAGCCGTTCAGGTATTCGATGACCTGCAGTTGCAGCGCCTCGGAGCGGTCGTGCAGCTCCTCGAAGGAGGGCCAGGACAGCGCCATCACGGTGCCGGAGGTCGCGGCGCGGACGGTGTACGGCCAGGTGCCGCCGTCCTGCTGGACCGCCTCGTCGCCGAGGTGGTCGCCGTCGGCGAGGGTGCCGACCACCGTCTCCTCGCCGTACTTGCCGGTGCCCATCCGGTCGAGCTTGCCGTGCGCGATCAGGAAGACCTCACTGATCGGCGTACCGGCCTCGACCAGGACGTCCCCCGGGTTGAACTCCCGCTGCACGAAGCGCGAGGCCAGCTCCTCGAGCACGGCCTCGTCCTGGAATCCGCGCAGCACCGGCACCTCGGCGAGCGTCGGCGGGACGATCCGTACCTCGGCGCCGGTCTTGACGAAGCTCACCCGGCCGCGGCCGACCGCGTAGCGCAGGCGGCGGTTGACCCGGTAGGTCCCGCCGGAAACCTGCACCCAGGGCAGCCGCCTGAGCAGCCAGCGCGGGCTGATGCCTTGCATCTGCGGCGCGGACTTGGTGGTCGTGGCGAGGTTCCGCGCGCCCGCCGTGCTCAGACTCTGCTGCTGCCGGATATCCGCCTGCGCGCCGGGCGCAGGAATACCGGCATTGGTTTCGGTCGACATGAGGGGAACCCTTCGCGTGCCCGATGAAGTGTCGCTCTGCACATTCGTGTTGCAGCTTCATGGTGGGTCCGTTCGAGGGCAGCCCGCAATCACTCATTCGAGTGGTTTGGAATAACCGAACAAATAGTACGACTCGATCACCTGATCGAAGTTCATTCGACTATTTATTCGAAAGTACTGGAATCCCGCACCCCATCTTCCCACGGCCCCGGCCCCGGCGACGGCGATTCGCCTGCTACAGCGGCCCGTTCCAGTCGAGCGTCGGCTCCAGCACCCCCTCCAGGGTGAGCAGCCAGCGCTTCACCTCGATCCCGACCCGGCCGCCGCCGAAACCGCCGATCCCGTCCGCCGCCACCACCCGGTGGCAGGGCACCAGCAGGGCGACGGGGTTGGCGGCCATCATCTGCCCGACCGTCCGGGCGGCCAGGCCGGGCTCCGTGACGTCCTCGAACACCCCACTGCGGGCGGCCAGTTCGCCGTAGGTGACGGTCCGGCCGTACGGCACCTCGCGCCAGAGCGTCTGCAGGACGGCGCGGTGCGGACCGGAGCTCAGGCTCCAGTCGATCGGCAGGCCCAACTCGTGCGTGCGGCCCGCCAGGTAGGCGCCGATCCGCTCGGTGACGGCGGCGACCTTCGACTCGTCGGTGCACGGCGGCGCCTCGTCCTCGCGCCCGCCGTAGCCGGCCGCCGCCACGCCCAGCGGGGTCACCGCGATGTGCATCGGGCCGCTGGGCAGCGGCGTCGACACGGTCAGCCAGGACATCGACCAGGACTGCGGCACGCTCGGGCCCCCACCCTCCGCCGGACCGGCCGCCGGCCACCCCGGCACCCGGAGGACGTCCCCGCCCCGCGCGCCATCGTACGGCGGGCGGCCGACGGCCTGGCTGCGGTCGGTTGCCCGGTCATGGTCGGCAGCCTGATCGTGGCCGGTTGCCCGGTCGCGATCGGCTGCCCGGTCGCGATCGGTTTCCCGGCCGCGGTCGGCTTCGGTCAGAGCCGCCCCTTCAGCTGGGTGGCGAGCGCCTGCGACCAGTGCGCCAGGCCGGCGCGGTCCGGGGCGCGGCCCTCGCACAGGAGGGCGAGCTGCGCGTCGTTGATCCGGTTCGGGCCCGGAATCTCCAGCAGGTACGCCAGCTCGGCCAGTACGGTGGCGAGCCGCTCGGCGTCCGCGTGGTCCAGGGAGACCGCGGACTCGTGGTGGCTGATGGTGAGCGAACCGGGCATTGGACAACCTCCTCCATACCCCCGCACCCTCCACGGTACGACCGGGTCGGCCGCCCCGCCCGCCGCGGAGGCGTGCGTGCGCGGGTGGGGCAGCCGGTTGCGCTCCGGGGCCGGCCGGGCACGGTGCGCGGTGGGCCGCACCGGGGGCCGGGGGTGCGCCCCGAAGCCGTCCGAGGGGTGGGTCAGTTCTCCGGGCCCTCCTCCCAGCGGCGATTCCGCACCGCCGGTATGGCCAACACTACGGCTCCGGAGGCCAGTTGCCAGAGCGCGCCGGGCAGCAACACGCCGTCCGTCCCGAACCGGCCGGCCAACGGACCGGCCACCGCCAGGCCGAGCGGGCCGAGGGCGAAGGAACCGAGCGCGCCGAAGGAGGTCAGCCGGCCGAGCAGTTCCACCGGCACCCACTTCTGCGTCGTCGCGCTGTAGAGCGTCCCGCAGACCGCCGAACCGACCCCGGCCACCAGCGCACCGGCGACCACCCAGAGCAATGAAGCCCCGGCCGCGAGCGCCCCGGAGGGCAGCGCCCAGCCCAGGCCGGCCACGGTGGCCACCGCGAGCGGGCGGCCCGGCCTGCGGCCGAGCATCAGCAGTCCGCCGAGCACCGCGCCGGCGCCGTACACGCCCATCACCAGGCCCCAGGCGCGGGCGCCGCCGAGGTCCCGCTGCGCGGTGAGCGGGCCGAGCACCAGGAAGGGCGCCCAGACCAGCAGGTTGAACAGGCCCATCTGCGCGGTGGTGATCCACAGCCACGGGCGGGAAGTGAACTCCGACCAGCCGGCCCGCAGGTCGTCGAGCATCGAATCCCCGCCGCCGTCCGCCGGTCGGCGCTCGGGCAGCCGCAGCCTGGCCAGCGCGAGGGCGCCGACGCCGTACGTCACCGCGTCGACCAGCAGCACCGCGGCCGGGCCCTGCGCCGCGGTCACCAGGCCGGCCGCGGCCGGTCCGACCACCGTGGACACCGAACGGGACAGCCCCAGCAGGGTGTTGGCGTCCGCCATCAGCTCCTTGCGGCGCACCAGGTCCGGCACGATCGCGCCGAAGGCCGGCATGAACAGGCCCTCGCCGATCCCCCACACCGCGACCAGGGCGACCATCGCCCAGACCGGCGCGTGCCCGACCACCAGCAGCCCGGCGAACAGCGCCTGCACCAGGCCGCGCAGGACGTCCGAGCCCAGCATCACCCGACGGCTGCCGACCCGGTCGGCGATCACCCCGCCGGCCAGCAGCACCAGTACCACCGGGAGGATCCGGGCCGCCATCACCCAGCCCAGGTCGGTGCCGCTGCCACCGCCGTCGAGCACCGCGAACGCCACCGCCACCGGCGCCATCGAGGAGCCGAGGAGGGAGGTCGTGTACCCGGTGAAGAACCACATGAATTCGCGCTCGCCCAACACGGCGAGACGGTCTCCCAGGCGCCTTCGGCGGGCCGGGATCCGTTCGATGTCCACTGCCATGTGGAGAGAGTCTGGGGTTCCGGGGAGGCGGGATTCAAGGGTTTCCGGGAAAAACTTGAGCCCTGGGGCATCAATTTCTCGAATGGCGGCATCTGCCGCAGTAAATCAACGCGTCCAGGGGCCTCCACCTGCTCTTTACTGCGAATCCCGGGTATTCCCGGGTATTCTTTCGACGACTGATGATGGCCGATTTACTGCGGAAACAAGGTGACCGTGACAGACACCGCGACAGGGCTCCCACCGGTCGAGTACGCCGTCGCCGTCGAGCGCTACCTGGCCGCCTCCGGGCTCGCCGAAGGCTCCCGGCGGATCTACCGGATCGCGCTGCACACCTGGGCCTGGGCGCTCGCCGACCGGCCCGCCCCCATCGGCCCCGAACGGCGGCGCGCCAGGCCGCCCGTCCTGCCGCTGGCGCTGCTCGACCACCCGGACGCCGCCGATCGGCTCCGCGCCGCCGTCGCCCACCGCGGCACCGACACCGACCCGCGCACGCTCAACCGGGAGCTCTCCACCCTGCGCGCGGCCGCGGCCTGGTGGCGGGCCCGCGGCTGGATCGACGGCGACCCGACCGCCGACCTGCGCCCCCGCCCGCTGCCCGAACCAGCCCCGGCCGCAAGCCCGTTGACCCCCGACGAATTGCACGCCCTGTTCGCCCTCCGCGCGCCGCTGCGCGAGCAGACGCTCTGGCACCTGCTGCACGAGTCCGGCGCCGCGATCGAGACCGTCCTGGCCCTGGACACCGACCACCTCGACCTCCCCCGCCGCCGCACCCGCCCCGGGCATACCCCCGTCCACTGGCAGTCCGGCACCGCCCGTCTCCTCCCCCTCCTCCTCGCCGGCCGCAGCACGGGCCCGCTCTTCCTCACCGACCGCCGCGCCCCCGCCGGCACCCCCGCCCCCGACCGCTGCCCCTACACCGGCCGCGCCCGCCTCTCCTACCGCCGCGCCGCCGAACTCTTCGCCGGCCACAGCGGGAAGCTCGGGCCGGGCCGGACCCTCCGGCAGCTGCGAGCGGCGCGGTAGCCGAGGCTGCCCGGGTGCGGCCGGCGCCGGTCATTCCTCCGGCGGCACCCAACGGCGCCCCTGGGGGAGCAACTCGTCCAGGGTTTCGGCCAGTTGGGTCAGGCGCGGGCGGGCGGCGGGATCGAGGTGGAGGCAGTCGTCGATGGCGGCGGCGAGGGGGCGGGGAAGGCGGCGGCTGCGGGCGACCGGGGGGACCGGGCCGTGCGGGGACGGGCCGGGGAAGGGAGTGGTGCCGGTGGCGGCTTCGTAGAGGGTGATGCCGATGCCCCAGACGTCGGTGGCCGCCGTGAGCAGGCCGCCGGAGGCCTGTTCGGGGGCGAGGTAGCCGTCCGTGCCGATGCCGGGGGTGCCCGGGCCCGGAGGGCGGGCGATGCTGAGGTCGAGCACGATAGCGCGCCGGCAGTCGATCACGATGTTGGAGGGCTTGAGGTCGAGGTGCAGGAGGCCCTGCCCGTGCAGGTAGCGGGTTGCCGAGCAGAGGTGCAGTCCGAGCATGGCCAGGTCGGTGGCGGCGGGGCGGCGCGGTCGGGTGTCCAGCAGGTGGGCGAGGGTTTCGCCGGTGAGGGTCTCCAGCACGGCGTACGGCTGCGGGCGCTCGCCCGTGCCGTAGCCGCGCACCAGGTGCGGGTGGGTGAACTTGGCCAGCCAGCGGCCTTCGCGGAGCAGGCGCTCGCGGAGTCGGCGGTCGCGGCGGCGGTCGGGCCGGAGCACCTTGACCACGCAGCGGCAGTCCCGTTCCTCGCTCCAGCAGTCGTACACGTCGAGCCAGCCGGTGCGGCACAGATGTGCCAGGACGCGGTAGCCGGGGGCGATGGACTCGCCTGCGGGGAGCGGCTGTCGGGAGCCCATCAGGCCACCCCCTGGAGCGGTGGCCGGTGCAGCCCGTCGAGCCGGGCGTAGCCGTCGTCGCGGGCGAGCAGTTCCCGGTGGGTGCCGCAGGCGGCGACGCAGCCGCCGCGGAGCAGCACGATCCGGTCGGCGTTCCGTACGGTCAGCAGGTTGTGCGAGATGATGATCGTCGTCCGGCCGCGCATCAGCCTGCCCAGCGGCTCCAGGATCCGCCGTCCGGACTCCGCGTCCAGCCCTGTGGTCGGCTCGTCGAGCAGCAGGACGGGCGCGTCCCGGACCATCGCCCGGGCGATCGCGATCCGCTGCCGCTGCCCGCCGGAGAGCAGGCCGCCCTGCCGGCCCACCAGCGTGTCGTAGCCGTCCGGCAGCCGGCTGACGAACTCGTGGGCGTCGGCGGCCTTCGCGGCCGCGACGACCTGGGCGTCGGTCGCGCCCGGCCGCCCGTAGGCGATGTTCTCCCGGACGGTGCCGTGGATCACCAGGGTCTCCTGCAGCAGGACCGCGATGTGCTCGCGCAGGTCGGACAGGGCGAGTTCGCGCAGGTCGATGCCGTCGAGCCGGACGGCCCCGCGCTCGGGGTCGTAGAAGCGCAGCAGCAGCTTGGCGCTCGTCGACTTGCCCGCCCCGCTCTCCCCCACCAGGGCGACCGTCTCGCCCGGCTCGGCGCGGAAGGACACGTCGAACAGCGCCACCCGGGTCGTGCCGGGGTAGCGGAACCACACCCGGTCGAAGGCCACCGCGCCGCGGATCCGGCCGGGGCGCAGCGGGGTCGGCGGATCGGCCACCTGCGGCCGCTGGTCAAGCAGTTCGATGATCCGCTCGGCGGCGGCCGAGGCGGAGTAGAAGCCGTTGCTGAGCCGCGAGATGCCCCGGATCGGGCTGTACAGCCGACTCAGCAGAGCGACGAAGACGAGGAGTTCGCCGAGTGTCAGACGGCCGGTGGCGAGTTCCCAGGCGCCCAGCCCGAGCACGATCAGCGCGCCGACCAGCTCCAGCAGCTCCACGATCGGCGCGAACAGGGCCCGCAGCCGGGTCGCGGCCATGGTCGCCCGGAACCGCGCCAGGTTCTCCCGGTGGAACCGGTCCTGCTCCCAGTCCTGCCGGTTGTACGCCTGCACCAGCGCGATGTTGTCGAGGGTCTCCTCGGCGAGCGCGCTCACCGAGCCGCTGCGCCGCCGCCGCTCCCGCGACGCGGCCTTCACCAGCACGGAGAAGCGCCGCGCGGTGAACCAGAACACCGGCGCGACGACGAGGGCCACCGCGGCGAGGTCCCACCGCAGGTAGAACAGCACGGCGAGGAAGACGGCCAGCTCGGCGACGTACGCGACCGCGTCGAGGACGCCCGAGAGGAGGAAGGTCTCGACCGCCTCGACGTCCGAGGTCAGCCGCGACAGGACGTCGCCGAGCCGCCGCCGCTCGAAGAAACCCAGGGAGAGGCCCTGCAGATGCCGGAACACGTCCGTGCGCAGGGCGAACAGGAAGCGCTCGCTGACCCAGGTCGAGGTCGTCTCGTCGGCGAAGCGCAGACCCCCCGCCACCAGCGTCAGCCCGGCGTAGCCGAGCGCGACCGGCAGGAACAGCCCGAGCCTGCGCGGCACCAGCACATCGTCGACGACGACCTTGAACAGCCAGATCGCGGCCACGTCGACCAGCGGCCCGAGCAGGACGAACCCCAGCAACAGGGCCAGCCAGCGCCGACCGCCGCGGGTGTAGGGCCAGAACCGCCCGAACGTCCGCCGCAGCGGGACGGCCGGGGCCGGTTCGACGACCGGGTCCGCCCGGCCGTCGCCGTCACCCGCGTCGACGGCCATCAGGCGCCGCAGCGACCACACGGTACGAATCCAGCCCATGGGACGTGGCCGGGCCTGTGACGGCCCGGCCCTGACAGGACGGCGAAGCCGTCAGTGCCGCGAGTTGCTTCCACGACGGCGGCGACGGTCGTTCGTCTTCGAGTGCCTGGTCTCCTTGCCGGTCCCGGTCCGCTTGCGCGGATGCCGCATCGCCGGCACCAGGTTGGCCAGCATGCTCATCGCTGTCACCTCTCTGTTGGTCCCGCTCGGTCCCCCACCCAGAGGTACGCGCCGGGGGGCGGGGGCGCTCACCGGCGCGTCGATGCGATGCGGAGGGTCTTCGTGGGCGGTGCGGAGTGACTTCGTGGGCGGTGCGGAGTGTTCGTCGGTGCCGGTGCGGGTGCTTCCGGCGGCACCGGGCGGCGACGTCACGGCCCGCGGTGACGTCGCCGCCCGCAGCCGTTACGCAGCCGATGGCCGACCGTGACACGACCGGCCGAGGACCGCGACACGGCCCTCCTACCGTCACTGTCGACGCCCCGGCCGTAGCGGCCGCGCCGGCCGTACCGGCTCCGGCTGTACCGGCCGGTGGGCGTCCGTGACGAGGACGTGCGCGTCCGGCGCCGACGACGAACGTCCGCGACCGCTGCGCATCACGCCGCGTCACGCGATCCGCGACGTCCCGAGCGACGCGATTCGCGAGGCCGCGCGTGACGCGATCGGTCCGCACCGACGACCGACGTACACCACCGATGCAGATGGAGAACACCGCATGAGCACGAGCAGGAGCCGTACCGACCGTTCGCCCGCCCGCCGCCTCCTGGCGGCCTGCACCCTGACCGGGGCCGCACTGCTGACCGTCCTCACCGGCGGGCAGGCCTGGGCCGACGGCGCGCCGAAGCCCGTCGCGACCGCCCCGGGCGGCGCCGTCGCCTCGCCGGCTTCGGGCGCCGTGCCCACCGCCGCCCCGGCGCCGGCCAACCCGAAGGCCCCCGCCGCCGTGGCCTCGCCGTCCGAGAGCCCGCGGGCCGTGCCCACCCCGCAGGCCCCCAACGGCGCCCAGCCGCAGGTCCGTGAGGTGCCGAAGGGCGCCGCGCAGGCCGGTGACGGCTCCGGTGCCGCCGACGGCTCCGGCCTGATGCTCGCGGGCGGCGGCGCCGTCGCGGCCGTCGGCGCCGGGGCGCTGGGCTTCGCCGTCCTGCGCCGCCGTTCCGGTGCGCGCGGCTGACACCGGTCCCGAGTCCGCCGGGCACCCCGGCGCCGTTCCCCCGCACCTGGCCAGGCGGGGAAGCGGCGCCGGGGCCGCCCCGGCGGTGGGGACCGGCAGCCACCGCGACGTCGGGGCCGGGCAGGCCCGCGGCCGCGGGCACGCGCGCGGGCGGCGTCGAGCCGCCAGACCCGGGCCGAGCGCCCTGCGCCGTACGGCCTTCGGCGCGGCGGGCCTGCTCTGCGTGGTGCTCGGCACCTCGCTGGCGCTCTCCGGCCGGGACACCCCGGTGGTGCGGATCGAGACCTCCGGCCACGGCACCGCCGACACCCCGCCCGCGGCACCGGCCACCGGGGCCGCCTCGGCCCCCACGAGCGCCGTGCCCGGCGCGCCGAAGCCCTTCGCGCCCTCGCCGCCGACCCGCCTGCTGATCCCCTCCGCCGGGGTGGACGCGCCGGTGACCGACCTCGGCCTGAACTCCGACGGGACGGTCCAGGTGCCGCCCGCCGACCGGGGCGACGAGGTCGGCTGGTACCGCAACGGCCCCACCCCGGGCGAGACCGGGCCCGCCGTCCTGATCGGGCACTACGACACCGTGCACGGCCCGGCGGTCTTCCGGCAGCTGCCGAAACTGCAGCCCGGCGAGCTGATCCGGGTACGGCGCGCGGACGGCAGCACCGTGGACTTCAAGGTCCGTACGCTGCTCCAGGCCGCCAAGGACGGCTTCCCCACCGAGCAGGTCTACGGTGACACGCCCGCACCCGCGCTGCGGCTGATCACCTGCGGCGGGCGGATCGGTTCGGACGGCCACTGGACGGACAACATCATCGTGCTGGCGGACCTGGCCTGACCGGGCCCGACCTGCCCGTCGTCCCGGCCTGACCCGCGCCGCTCCGGCCCGGGCGGAACCGCGGGCCGCCGTCCGGGCGACCTACCACCAGGACGGCCACGGGGCGACGAACCGGCACCGCGCCGCAGACCAGGAGGACGAACACCGACCGTGGCAGCATCACCCGCACCCCGTCGCCGGCCCGGCGCCGTCCCCGTGGCGGCCCTGGCCGGCCTGGTCGTTCTCCTCGCCCTCGCCGCCCTGGCCTTCGGCCGGGCCACCCCCGGCGGCCTGCGGGACCAGGGCCCGGCCCGGGCCGTCACGCCATCGCCCGTCCCCCGGCCGCTCTGGCCGAACCTGGCCTCCTCGCAGTCGACGCCCCCGCCCGACACCGGGGCCGGCGGCGCCACCCAGGCGCCACCGCAGCCCGTACCGGACCTGACCGTCCCAGGGCGCGACATCACCGCGCTCGACGTCCGCACCATCCTCGCCAAGGACCCGGCGGTGACCCCGGAGGAGCGGCAGGCGCTCGGCTCCTGCACCGGGTGCGAGGTCCGCAGCCCCGAGTTCCGCGACCTCACCGGGGACGGACGGCTCTCGCTGATCACCACCGTCAGCACCCCCGGACCGGTGGTGCTGCACGTCTACACCCTCGCCCCCACCGAGGACCGGCTCCTGCCCGTCCTGCGGGTGCAGGTCCAACGGACCTTCAGCGCCGAGACCATCGGCTCCGAACTGTGGCTGTACGAGTCGACCAGCGTCTACGTCCGCACCAGCAGCCACTACCGCTGGGACGGGGTCAGGCTCGTCCTGCTGGAACGCAAGGACGAAGGCCTCGGCGTGCTGCCGCCCACCGGCCCGGACAGCGCCCAACCGCCCAGCGCCAGCCCCAGGTCCCCCGCGTCGCCGGCCCGCTCCCCCGTCGTCGGACCGCCGGAACCGGCCCCCGGCGCGGCCGTCCCCTCCGCGCGCGCGGCCCGCCCGACCTCCCAGCCCGCCGCCCCCACCGCGACCCCGGAGCCGAAGCGATGACCGCCCCCGCCCACCCGCACATCCTCCTGGTCGAGGACGACGAGGTGATCCGCGAGGCCACCCGGATGGCCCTGGAGCGCTACGGCTTCCCGGTCACCACCGCCGCCGACGGCCTGGAGGGCCTGGAGGCCTTCCACGCCGTCCGGCCCGACCTGCTCCTGCTGGACGTCATGCTGCCGCTGCTCGACGGGGTCGGCCTCTGCCGCCGGATCCGCGAGGAGAGCCAGCTGCCGATCCTGATGATGTCCGCGCGCACCGACCCGGTGGACGTGGTCTCCGGGCTGGAGGCCGGCGCGGACGACTACGTCGTCAAGCCCTTCGAGAGCGCCGTCCTGGTCGCCCGGATCCGTACGGTGCTGCGCCGCATCCGCGTCGTCCCGGCGGCCGACGCGCCCGGCATCCCCTCGGCCGACTCCCCGGCAGCCGGCTCCCCCACAGTCGGCATCCCCGCAGCCGCGACCGACGCCCCGCAGCCCCCGGACGCCCCTGCGCCCCCGTTCTCCGCCGCCGTCCGCAGCTTCGACGGCCTGCGAGTGGACACCGACAGCATGGAGGTGCGGGTCGACGACCGCCTCGTCCCGCTCACCCCCACCGAACTGCGGCTGCTGCTGGAGTTCACCGCCGCGCCCGGCATCGTGCTGGAGCGCTCCACCCTGCTCGAACGGGTCTGGGACTACGAGTGGGGCGCCGACACCCGGGTCGTGGACGTCCACGTGCAGCGGCTGCGCGCCAAGATCGGCTCCGGCCGGATCGAGACCGTCCGCGGGTTCGGCTACAAGCTTCGGCGCCCGGCATGACCCTGCGCCGCCAGATCGCCACCGCCGTCGCCGCCATCTCCGTCCTGGTCGCGGTGGCCGTCGGCCTGCTGGTCCACCAGGCGATGATCCGTCAGCACGTCGACCAGGCCCGCGCCACCGCGCTCGCCGCCCTCGACTCGGCCCTGACCGACTACGGCCGCAACCGCGAACTGGCCGGCCGGGGCGCCGCACTGGACGACCCCGCCCTGCCCGGCCCCCTGCGCGCCCTCGCCGGGGGCGGCCGACAGGGCTCACTGCTCGCGGCCGACGGGAAGGGCGAGTCGATGTGGGCGGCCTCCCCGGTCCAGGACGGGGTGCTCTCCGTCCGGGTGGACTTCGCCCAGGACCGGCAGGCCATCGCCGACCTGGACCGGATCATCCTGCTCACCGTCGTCGCCGCGGTCTTCACCACCGTGCTGGCCGGCGTGCTCGTCGCGGACCGGATCAGCCGCCGCCTGCGCACCGCCGCCACGGCCGCCCGGGGCATCGCCGCCGGCGGGACGGACACCCGGATCGGCGAACTCGTCGACGGCAAGGACGAGGTCGCCGACCTCGCCGCCGCCGTCGACCTGATGTCCCGCACCCTGCACCGCCGCCTCGCCGACGAGCAGCGCTTCACCGCCGACGTCGCCCACGAGCTGCGCACCCCGCTCACCGGCCTCGTCACGGCCGCCGAACTGCTGCCGCCCGGCCGCCCCACCCAGCTCGTCCAGAACCGGGTCCAAGCCCTGCGCGGCCTGGTCGAGGACCTCCTGGAGGTCTCCCGCCTCGACGCGGACGCCGAGTCCCCCGACCTCTGCGCCGTCCCCCTGGAACGCGCGGTGCGCCGCACCGTCTCCCTCACCGGACTGGACGTCACGGTCGAGGTCACCGGAGCCACCGCCGACCGGCAGGTCCGCACCGACCTGCGCCGACTGGACCGCATCCTCGGCAACCTGATCCTCAACGCCCACCGCCACGGCGCGGCCCCGGTCCACCTCCACGTCGACGGCCACCGCATCACCGTCCGCGACCACGGCCCCGGCTACCCCGACGACCTGCTCCGGCACGGCCCCCAGCGCTTCCGCACCAACGTCCCCGAACGCGGCCGCGGCCACGGCCTCGGCCTCACCATCGCCACCGGCCACACCCGCGTCATCGGCGCCACCCTCGCCTTCGCCAACCACCCCGCCGGCGGCGCCCTCGCCACCCTCACCCTCCCACCCGACTGACGCCCCGGGCCGGTCCGCTGACCCATGGCACGGGCTTCGGCCGCCTTTGGCCGCAGTCCTTTGCCGACGCTAAGGTGTGGCGCCTACGCGGCGGATCGCTCCCCTGAGGAAGGTTGGGATGGGGCTCATGGATGCAGACCACGCGGGGCTGGTGGTCGCGGCGCAGGCCGGTGACGACCGGGCGCGCGAGGAGCTGATCGCCGCGTACCTGCCGTTGCTCTACAACATCGTCGGGCGTGCGCTGAGCGGACATGCCGACGTCGACGACGTCGTCCAGGAAACCCTGCTGCGCGTGGTGCGCGACCTGCCTGCCCTGCGTGCCCCGGAGAGCTTCCGGTCCTGGCTGGTGTCGATCACGCTCCGTCAGATCAGTACCCACCGCCACCGGCAACGCGTCTTCGCCGGCCGGAGCGCGGTCATCGACGAGGCGCACCAGATACCGGACGCCGGCGCCGAATCCGAGGACATGACGATCCTGCGTCTGCACGTGTCGGACGAGCGCCGCCAGGTCGTCGAAGCCGGCCGGTGGCTCGACCCGGACCATCGGGTGCTGCTGTCGCTGTGGTGGCAGGAAGGCGCCGGCTCGCTGAGCCGTGACGACCTCGCCGCCGCGACGGGGCTCACGGCCGCCCACATCGGAGTGCGCCTGCAACGCATGCGCGAGCAGCTGGATCTGAGCCGGACGATCGTCGCCTCGCTGAACGCCGACCCGCGCTGTCCGCAGTTGGACGAGACCGTCGTCGGCTGGGACGGTCGCCCCGCATCGGTGTGGCGCAAGCGGATCGCGCGGCACACCCGCGGATGCCCGGTCTGCGCGGCGACGACGGCCGAACGGATTCCGGCCGAACTCCTGCTCCTCGGCGTCGCGCCGCTGGCGGTCCCGGCCGGGCTCATCGCCGCGCTGGCCGCCAAGGGCTTGCTGTCGGGTACGGCCGCGAGCGCCGCCGGGCTGGCCACGGCACAGGTCGCGGCGGGCACGGCGACGGGGGGAGGCGGCCTGCACAGCTCGCTGATCGCCAAACTCTCCGCGGTGACCGCTCATCCGCTGGTGAGCCTCGCCACCGGCGCGGTGCTCATCACCGGCGCCGCCACCACCTACGCGACCTGGCCCGAACCGGCGCCTCGGGTGCCCGGCGTCACCGCCGCTCCCGCGGTCGGCAGTCCCACGCCGACCTCGCCGGGCACCACCGCGTCGGCCGGACCGTCTCCGGTGAGCCCGTCCGCCATCGCAGCCGTGGTTCCGCTGGGCGCACAGTCGCTGGAGTCCGTGGACGACCCCGCCCTGTACCTCACGTACACCGGCGACTTCGCGACGCTCGGCCGCGTCGACGCGTCCAGCAGCGCGCAGACGCGGCAGCGGGTCACCTTCACGGTCATCGGGGGCCTGGCCGACACCCGGTGCGTCACCTTCCGCGCCGCCGACGGCCGCTATCTGCGCCATCGCGACCTGCGGCTACGGCTGAGCACCGACGACGGCAGCGGGCTGTTCCGTGAGGACGCCACCTTCTGTCCGCTCCCCGGGGCGGTGGCCGGGTCGGTGACCCTGCACGCGCACAACTATCCCGGATCGGTACTCCGCTACCGCGACGGTGGCATCTGGCTCGACGGCTCCGACGGCACTCGGGCCTTCGCCGGCCAGGCTTCCTTCATCATCCGCAAGGCCTGACGGGGACGACCAGGCCGCAGGGCTCGGCGTAACGCTTTCCGCCTGCGAGATGCATCACCGGGCAATCGTCCGGATCGCGCCACCTTTTTCGTTACGGGGCCGTGAGTCCGGAGGCCTCCCATGTGTGGGGTGCTCTTCCCGCCGCTCACCCTGACGGGCCGGCATGGGAGGTGCTTCCCCACTGAGGAATCCCCGGAAGAAAGCCGCTCCAATGATGCGACACACCCACGAACCCCCGGCCGAGGCGCGCACGATCGCGGCGCCAAGGGTGACCCGCAGCCCGCGGGGAGAGTCATGAAGGGCCTGCACCGGCTCAGCCGGCGTCGCCAGGTAGTGGCGGTAGCAACGTCGGCCGCGGCGCTGGTGGCCGGTGTCGTGGCGCTCCTCCCCAATTCCGCCGGAGCCGCCGCCCTGGGTGCCCAGGCGACCCCCTCCGGCAGGTACTTCGGCACCGCTGTGGCCGCCGGCCGACTCGGGGACTCGACGTACACCGCGATCGCGGACCGGGAGTTCAACATGATCACCCCGGAGAACGAGATGAAGTGGGACGCGATCGAGCCGTCCCGCGGCAACTTCAACTTCGGGAGCGCCGACTCGATCGTCAACCACGCCTCGGCGCACGGCCAGCGGATGCGCGGCCACACCCTGGTCTGGCACTCGCAGCTCCCGTCCTGGGTCAGCTCTATCGGCGACGCGAACACCCTGCGCGGCGTGATGGACAACCACATCACCACCGAGATGTCCCACTACAAGGGCAAGATCTACGCCTGGGACGTCGTCAACGAGGCCTTCGCCGACGACGGCAGCGGCCGGCACCGCAGCTCGGTGTTCCAGAACGTGCTGGGCGACGGCTTCATCGAGGAGGCCTTCCGCACCGCCCGGAACGTCGACCCCTCGGCCAAGCTCTGCTACAACGACTACAACATCGAGAACTGGACCGACGCCAAGACCCAGGGCGTCTACACCATGGTCAAGGACTTCAAGTCCCGCGGCGTGCCGATCGACTGCGTCGGCTTCCAGAGCCACTTCGGCGCCGGCGGCCCGCCGTCCAACTTCCAGACCACACTGTCCAATTTCGCCGCTCTGGGCGTTGACGTCCAGCTCACCGAGCTCGACATCGCCCAGGCGTCCACCACCGCGTACGCCAACGCGGTGAACGCCTGCCTGTCCGTCGCCCGGTGCACCGGCATCACGGTATGGGGCATCCGCGACAGCGACTCCTGGCGCAGTGGCGAGAACCCCCTGCTGTTCGACCGCAACGGCAACCCCAAGCCCGCCTACACCGCCGTCATGAACGCCTTCAAGGCCGCCTCCGGCACCGGAACGGGTGGGACGAACGGAGGGAGCGGCGCCGGGGAGATCAAGGGCGTCGCCTCCGGTCGTTGCATCGACATCAACGGCTTCACCACCGTCAACGACACCCAGGCGCAGCTGTGGGACTGCAACGGACAGACCAACCAGCGGTGGACCTACACCTCTGGCAAGCAGCTGATGGTCTACGGAAAGAAGTGCCTGGCCGCCAAGGCCAAGGGCACCAGCAATGGCACGGCAGCGGTCATCGGGGACTGCAACGGCGGCGCCGACCAGCAGTGGAACATCAACGCGGACGGCTCGATCGCCGGCGTCCGGTCCGGGCTGTGCCTCGACGCCGTCGGCGCGGGCACCGCCAACGCCACCAAGATCCAGCTGTACACCTGCTGGTCCGGCGGCAGCAACCAGAAGTGGACCGGCCTGTCCGGGACGTCGACCCCACCGGGCGGCAACTGCACCCTGCCGTCGACGTACCGCTGGTCGTCG
>NZ_JBITFB010000024.1:0-179038 GCF_044455625.1 Kitasatospora sp. NPDC051164 | reverse complement strand
CGGCATCGGACGGACCGGTCACGACCCAGGCCAGCGCGGACGCGAGGACAAGGACCATGGCACAGACCGCGCGTGACAGACGGCACCGTCCACGCCCACGGTTGAGGCCGACCGGCCCAAGGCGCCGGGGAGTCGTCATCTTCGGGCCGGGAAAAGGGTTTCCTGGATGGCCAAGCAGCGGTAGGACTCCGTGCCGGTTTGGACAAGGGTTCAGCGCAACGTGATCCGGTCGGCGACGGCCGCGCAGACACGGGCGTCGCCGAAGGTCTTGCAGTATCGCGTCGATGAAGACCTTGACCGGCTCCAGCACACTCGGCCGCGCAGGAGGCGACTTCCGCTTCGGCGACACCGGAGACTCAAACGCCGGCCGCACCGTGCGCCGCGACACCTTGAACCGAACCGCCGGCCCCCGACCCGACAGCCCCTGCTCGCGCTGGGCCCACCGGATCCTCCCGAACAGCACCTCACGAGACCTGTGCACCAGCGGTCTCCCTTACCAGGACTGTGATCAACAAGCACATCGTGACCGCCAGACGGCCCACAACCGCCGATTACGCCGAAAGCGGCATGTCACAGACCATCACACGGGTGGAGCCCGAACTCGCCGAAAACATCGCCTTGCCCGCCGACGTGGCGGCCGGGGTCGGGGGACACGGAGGGGTCGGGGTGGCGGCTGCGCAGGGAGATCGGATCGGGCCCTACCGCATCGTCGGACGGCTGGGCGCCGGGGGCATGGGCCAGGTGCTGTTGGGGCGGGCTGAGGACGGCACGCTCGCCGCGGTGAAGACGATCCGCCCGGAGCTGCTGGACAACCCCGACGTGGGAAACCGCTTCCGGCGCGAAATCGAGGCGCTGCGCACGGTCGAGAGCCCCTGGGTGGCCCGGCTCCTCGGCGGCTCGGCCGATGCCGAAGTGCCGTGGCTGGCGAGCGAGTTCGTGGCCGGGCCGACGCTCGACCGGGCGGTGGCCGGTTGCGGTCCGCTGCCCGTCGCGGTAGTCGCGGGGATCGGGGTCCGGCTGGCGGCGGCGCTGTCCGACGTGCACGGCAAGGGACTGTTGCACCGCGATCTGAAGCCCGGCAACGTCCTGCTGTCCGCCACCGGCCCCAAGCTCATCGACTTCGGCATCGCCCGCGCCGCCGATGAGGAGACGGCCGTGTCCGGCGGGACGATGCTGGGCTCGCTCGGGTACATGGCTCCCGAGCAGGTCCTGGACGCCGGGCACGCCGTATCGGCCTCGGACGTGTTCTCGTTGGGTGCGGTCCTGGTGTACGCCGCCACCGGGCGGGGCCCGTTCGGGGAGGCCGAGCCCGCCGTGCTGCTGCACCGGACGGCCCGTGCCGAGACCGAACTGGGCGCCGTCCCGGTCGAGTTGCACGGGATCGTGGCGGCCTGCCTGCTCCGGGAGCCGGCCGACCGCCCCACCCCGGCCGAGCTGGCGCAGGCGCTGCAGTGTCCCGACCCGGCCACGGGCTGGCCGGCGGAGATCACCCGGATGATCGCGGAGAGCAGCGCCTCGGCGCAAGCCGCGGCCCTTGCGCCGCCGCCCCGCCCGACGAATGCCGCGGCGTCCACCGGGGCCGGCCGTCCGGCAAGGCGCCGCAGCCCCCTCGTGATCGCCGCTGCGAGCGCCTTCGTCCTGGCGGCGGCCGGGACAGCAGCCGTCCTGCACTTCGGAGTCGGCAGCGGGTCACCGGCCGACGGGCAGCCCACCCCGTCGGTGGCCGCCACCAAGGCACCCCCGGCTGCCGCGACGCTCACGGGTGTCACCGAGCAGGGCGGGCCAGGCCACAACGCGGTCTTCACCACGGCGCAGACCCGGCCGCCGAGCGGATTCCACCCCTGGGCCGCCTACCTGGCCGACCAGCCGACCGGCTGCTCGCTCGGTGCCGGCACCCTGGTATGCCGCCTGGTGGACGGCAGCCTCCAGGCCCTCGACACCGCCACCGGCCACGAGCGCTGGCGCGTGGACCTCCCGAAGGATCCCGGCGCACCGGACCAGCCGACGACCAACAACGGCCTGCGCCTCATCCCCGAAGACGGCGACGACCCGGCGATCAACGGCAACCGCGTCGCCAGCCGGGACGCCGACGGTGCGCTGCGAGTCCAGGACCTCACCGGCGGGCGTGTCCTGTCGACCACCCCCTTCGGCAAGGACGTAGGTCTCGCCACCGAGCCGCTCGCGGACGGGGACCGGCTCCTCCTGTCGCTGTGCCACCGAGGCGAGGAGATCGGCTGCGAGTTCACCCTGGACGCCTCGACCTTCGACGGCGGGCAGCCCACCTGGAGCCGCCCGCTGGGCCGCAACGGCCCGACCACCGTCAAGCTCCACCTCAGATACGGCCCCGTGGCGGGCGACGGCCACACCGTCTACGCCGCCACCTCCGACGGGCTCGCCTCCTTCGACGAGGATACCGGCGCACCGATCGCGACGATGCCGGGCGCCTGCGGCCCACTCGCCGTGACCGGCACGACCGTGCTGTGCCGGACCGCCGACGGCGGGCTGGTGACCGCCGGAGCCAGGGACTTCGCCGGGTCGAAGGACATCAGCGGGGACAACCAGCGACTCCACGACCAGAAGACGGTGATCACCGCGACCGACGGCACGGTGATCACCGCCCAGAACGCGTCGGACGGCTCGATGTCCGCCATCGACGCCGCCACCGGAGCCCAGCGCTGGCGCCTCGCCGTCGACAAGCCGCGCGGCGGAGACTCCACGGTGTACCCGACCACTGCCCGGCCGATCCTGCTCGGTACGAAGGCCGTCACCATGACCGATGCCCGGCTGCTGATCGTCCCGGCGAACCCGGAGGGCGCGGCACCGGCACCCACCACGGTCGACCTGGCGAAGCCCGCCGGGTCGCCCGGCCCGCACGCGACGCTCTCCTCCTTCGCCGAGTACGGACACCCCCGGGTGCTCGCCCTGGACGGGATCCTGATCGCCGTCGGCGCAGACGGCGCGGTACACGCCGTCGAGGCCCCACAGTGACCCTGGCCAGGCCGCACCGGGATGTCATGACCCTCCCCGACGAACGGAGTTCGCCGTGCTGCAGCCGCTGCCCCCGGACAGCCGGCGCCTGATCGGACCGTACCTGACCCTCGCCCGGCTGGGCGCGGGCGGGCATGGGCGAGGTCTATCTCGCCCGCAGCCCCGAAGCGGCGGGCCCGGGCAGCCTGGTCGCCGTCAAGACCCTGCACCCGGAGCGGATACCGGACGACGAACTCCGAGCCCGGTTCCGTCGCGAGATCGACTCCGCACGCTCGGTCTCCGCGGCCCTCCCCGGCACCCTGCTCGGCTGCGACCCGAGCGCCGAACCACGCTGGCTGGCCTCGGAGTTCATCCCCGGACCGACGCTCGCCGAGGCGGTGGAGGCGCCCGGTCCGCTGGACGAGCAGACCGTACGCGCGCTCGGTACAGACCTCGCCGGGGAACTGGGCGCCGTCCACGCCCAAGGCCTGCTGCACCGGGATATCAAGCCCGGCAACGTGCTGCTGTCCTCCGCCGGCCCACGGCTGATCGACTTCGGCATCGCAAAGCGCCTGAACGGCACCGTACTGACCTCGATGGGCAAGGTGATCGGCACCCCGGGCTACATGTCGCCCGAGCACCTCGACGGCGCGACCCGGATCGGCCCCGCCTCGGACGTCTTCTGCCTCGCCGCGGTGCTCGCATACGCCTCCTGCGGGCGCGGCCCCTTCGACGGCGGCCAGGCGCTCGCGGTACTGCACCGGATCGGCCAGGCCGAGGCCGACCTGTCCCGGGTGCCCGCCGGCCTGCGCGGCGTCCTCGCCGAGTGCCTGCGACTGCGTCCGCAGGACCGCCCAGACCTCGCCGAACTGACCGCGCTGCTCGGCGCGGAGCCGGCCGCGCGCGGCTGGCCCCCGGCGGTCGCGGAGCTGTGCGCGCGCTACGAGCAGGACGCCGCACACCTGGCGGCGCTGCCTCTGACGCCCGTACCCGCCGCCCCGCGGGCACCGTCACGCCGACGCCGGGGCCCACTGGTGGGCGCGGCGGTGCTGGGGGTGGTGCTGAGCGTGCTCGGGGTGCTTCTCGTCCCGCGGTGGCCGGCCGACACCTCCGACACCGGGGCGCCCCCGTCCGTCAACCCCGCGTCCACCGGAGCCAGTTCAGGCCCGACCCCGCGCCCCGAGGCACTACCCGCCGCCATGGCCGACGGAGATGCCGGGGCCGGCGGCGAGTTCGGCAGCGCGGCACTCGACACCGCTTCGATCCGGACGAGTTGGGCACCGTGGCACAAGGAGCTGGGCATCCGCCTCGCCGGCTGCGCCCTGGGCGAGGGCCTGTACGTGTGCTCGCGCTCCGACGGCGGGCTGATCGCGCTCGACGCCGACAACGGCACGACCCGCTGGAGCCTCGATCCCAAGGTGCCGCTGAAGGGCCGGCTCGGCGATGCGACCGTCCGGGCCCCGGTCCTGGCCGACGGCAACGCCTACACCACCGACGGCAGCTACACCCGTGCGATCCGGCTGCGCGACCACACCGTCCTCTGGGAGAAGCCTGCCCGGGACGGCCGGATCGCCGTCGGTGTGGTGCTCGTCGGCAAGACCCTCGTCACCGACCTCGCCGACCCCACCAGCCCGCATTTCGGCGGCAGCGGCGCGGCGGACCACAGCGAGTTGCGGGCGAACGCAACCGACGACGGACGGGAGCTGTGGACGACACCGCTCGACTCCGCGGGTACCCTGCCGATCGCCCTCGACGGACGACTGTACGCGATGTCGGACCAGCGCCTGGTCATGCTGGAGACCACGGGCGGCACCATCACCGGCTCCACCGCCTCCGTCTGTACCGTCCTCCACGGGTACGGACAGTGGGTGGTCTGCGCCGACACCGGGGAGGGCAAGGTCTCGGCATTCGACGCCCGGCACCTGGACGGCGGCCGCACCCTGCTGACCGGCGCGGGCCCACACCTGGCGCTGGGCGCCAAGGGCCTGCTGGTCGCCGACGGGATGACCCCGGGCGCCCACTCGGCCGTGGACCTCGCTACCGGCCGCGAGGTCTGGAGCCACCAACTCCCGGAGGACCGGACCAGCAAGACGACGGCACTGCTGCTGGCGGGCGGCAAGGCCGTCGAGCTGACGGTCGCCTCTCCCGGGAGCATCGACCTGGCGCAGGGAGCGAACGAGGTAACGAGGCCCGTCTCGTTCCCGGACTGGCCCGGTAGTCGCAACGACCTGGGCGTCTCGGCGGGTCAGCCCTCCGCCGTCCTGTCCGACGGTCTGATGTACGCGGGCTTCGCCGACGGGACAGTCGTGTCCGGCTACGCGCCGCAGTGAGACCCGGCCGTCTCAGCCCAAGGAGGTCCGGCCGCCGCCGCCGTCCCCGAGTTCCGGCGGCAGGGCCTGCTCCGCGTTGAAGTACCGCTTCCCGGACATGCGCAGCGCCACGGTGTCCCCGAGCACCAGCCGGTCGGCCTCGCCGAACGCCACCCGCTCGCCCGGCTCGATCCGACGCGCCGGACCGGAGCCGCGCACCACCACCGTGCCGTTGCCCGAGCCGAGGTCCACCGCGTAGGCCTGCGGGTTGCCGCCGCCCGGCTTCTCCTCCATCGAGATGAGCAGATGGACCCGGCTGACCCGCTTGACGCCGGGCGGCGGGTCGAGCTCCTCCGCGCCCAGGTTGATGCCGTGGCGCAGCGTGCCGCGCCCGAGTTGCACCGCGTCGCCCACGCTGACCGGGAAGCGCAGGAACTCGCCGGCCGACAGCCCGCCCGGCAGGTCCGGGGCCGTCGCGTCCGAGACGACGAAACTCCGGGTCGTGCCGCGCGGCCCGAGCTCCTCCAGCAGCGCGCCGCACGTGCAGACGGCGCGGGCAGTAGTGCGGCTGACGGAGGGCCAGCCCAGCAGCCCGTCCGGCCACCTCATCGCGGTGTCGCAACCGAGTGCCCTGCACCGCCAGTGGCTCCGCAGGACGCGCTTGTGGTCGCTGTGCTCCGGATCAAGGCGCTGAAGGTGCTTGAGATCCTTGAACTCGATCGCCTGGGACACCCGGTACCCGGGCGCCGGCACGATGCCGCTCCGGCGCAGGCGGCACCCGCCGATCCGCTCCCGTGGTCCAGGCGAGGATGCGGTCGGGCTGCTGCTCCACCCAGGGCTCCCTGCGCCGCAGGTCGGTGAAGAGGTCCGAGCTGATCACGTGTCGGCCCCGCTCTCGCGCCAGCCGCAGGAACACCGGGTCGGCGTAGGACACGAACCGGACATCAGCGAACCCCTCCCTCGGGGGGTCCTGCCGCAGCCGGAGCAGCCGCGCGCCGTCGTCCGGCGGCAGCGAATGCACCAGAGAGTTGTCCGCGACGAGGTCCACCGGGGCCTTCGCACCGAACTGCTCCCGCCAGGCGTCGCGGACCAGGAACAGCCGCCTGAGCAAGGGGTGCCGGCGTCCCAGCGGGGGGAGTTTCCCGGACCAGCACACATTGGAGACATCGATGACGACACCGGGCGTTGCGCACGCCTTCCCCCTACTGCCCGTCCCACCCCGACAGCGTGGGACTCCACGCCTCGACCGGGATGGTAGCCGCCGGTCCTCCCGTTTCGCAGAGCCCGAGCGGAAGTCGGGGCCGGGATAGAAGCAGTCGCTGCATCGGCCCGGGGCGGGAATGGCCGGCCTGCTCTGCCAAACGCCAGCAGTTCTTTCCGCTCGACGCCCGACAGCAGAGCGAACTCAAAGGCACGGGCGGTGGCCCGCGGCTCCACCCGCTTGAAGCGGCCCGCGATCCGGGCCATGGCCTGGTCGAACATCGCCCGCCGGCGGCCGGCGTCTATGCCATGACCCGCGGCAGTCGCGCGATCTTCAGGAGTCCACACAACCCGTGATTGCCATGCATGGCACCAGCGGTCGGTCGGCGGCCTGACTCAACCCCGTGGAGGCTCACGAACCGGGAAAGAGTCGACCGAGGTGGTAGCGCAGAACGGCAGTCGCGTCGTCCGCCGTGCGCTGGCCGAGCAGGACGCTCAGGCCGAGGCCGGCAGAGACGGACAGGAGGACGACGGCCTCCTGACGGGCGTCCAGGTGCGGATCGGCGTCCCCGGCCTGTTGGGCGGCTGCGAGCCGGCTGATCAGGAACCCTTCCATCTCGTTGGGTGCCGCGAGGAACGGCTGGCCTCCGAGGGCGGGATCGGTGATGGAGAGCACCGCGTACTCGGTGTGGACGAGGTGGAAGATCCGGCTCTCCTCGTCGGTGGGCACGGCTTCGAGCAGGACCGCTTCGACGATGGCGCGCGGAGCCGGCGAGGAGCCGGCGGTCCTCACCCGGTCGCGGACCCGCTCGCCCATGCGCGCCGTCAGGCGGTTGATCGCGGCGAGCAGCAGCTGCTCCTTGGTGTCGAAGTAGTACTGCACGAGCCGCACCGAGATGCCCGCCTCGATGGCGACGGACCGCATGGTGACGGCGTGCAGCCCGGTGTCCGCCGCCGCGCGGAGCAGGGCGTCGATGATCTGGGCCCGTCGCTCCTCGTGGTCCACCAGCTTCGGCATCGGGTTCCCTCCGAACGTTTTTATGGTACAAACATACCATCAAGTCCTGCTGTTTCGCGTGTCGGGAGGAACCATGACCAGGACGAGCGTCGGACGTTTCGTCAGCGAGGAAGCCCGCAGGAAGTTCCTTGAGGCGTACGACCGTGCCATGGAGCTGTGGCCGAGCCCGCGCGAAGAACTGGACGTCGAAACCGGCTACGGCACCGTTCACGTCCACCGCTACGGGGCCCGGACCGGCGAGCCGATCGTGCTCCTGCACGGCCACGCCGGACACGCCTCCAACTGGTACCCGCAGATCGCCGCCCTGGGCGAGAACCACCCGGTCTACGCGATCGACACCCTCGACGATCCCGGCCGCAGCGTGCAACGCGCCGTCGCGGCCGGTCCCGAGGAGAACGCGGCCTGGCTCGGCGAGGTCCTCGCCGGACTCGGGCTGCAGCGCGTCCACCTGGTCGGCCTCTCCTACGGCGGATGGCTGGCCCTCAACCAGGGCATTCACGGACCCGAGCGCCTCGCGTCCATCGCCCCGCTGGACCCGGGCGGGATCGAGAAGGTCCCCGCGCGGTTCTACGCCCACATGATCGGCGGGCTGTTCGGAATGCTCGCCCCGCGCCCGTTCCGACCCGCCCTGGGGCGCCTGCTCGCCAACCCCGCCCTCAGCTCACCGCCCCGGATGATCGCTCCGCTGATGCTGGGCATGCGGACCTACAAGCCGAACACCCGTCCCGCGGCCCGACCGTTCACCGACGAGGAACTGAGCTCGATCCAGCTGCCCGCCCTCGTCCTGCTCGGACGCCGAAGCGCCCTGCTCCGGCCGCACCATGTTCTGAAGCGGGTCACGGCGCTGATCCCGAATGTTCAGGCCGAGATCGTTCAGCGGGCCGGCCACGGCCTCAACCTGGAGCGGCCCGAGCTGGTCAACGAACGCCTCCTGCAGTTCATCACCGCACTCCAGCCCGAGCCCACCCGGAGCGAGTAACGCCACCTGCCGCTTCCCTTGGTGACAGTAAGCGCGCTCAGCCACAACCCGCTTCGGGCACGAGATCACAAAACCACACTGGAGTACTAACCGATAACCCCAGTTCAGACACACTGTGCCTGGTCACAATCAATGAGCGCGGACCGCGCTCGGTGTGGCCGGTTCTCGTGTCAGCCCGCGAACTCGTGCACGCCCCACCAACCGCTGGAGTCGTGGTAGAGGCCGACGCCGATCTGCGTGTAGCGGGGGTTGATCTGAGCGGCGTGGTGCCCCGGGGACTCGGTCCACATCTTCTGGAACTGCTCCGCGGCTTGGTCCCCGGTGAGCGAGGCGTCGCTCCACATCACGATGCACTCTCCGGTCAGCGTCCGGCTGCCGGTGAGGCTGGGTCCGGCACCGGAGGCGTTCTCCGAGTGGGCGAATCCGGTCTCGCGCATGTGGCGGGCCCAGTTCGCGGCGAACTCCGTCAGGTCGTTCTTGACGACGAGGGCCGGGACACCGTTGCGGGCACGCTCCTCGTTGATCAGCTTCAACGAGAGCGCCTCGGCGCTGCCCGCGGTCCGGTCCGGCCCGGTGGTGTCGGGGTTCGCCGGGGCCGGGGCCGGGGCGGATGTCGTGTGGCCGGGGTTCGCCGGGGTCCTGCCCGACGCCGCGCTGTCCGTGTTCGGCTGGGCCTTGGCCGGTGCTCCGGTCGAAGTCCGGGTCTGGGCCTGGGTCGGAGCCTGGGTCCCGTTCTGGCCCGGCGGTTGGGTCGAGGTCTTCGCCGTGGCCGGGCTGGAAGGGTCCTTGGTGGCCACCGGGGTGGTCGGTGCGGGCGGGGCGGGAGGCAGCGTTGTTTCCCGGCTGGCCGCGGAAGCGGACGCCGACGGGGAGGAGACGGCCGCCGCCGCCTTCGCCGGGGCGGCACCTGCCGTGTCCGTGACGGATCCGCCGTTCTGCGGACCGCACGCGCTCAGCGCGGCGCCTATGACTCCGGCGGCCAGGACTGCGGTGATCATCTGCCTTGGACGAACAGACTGCATGAAACAGGCTCCTTGGGTTCTCCTGGCCGCTTGGAGCGACTACGCGCCGTACCACCACGCGCGCCACCCCGACCAGCCGACGCCTCTTGCGCCGACATCACAGGAGACCGCCGGGCTCGGCGGAGATAACACCTATTGAGGAGACCGTGGTCTTCGCCACCCGGATGCTCTCCCTTCCGCTCCCTCGGGCTCCGCACAACTCTTTCGAGGACGCGGCGGTCCAACTCCTCGACGCCGCCGGGGAGTCCGGGCACCGGCTCCTCGCCTTCCCGGCCCGGCGCCCACCCATCGCACCTCAGGAGGACAGCCGTGACCGGTCCCGCCCCCACCCGGAGACACCGCACCCACGCCGCCCTGCTCGCCCTCGCCGCAGCTCTCGCCATCGCCCTTCCGGTGGCTGCCCCGGGCACCGCCCACGCCGAGCAGATCCCCCGCTACACCCCCGCCTTCGAACCGCGCAACCAGGCGACCGGCAAGTGCCTGGAGGTCGCCGACTGGCGCACCGACGACGGCGCCCCCGTCCGCCAGTGGACCTGCCACGGCGGCGCCAACCAAGCCTGGACCGGGCTCCAGCCCCGGATCAACTTCTGAAACCGCTTCCCGGACGACGGCGCGCCATGATCGAGCGCCCGGGCTGTCCGAGCGGTGCTGCGCTTGCACCGCCGGCACCCTACGGAGTTCGCAGACGCCCGGAAGCGCGAACTCGACCTCCGTCGCTCAGGGAGTCACCACGCCGATCCCGCCCGCCGAGTCAAGCTTGGATGTCCGTCTTGACGAGATCGGCTCCGCACGCGAGCACGCCCCGGGCCAGTTGCCTGGTCCGGGGCGTGCTCGGGGTCGGTTACCCGGTCAGGCGACCGTGAAGCTTACGTGGTCGCGGCCGAGCGGTTGCCGGACGGGTCCGCGGCGGTCACCGAGAGGGTGTGCGCCGTCCCGCCGGCCAGCCCGGTCACTGGATGTCCGGCGTGAGCTGCTGCCGGTGCCGCCGATCTCCTGGCCGGCCCCGAAGCCGCCGTTGCCGCTGCCGAGGTAGTAGATGGTCGCCCCGCGGTTTTGACGGGTGATCAGATGGGCCTTCCCGTCCTCGTCGACATCCGCGACCAGGGTGTCGGTGTTGTTGGTCCACCGACCGGGCGAGGCCCACTTGAGCACGCTGGGCGCGCCGAACAGCTGTGGGGTGTTGCCGGTTGAGGCGAGGAGCTCGGTCTGGCCGCCGCCGGGCGTCTTGGAGTCGTACTGGTTGATCCAGTGCAGGACGACGTCGGCCTTGCCGTCTTTGGTGAAGTCGCCCGCCGTAATGTCCTCGACGGCCTTCCAACTGAAGGTCGGCTGGTGCAGGTAGGTGGACCAGGCACGGCCGTCGGTGATCTGCGAACCCGCCGCGAAGCCGCCGCCGCCCGTGCCCTGATAAACGGTGACCGAGCCGTCCACGCCGCGTAGCAGCAGGTCGGCGAGGCCGTCCCCGTTGAAGTAGCCGGCGGTCACCCTCGCGGCGTCGTACCAGCCGTTGCTCCCGGAGACCAGCTGCTGCCCGGCGTCGAAGCTGCCGTCGCTCTTGCGCCCGTAGCGCATGACGGTGCCGTTGGCGTAGCGCAGCACCATGTCCGCGCCGCCGCTGCCGGTGAAGTCGCCGGCCGTGCGGCTGACGGCGTTGGCCCAGTTGTTGGCGGAGCCGACGGTGGCCGGGCTGTCGAAGACCTGCGGGGCCGGCGGGGCCTGGCTGTCGGGGCTCCGGTTCAGCGTGGTGCGGTACATCAAGTGGTCCTGGTAGCTGACGTCCTGGCCGCCGTCCGTCACCATGCCGGTGTCTGCCTGCGCCGTGGTGAAGTCGGCACTGCTGCTGAAGATGTAGTCGAACTTGCGGGCGCTCTGGACCGGGTTGGTCTACGAAGTGGTGGTCATCTCACCCGAGCGGCAGATCGCGAGTTGGCGGCAGGCTGGGGCGAAGAAGGCCCGGCGGTCTTCGTGCACGCGGTCTTCGTGAATCCGCCCAGCGAGGATAATTGGAATATTGTATTCATGATGGCCCGTTCGGGTGAATCCGCGCATTCGCTGATGACATCCCCGCAAACCATTGACACTATCGAGAATAAGTATTTCGCGGGATAGAAACCCGTGGAGTCACGCCCTCACTGGAGGTTCGCCATGACCAACTGCCCCGCTGTTGACGCCCGGGCCGCTCTCACGTTCCTCCAGAGCAGCCGGCTGATAAACATGGACACCACTCTGGAGCAGCTGGTCAGTGCGACCACCGCGCTCGGAGAAATCTCCGGCTATGTACTGGCCTGGGACAAGTACGTGCTCGTCGTCCCGTCCGTGGCCGAGGAATCTGCGCAGGCCTAGTTTCGGACCGCTCCGTACCGGGGCTCGCCAGGCGAAAAGCAAGGCCAGGTGAAATCGACTCATCAGGGGGCGGCTGTGGCTGACATGTGGCGCATGGTGGAACACGGAGCGGTCTCCTGGCTGGCCGCGCACCGCACCCGCTTCGACCCTGACGCCGCCGATGAGGGGCGCGTACTGTTCGTCCGCAAGGCGCTCGTCGAGGTCGCGTTGCTGGTCGGACTGCGCGCCCGGGCGGAGTCCGGATCCTTCGACGACGCCGACTACCAGATGCTGTTCGACCAGGTCACCGCGGTGGCGGCTCGAGCCTCGTACCGTGAGCTCGTCGCACGCGACGAGCGGGCCCTGCTCTTGTATGCGGGCACGTATGCATCACAGCGGCTGTGCGGGCAGCGCGACAGCGAATTCGAGCGCCTCATCGGCCAAGCGGTCTCCGGGCGCTATGCGGCCTGTTTCGAGCGAGTTCCCTTTCGGCAGCTGGATCTGCTGCACACGCTGGAGTTGGCCGGAATCGATCACGGAATGCCGGTGGCCGACGCTGTACTGTCTTTCTCCCTGCTCTGCGCGAATCCGTCCGTGCTGAAGCTGAGCGATGGCGATATTTACGCGATCACGCATACTGTGTTCTACGCCACCGATTTCGGTCGGCGTGTCCCCCGGTGGCCCACCGGATTCGATCTGCCGCAGGCCGTGGAACTGCTGGAGGCGCTCAGCCTTCTGTGCCGCCAGAGGGAGAACGCCGACCTCGTCGCCGAATTGCTCTGCTGCCTGCTGTGCCTGGGGATCCGGGACTCACCCGAGACGGAACGGGCATGGGCGTTTCTCGCCGATGTACAGGAACCCAGCGGGCGGGTTGCCGGGCCGGAGGGCGTCCTCCCGCCGGAACTCGAGAACGGCGATGCGGAATACCGAGGCTGGGCCACCGGCTACCACACCACGATCGTCGCAGCGCTGGCCGGCCACATCGCCCGCGACGCAGCCGTGATCCGGCGGCCGAGCCCCCCACCTCCCCGGTCCGCCGGCAAGGGACGACTTGAAGCTGCGATCCGGCGTGCCATCGCCTGGCTGACCGACGACGCTCTCGAGTTGCCCTTCGACGACGCAGTTCCGGCAGCGGGCGCGGCCTCGCGAGCCGCACGCTCGGTGGGAGAGCCTCAACTCGCCGCCCGGACTCTCACGCATCTCGTGCACTGTGCCGAAAGCGCCCTCGCCCAACCGGTGGCCTGGGGGAAGCAGGGCGTCGACGCGGTTGCCGAGTGCGCGCGAGGCCTGTCGGCCTGCGAATTGGCCTGCGACTCCCTCGACCGGTTCCTGACGGACACGGCAGGAGCGCTCACCGGACTCACCGCCGTTCCCACGACCGCCGCCGGCGGAGTCCGGCGACTTCAGGACCTGGGCCGACTCACCGCGCAGCAGGCGGACTCCCTCCTCGCCTCCACGGACCCCGCGAGCCTGCTGGCCGAGGACCATGCGCCCGCGGTCACTGCCGTGGCCTTGGCGCAGTATGCCGACGGCCAACCGCTTCGCCTCGGCGACGACGCCTCCGCCTGGCATTCCGTCGCGGAGCGGTTCGCGGCCGCGCTGCCGACCGCCTGCCGGAGTTACCGACTCGAGGAGGTCGCCGCGCTCATTCAAGGGCTGGGGGTGCTCGGCTGGGCCGATCACCGGATCACCCGCGACGGAACCGACTTCCTGCTCTGCCAGCAGCACCCCACCGGCGCCTTCGGCTACCCGGCGCGCGACGACCACCAGGAGCGGGCGACGGCGCAACGCATCTGGACCCGGAGTTGTGTCGTCGCCCTTTCATGCCTGTACAACCTGTACGACGAGTGAGCACCCCACTGCTCGCCACGTCCGCCCGGTGCGGTTCCGCTGCGCTCCGCCCGCTGGACGTACTGCCAGTCGGTGGGACGGCGGATCTCCAGGCGGTCGGCGGTCTGGGAGGCCAGGAAGCGGCTTCGGCCGACGACCTCGCCGGAGAGATCGGCATGCACGCGATCCTCCAGTCGGTCCTGGGCAGCGGCGCGGGCTCCGATCTCGGCTGCCAGTAGGCCTCCCCGATCAGCCGACAGCAGGGACCGGGATGGCCGGCTCATGCGGGAGAGCAATGCATTCGCATGTGCCCGGTCGAGCGCCCGAGTTGGCCGTTCAGAAGGTTGTGTTGCCGGAATCGCCGTCGCGGGTGACCTACGTGATGCTGCTGAGGAGGCGACTGCGAACTGGTACGCACGTTCAGGCGACCGTCCTCCATCCAGGCGATCGAGCCGTGGGTCTCCAGGTGCGCGTGCTGCACGCGCGGGGAGGAGTACGTGCCCTCGTGGATCACGTCGGCGTCGGCGAATCCGGCATCGACGTCACCGATGTGCGAATGGATCTCCAGCAGGATGTTGTGGACCGGATCCCGGACGAAGGGGTCGTCCGTGCCGTGCAGCTGCGGCACCCCCTCGGCCATCGCCTCCTCGGGGTCGAACACGGCCGGCATGACGTCGTAGTCGCCGACGCCCCTCCGGCAGCCGGCGTGCTGGTGACAGGCCTCGGCGGCGTCGGGGCCTGTTCCGCGCCCTACCACTCGGCCGGTTGTCGATTCGTGATACAGCTAGGACAGCAGGGGTGGTTGGTGGCCGATCGGAGGGGAAGGCCCGTGACGGAGCAGCGAGTTGTGATCGTGACCGGGGGTGGCACGGGAATCGGCGCGGCCACCGCGAGGCTGTTGCGGGAGGGCGGCCACGAAGTCGTCGTCTCCGGGCGGCGGAGCGAGCCGCTGGAACGCGTCGCCCGGCAGACCGGCGCACTGGCCCACCCGGCCGACACGACGGACCCCGCCGCCGTGCGCGACCTCGTGGAGAGCACCGTCGCCAGCTACGGGCGCCTCGACGGACTGGTGGTCAACGCGGGCGTCGGCCGCGGCGGCGGCGTCGGCGATACCTCCGACGAGGACTGGGACCTGGTGCTGCGCACCAACCTCACCGGCCCGTTCCTGACGATGCGGGCGGCCCTGCCGCACCTGCTGCGGGCCCGAGGAGCCGTCGTCGCCGTAGCCTCCGTCTCGGCGCTGCGCAACGGCACGCGCAACGCCGCCTACGCCGCGTCCAAGGCGGCTCTGCTGCAGCTGTGCAGCTCACTGGCCGTCGACTACGGCGCCAGCGGGCTGCGGGCCAACACGGTGTGCCCCAGCTGGGTGCGCACCGAGATGGCCGACCGCCGGATGGCCCGCTTCGCCGAGGAGGCGCAGCTGGGCGACGGCGACGCCGGCGAGGGCGCGGCCTACACCGAAGCCACCCGGCTGCTCCCGGCGGGTCGTCCAGCCGACCCGCGCGAGGTCGCCGAGGCCATCGCCTGGCTGCTGTCCCCGGCTGCCTCCTTCGTCAACGGCGCGACCCTCACCGTCGACGGCGGCGCCACCGCCCTGGACCCGGGCACCCTGCCCTTCGCCTACCGCATCGACCCGCGTGAGTCCGTCGGCTGACCCCTGGCCCAGCCTTCGGCTCGGCTGGTGGCCCGGAGTTCGGCGAGGGTGTCGGAGAGGTGGTCGTGGACGGCCCTCGGGCTGCCGCAGCCCCCGGCTGCGGCAGCCCCTGCTCGGCGAGGTGGGTATCGACTCCTGATCGCGGGTACGAGACGAGCGGCTACAGCAGGAGCCGATACCGGGCCCCGGACGCGGCCCGGAGCACTACGTCGTCAACCTCCAGGAACTGACGGCAAGCTCCCGTCCGGTCCTGCCCTTCCGGGCGGGACGGGTTCGCGTGCGCGCCCCACAGTCGTCGATCGCTTCTCCCCGTCAGATCGCTTTCCCGGAAGTGAGTTACTGAGGTTTTCGTGCGGTTGTCGGGTAGTGACAGGTAGTGATCCCTGCGGTATGCCGGTGGTATGCGGTACGCGCAGGGTGGGGGCCTGACCGCTGAGCGGCGGGCGTTTCGTGAACAGGTGCGGCTTGAGGCCGCTGCCCGGTTCGAGGTGGGCGAGAAGACCTCGGTGATCGCCCGTGACCTGCGGGTCAGTGAGCGGTCGGTGGAGCGCTGGCGACGGTCCTGGCGTGAGGGCGGCACCGAGGCACTGCGCTCGTCCGGTCCCGCGAGTGTGCCGAGGCTGTCGGCGGACCAGTTCGCCGAGCTGGAGGAGGAGTTGGGCAAGGGGCCTGCCGCTCACGGGTTCGAGGGCCAGCGGTGGACTCTGGGCCGGGTCCAGGCGGTGATCGGCCGCCGGTTCCGGATGCAGCTGTCGATCGCGACCGTGTGGCGGCTGCTGAAGCCGCACGGCTGGTCCTGGCAGGCCCCGGCCCGCCGGGCGCTTGAGCGGGACGAGCGCGCGGTGGAGCTGTGGAAGCAGGAGGTGTGGCCGCAGGTAAAAGCACCGCGGCGGCGCTCGGAGCCTGGATCGTCTTCGAGGACGAGGCCGGGTTCGCGATGACGCCGCCGCGCGCCCGTACCTGGGGCCGACGCGGACACACGCCCGTCGTCCGTGTCCGGGGACGCTCCCGCCGCCGGATCTCGGTGGCCGCGCTGTACTGCTACAAGCCCGGCGAGAAGAGCCGGATGATCTACCGGCCACGCTTCCACCACCCGCTCAAGGGGGCCCGCAAGAGCTTCGCCTGGACCGACTACCGCGATCTCGCCGTCCGCGCGCACATCCAGCTCGGCGGTCCCATTGTTCTGGTGTGGGACAACCTGAACACGCACCTGGCCGCCGGCATGAAGCAGTACGCAGCCGAGCACGACTGGCTCACCGTCTTCCAGCTGCCCTCCTACGCACCGGACCTCAACCCGGTGGAAGGACTCTGGTCACTCCTGCGGCGCGGCCCGATGGCGAACACCGCCTTCACCGACGCCGACCACCTCACCCGCGCCCTCCGCCGAGGCCTGCGGCACATCCAGCTCCAGTCGGCCCTCATCGAGGGATGCCTGACCGGCACCGGTCTGTCACTCGATCCACCGACCCCGCCCTGAAGACCTCAGTAACCACCCTACCTGGCTCCAGCGGTTGACGTATTAGGATCCGAGAGATGGAAACTGACGATGCATCGGAAACGTCCTGGCTCGCCTCCTGGGGCGTTCCGGCGCTTGCCGCCGTGGGCGACTCGCAAGGGAGGCGGGTTGAAGCCCCAGCTTCGCAGGGTATTGCGCCGATGTGCCAGCAAGCCGGTCAGGGTTATCGGCTTCTTGTCCTGGATGCTCAGCTTGAACCTGAACGAGGGCTTCGGCATCCTCCTCCTCACATTCATATCCCATGAGCTGATACCGATTCCATCCCGCTATAGCGCCCCGATTTTCCTAATGTGCTTCATATTTGCCCAGAGATTATTTTCTCTGGAGCGGATTCCCTACTGGCTGGGGCGGACGAGACGCCGCCTGCTCGCGGAGCCTGTCGAATCGTCAAGAGACATCCACGGACAGTTCGCCCTCTATTTGCGCAGCTTTCGGAACGACCGGTCTTCTTCGGCATTTCAGTACGGGGCGCCAGATGCGACCCATGAGGCATACGCATATACCGAAGAGGAACTTCTATGCATGCTGATGAGGCGTGCATACGGTGAGGTCGTTGCGTTGGGAGAGCCGGGCGAACGACTGCCTCGCGTGGGGGCGAGGCGCCTGTACGCGGAAAATGAGCACTGGCGGGCGACCATTCTTGAGCTGATCCCAAGGGCGGCCCTGGTCATGGTGCAGCTCAGCGAAGGAGACTACACGGAGTGGGAGCTGCAGCAGGTTGCCGCATCCGTTCCATTGGAGAACGTCGTGCTACTCCTCCCGCGCCGCTGGATTGAAATCACGTACGTTGAGAGAGTCCTTGGCTATTTCTCTCACTCACCCAGCCTGAAGGCTGCATATAAGGCTTATCAGATAGAACTCTGCGCGGCTCTTCACTTTCCGCGTGGGCGCATCTCGCAGGAGTACTTCTCAGTGATCTGCTTCGACCACGAGGGCGTGGCCTACTTGCAGACCGCTGAGCACTGGAAAATGCTCAGTCGATTCAAGGACCAGGACCTCTTGAGCATCCTGGCACTGAAGACCCTCTTCCGCCTGAAAGGCTTCCCCTCTTACACCTCTATCGACAGGGGGTTCGGCTGCTGCCGGCACCCGCTGACGAAGGATCATCCGAACTCGCCCCGCTGTATCCTCGGAAAGAACTGCCCGGGGGGCAGGAAGACCGAAAAATCATTGTCGGACAAACATCAGCCCAAGACGTCGAGATATGGAATATGCTGCCCACAATGCCTTCGCCTGAGAGATCATCCCCAATTTCCCCAGCGGTCCGATCCCATCGAAGATCCACAGTGAAGTAGCCGGCCGACTAGAGCAGACGGTGCTGCCGCTCCTTCAAGCGCGAAAACGAATTCTTGACATGATCCGTGAATTCTCGCCCGGGATGTGTGATCAAGGATCGTTCGTACTTGCCGCCCAGTTCCTCGGAGATAGCTACCTCCAAGGATAGGACGTGGGCACAGAATTCACGCAAAGGGCGAGGAACCTCGGACTCTATAATCAGATCCGAATGATCGATTATCAGGTCTCGCATTCGTCTGTTCGTGGGCATGAGGGCTTCATCCCGCCACCTTCGCCACTCCGCTGCCCCCGCCTCCGGGGCTCTATCGGCCTGCGCTGGCAGGATCGTCGCGCGTAATGCCTCCCAGATCTGCTCGTTCATGTCCACCAAGGTGTTGAGGGGCCCGTACAGGTCCCGGAGTTGGCTATTGATCCGTGCGAGGCGCGCCTGCCGGCGCTCCTGTCGGATCTGAGCGAGCTGGCCGAGGAGGAAAGCGAGCACCGCTACGAGGATGCTCGCGCTGGCAGTGATGATGGCAGCTGTCACGGGTCAAGTGTGGCCAGCCGACCTGCCGTTCGTCACCCCTCTTCCTCTTCGCACTGCTCAGGGACCTGTGGTCGCCGGGCAACCCACGTTCAGGCGAGGTCCTGAACAGCTCCGTCCCTGGAGCCGGGCCCGCTCGACTGCCTCCGTCGCCCTGAAACACTGACGTCAGTAGCGGCGAGCTAACGGTTCATCGGAAGGGGCCACTTCGCGGCCCAGCGGCATCAGCGAGATCGGGATCAGCTTCGGGTTGGCCCAGCCGAACGGGATCCCGACGACCGCTCGCTGACCCGCAGGTCACGGGTGATCGCCGAGGTCTTCTCACCCGCCTCGAACCGGGCCGCGGCTTCAAGTCGCACCTGTTCACGAAACGCCCGCCGCTCAGCGGTCAGGCACCCACCCTGCGCGTACCGCGCACCACCGGCATACCGGGGATCACTACTTGTCACCACCCGACAACCGCACGAAAACCTCAGTAGTGGGTTCACGTCACTTCCGGCAGTGACCTGCACCCTGCCGATGGGACCGTCGATGAAACCGCTGTCCGTCGCCGATCCGTGCGCGGTCGGGCCGTACCGCATCGAGGCCGTCCGACGCGTAGGGATCGGGAACCCGGCCACCGGGCGAGGGGCGCTGCCGGACACTTCGCTCACAAGAGTCCGTCAAGGTCTGGCACTCCGCGCAGCTATGGCCGCCGCATCGTCGGTATCCTCCGACAGGCGTCGCGGACCTGATCCGCGAACGGCCGGTAAACGCGGGCGGGGTCCGGCACCTGTTTAGGTGCCGGACCCCGCCCGACGGTGGAGCGCCAGGCCCGGGTCGCACGGACTCTTCCTACTGAAAGTAGGACGTGCTCTGGTAGCACCGCTGACGCCTGACGAGGAATCATCTCCCTCGCGACGGGATGAATATTAGCAGCTCAGCGGCCCACAGTCGAAGTCGATCGGCGGGCAGCCCGGCGAGGTGGCCGCCGGGCCCGGGCCGGTCCGGCCGCGGCGGGCGACTCGTCGTCGTGGTGCTCGTCCTCGAGGGGTTTCCGGATGGCAGAAGCCGTTCCCGGGCCGACGCCCGTTGGCTGTGTCATCTTCGGTTCCCCGCTGTCAGACTTGGCGGGCGTAGGACGTGAGGCGATCGGCGAGCGCGGTGACGAGGTTGCGCAGTTCATCGGGGCGCTCGATGACGAACGGCCGGCCGAGCCCGGCGAGCACCGGAGGCAACCAGTCGAGCCGTTCACCCGCAGCTCGACGCGCAGCCAGCGTTCGGTCGCCCCGTCCTCGCCCGCCACGGGTGCGTGCTCCTCCAGGCTCGCGACGCCGGCGGGAAAGTGGGCGCGGATCTGCCCGACCGTCCCGTGGATCCACAAGGTCACCTCATGCCGGTGCTCGGCCGTGGCGAACGCCGACAGCACCCGCTGTGCCGCCCCGGGCCCCACGGGTGTTTCGAACGAGCCGGGCAGGGTCCTCGCGTCTGCGATGCGATCGAGCCGGAAGGTCCGGTCCTCACCGATCCGGGCGTCCTCGCCCATGACATACCACCGGCCCGCATGGGCGACGATCCCGTACGGACTTCGTCTCGATCCGCATCATCACCGGCGATGTGGCGCGCCTCGTCGAGTTCTACGAGCGAGCCACGGGGGCACGGGCGACGTGGGCCACCGAGGACTTCGCCGGACTCAGGACCGCGGGCGCCAGCCTCGCGATCGCCGGGACCCGCACCGTCCCGTTGTTCGCCCCGGGCTCTGCCCATCCGGCGGACAACCACAGCGTGATCATCGAGTTCCTCGTCGACGACGTGGACCGCGTTCACCGGAACCTGACCGACTTCGTCAACGGGCCCACCACGATGCCCTGGGGCAACCGGTCACTGCTGTTCCGCGACCCCGACGGCAACCTCGTCAACTTCTTCACCCCCGTCACCCCGGCGGCCATCGAGTAGTTCGCAGTACGGGGTGCCCGGTCTGCCGGTGGTGGCAGTCGGCGTCGTGCCGGTGTCGTTCCAGGGCCTCGGGCTCCGGTCCGGCGGAGCATCTGGACCACTGCCGCGTTGCCGGCGGTGCTCTGCGGCGCAGGGAGGCCCGGGGGCGGCGCCGGGCTCGCGGCCTGGGGTCGGCGGGCCGGTGCCTTGCCTTTCCGTGCCTCGGCAGACCGGGCCCGTTCTTCGGCGTGCATGGGACCGCTCCCTCGGCGAGCGGGCGATTCCCCTCTGGATGCCTGAGGCGGGGCCGGTCGGACCACGTATACGAGGGCAGAGCAGCGGCAACGTGCGTGGGCTGTATGGGTGGGTGGGCCGGCGGATCGGCGGGTGGGGCCGGTCAGTAGTTGTGGTGGATCTGCCAGTAGGCCCAGGCCTGGTTCGGGCTGCCGTAGCGGCCGTTCATGTAGTCGTAGGCCCACTTGATCTGGGTGGCCGCGTTGGTCTTCCAGTCGGCGCCGGCGGAGGCCATCTTGTTGCCCGGCAGTGCCTGGGCCAGGCCGTAGGCGCCCGAGGACGGGTTGGTCGCGGTGACGTTCCAGCCGCTCTCGTGGGAGATGATCTGGTCGAAGGAGGCGAGCTGGTCGGCGGGGACGATGCTCGCGGCCAGCGACTGCGGCGTGGCGGCCGAAGCGGCGGTGGGGACGATGGCGGCGCCGATCGCGGCGATGCCGACGGCGGCGGTGAACAGGGCGGCGGACTTGCGCATGCGGGCGGAGATCACGGGCATGTGGGAGTTCGACCTCAATCGTGGGGGCGCCTGGCCCCGCGGCTCGGCGGGCCCAACAGGGCCGGCGGGCGGGAGTCGGCACCGGGGCAGTCACGAATGGTGACCGCCGAACGGGAGCTGCGGCAGCGGATCGAACCGCCGTCGCAGCCGGCGACTGAGCCATTGTTAGCGGGGGCGGCGGCCGGCTCCAAGGGGTGCCCGCTACGACGCGGCGTCGTAGCGCAGCCGGGCGAACGCGTCCGTCGGACGCGGGCCGGTACCCGTCGCCCGGGTGGTCAAACCTGACCAAACTGGGGCATTTTGTGCGAATTGCATCGGTTTGACCTGCGAAAACAACGGAGGCCCGGCCGCAGGCACGGGAGCACGCCGGCGGCGGCGGCCAGCCGGGCGAACGCGGCGCACGGGACCGGTGAACGACCCACTAGGAAGGGTAGGAGGCGCGCGGAGCGCGTGAGAACCGTCACGGGCCACCCCGATCCGGCACCCGCCTCAAGGGGATCCAGCTCACATCGCGGTGACTGTCGGCAACCACCTGGTGGCGCCGACACGTGTTCGGCTCCACGTCCCGATTCCTGCCGGACCTGGACGCCCATGGCCCGGGAGAGCCGTCTCCCGAGCTGCCGGAGGCGGGCGGCCGGGCGCGTACTGCGGGCCTGGGCATGTGCCAGGTCGGCTTGGAGCGAGGCCCGACCCACCGGCGTCCCGCACCGCGGCCCTCGAGCCGCGTGGGTAGGGCCGGTCCATCTCGGTGACGGCCCAGTATCGATGTGGCGTGCCGTTCCTGTGCGTGGCAGCATGCGGCCATGTCGACGAGCGAACCCCCCGAGACCGTGGCCGAGGCAGTGCGGGAAATGCGGGAGATCGCCCACTCTTGGGTCGACGGCCGGCGTGGCGACCCGGAGCTCCTGGTCGAAGCCGCACTGCGTGCCCTGAGCGCAGGCGTCTACACACCGTCGCTGCTGCACCTCGCCGCGTTGAGCCGCCTCGAGCACGAGCAGGCCTCGGAGCTGTTCGGCCAAGTGATGGAGGAGCTCGGATTCGGCTTCCACCCGCCCGAAGGCTACTGGGAGAGCCGCCTGGCGCTCGCCCGCTGGTGGGCCACCGAGATCGTCGGCGGGTGGCTCGACCCCTTCGAGGGCACCTCGCTCATCCTCTACGAGGTCGCGGAGGCCTACGGACGGTGCGAGGAGTTGGCCCCCGTCATCGACGCGGTGACCGGGCACTGGGAGCGCGGCGGGCAGCAGCGGTCCCCGCACGAGATCACCGCAGACCTGATCCAGGTCGCCCAGGAACTCGTGGCCCGCATCCCGCCGCCCGTCCGCCCCTGACAGCACGCGTCACCGACGCCCGCACCCGCGGCGAGGCCTGCGGCCCGCCCAACCTCCTCCCCGCCCCGGGGCCGGCGACGAGCAGACCGCGGCGCAGCCGGCGGCCTGCGCCCGAGTGTGGGAACGGGCGGGCGAGGGAGCAATGGTCAAGACCTATGGACGAGATGACGCGCGGAGCAGGCTGCAGTGACGGTTCTTTGAGGTTCCCCACCCCCGGGCTATGGGTGCGGACAGACCTGCGCACCCAACTTTCCCTCCACCGCGCTGACTTGCGGACAGTCCGTAAAGGGGTCGCGGGTGCCGTCGTCCGGATGATGAGGTGGCACGGTGACCCATCATGATGAGGCGGCGACTGTCCGACCATTGACACTGGCCTGGGTGAGTCGGCACCTGGAGGCCGGCGAGCGGATCGTCGGAGTCGAGGCGCTGCACGGCGGCGCCACCGCTGACATGCGGAGGCTGACCATCGCGCGGGACGGAGGCACCCGACACCTGGTGCTGCGCTCCTTTGTCGACCCGACCCGGCAGGGGCCGGCCGAGGATCTCCTGCACAGGGAGGCCCACGCCCTGACCACGCTCACCGGAACCGGCGTGCGGGCTCCCGGACTCGTTGCCGTCGATCCGACCGCCGCGTACTGCGAGTACCCCTCGCTCCTCATGACCCACCTGCCGGGCCGGACGGTCCTCGACGACGAGGGGCTGGAGGCGCGCCTGCCCCTGCTGGCCCGTCAACTCGTGGCGGTCCACGCGGTGCGGCCGCCCGTCCGGCCCCGGGAGTACGTGGCGCTGACGACCGCCGACACTGTCGTGACCCCCGAGGGCGCCGACGCCGCGGTCTGGGCCGCCGCGATCGACGTGATCCGCAGGCCGGCGCCGCGCTACGAAGGGCGGTTCCTGCACCGGGACTTCCAGCCTGGCAACGTGCTGTTCGACCTGTCGCCCGAGGACCCGGCCGGTGCCGCCGGTGCCCGGATCACCGGCGTCGTCGACTGGGCGGCGGCCTCCTGGGGCCCGGCGGACCTCGACGTGGCGCATTGCTCCACCAATCTCGCGCTGCTGCACGGGCCGGCGTGGGGCTTGCGCTTCACCGAGGCGTATCAGGAGGCCGGCGGGATGCTGGCCGCGGCCGCGGACGAGCGGCTGTACTGGCAGGTGCGGGAACCATTGGCATTCTCCGAGGAAGTGCAGTGGGTGGCGCAGCCGTGGCGGGAGACAGGACGGACCGAGCTGACGACACGAACTGTGGAGGAGCGGCTGGATGCCTATGTCACCTCCCTGATGGACGCGCTGGGCTGAGCCAAGGCGGTCCGGGGCCCGGCCCCGACCTCATCGTTTACCGGTCAACCAAGTGGGGAGTCGAGCAGACCCTGGGGAGTTTCGGTCGGGCATCCCCATCAGCGGTGCCCAGCCGGGTCGGTCCTATGCTGACGGTCGTGCAGGTACTGGGTGTGAGCAGTGAGGACGAGATGGTCGCCTGCTTCTTGAGCGGCGAGCTGGCCAGCGGCAGGTTCGGCCGAAACCTCCGGTCTCATCTGGCGGCAGCCGGGCAGGCCGAGCAGTTGCTGACGCATCCGGACCTGTCCGACGCTGGAGCGAACTTCGCACGTCGCGCTCTGCTCGCCGCGACGCGCGGGTACGGCGAGAACCGTGACCTGTTCGAGAACTTCCCCGTTCACGTCACGTGGACCAGGGCACTCCTGTCCGCCGACGAGGCGGCCGGCGTGCGCTACCTAGACTATTCCTACTGGGTCGAACTGTCGGGTGGCAGCCGCCGGCCGGCCGACGCGGCCGCACGCGTCAAGGCAGGTCTACGGGCGTTCGACGTGCCCAACGAACCGTTCGTCGATGCGGCCCACGCGTTCATCAGAGGTGAGCGATTTCCTCCGCTCATCCTCGTCGGAGAGCGGCAGGACAACCTGGTCTGCCTTGAGGGCCACCTGCGTCTGACCGCCTACGCCCTCGTCGGCTTCCCGACCGGCATCGAGTGCCTGATCGGCACCGCGCCGACCATGGGACGCTGGGCGCGGTAGTCCAGTCGCACCAAGCTCTCGCCGCCCCAAATCAGCCTGGCTGAGGACAGGTCAGCTCAGCCATGGGTCGGCTGGTGGCTCCTTCAGCCGATCAAGCTGCCTGCTCCTCGCGTTCGACGAGGACACCGTTCTCGAAGCATGCGCCGGCGCGAACCAGCGGCACCAGATGGGCACCGGCGATCGCACGCCACACGACCAGATCGACTCCCGGCCCTGGTCGGCGATGACGATCCGACAGGTGGCGAACCGGACCCGGAAGGCTCGCCGGTTGAAGCCCGCGAAATCGGCGCCCACGGCGCCACGTCCGGACCACCTCCGGGCTCCAGTCCCTCATCCGCCGGACGTCCGCGACGGCCGCGTCAACCATGCACCCGCCCAAGGGGTTTGCCGACCGGCGGTCACGCGCCGGTCCCGGGTTGCGATCGGCTCTTCGGCGTCCGCGTCCGTGGACCCGTGGGCCGCGGACCAATAAGCGCCGGACGAAGACCCGACGCGTCGATCATGCACCACGCCACCGGCCCCGGGGGCCCTGGCGGCAGCAGGCTGTAGCGGCCCGGAAACCCTCAGCGCTTGACAGGCTCTTGCCCGGGGGCGCGTACTGGAACGAGGACAAACAGCAGACAGGGCCCTGTGCTCCAGGTATCCGTTCGATATCCGTGGCCGGCGCGAAGTGGCGGCAGGGCGTGCTCGGATGCTCGACATCCTCGCGTCGCCTCGCCCGGTCCTTCGACGGCCGTTTTCTCGCGCGTGGGCACCACGCCCCGCATCGCCGGGCGGTTGGTGCACTCACGGTGACGCTACCGGGGACCGGGGCCCGCGGCCGGGCCCGAGGGGCCGTCATGAAGCCGAAGTCGAAACCGGCCGATGGCCGAACGCAGCAGGAGGACGATACCGGCGAACCGCCGGTGGACACGCATCGCTTCCTGTGACGGTCACGTCGGGCGACGGCGGCTCGTCCACGGAAAGGCGGGCATCATGGTGCTCGATTCGACAACGCTGCACTCGAGCATCGAGGATCCGGTTCTCGACCGGATGAACTTCCTGAACGAGATCACGTTCGGCTACCCGGACGCGGTGTCCTTCGCACCGGGGCGTCCTTATGACGGCTTCTTCGAGGTCGAGGAGGTCCATGCGCACCTGCGCCGGTACGCGAAGTACCTGGAGAGCCGGGGCGCGGAGCCGGCGGAAGTGCGCAGCGGCTTCTACCAGTACGGGCCGGCCGCGGGGCAGATCCGGGAGCTGATTGCGTACTCGTTGCGGCAGGACGAAGGGCTCGAGGTCGCGCCCGAGTCGATCGTGGTGACCGTCGGTGCGCAGGAGGCGATGTTCCTGGCGCTGCGGACACTGTTCGCGACGCCCGAGGACGTGCTGCTGCTCGTGACTCCCTGCTATGTCGGCATCATCGGGGCCGCGCGGCTGCTGGACATCCCGGTGGTCGCGGTGCCCGAGCGCGACGGGCGGCTGGTGGTGGCGGACCTCGACGGGGCCGTACGTGCGCAGCGCGCGGCGGGCCGCCGGCCGCGGGCGGTCTACGTGGTGCCGGACCACGCCAATCCCACCGGGTCCACGCTGGACCTGCCGACGCGCACCGCACTGCTCGAACTCGCCGGGCGCCACGGGCTGCTCGTCCTGGAGGACAGTCCCTACCGGTTGAGCGGCCCCGGGCCGCGCCACCCCATGCTCAAGGCGCTCGACGGGTCGAGGAGCGTCATCCAGCTCGGCACCTATTCCAAGACGCTGTTCCCCGGTGCCAGGGTCGGCTACGTCGTGGCCGACCAGGAGGTGCGTGACGGCTGCGGGCGGATCCGGCTGCTCGCGGACGACCTGGCGAAGGTGAAGAGCATGGTCACGGTCAACACCTCCTCGCTCAGCCAGGCGGCCGTGGCGGGTGCGCTGCTGAGCGCGGACGGCCGGCTCTCCGTCCTGAACGCGAAGGCTGCCGAGCACTACCGCCGCAGCATGGCCGAGACGCTCGCGCAGTTGGACCGGTGGCTGCCCGACGGGCGTCGCCGGGAGCTGGGGGTGGACTGGAACAGTCCCGACGGCGGCTTCTTCCTCACTCTGCGCACCGGTTTCCGTACCGGCACCGCGGCTCTGGAGCGCTCGGCCCGCGACTTCGGCGTGATCTGGACGCCCATGGAGTTCTTCCATCCGCACGGCGGGGGCGAGCAGGACATCCGGCTCTCCATCAGCTGTCTTACGCCCGGGCAGGTGGCCGAGGGGGTCGAGCGGCTCGCGCGGTTCGTGGAGGCGCTCAGCAGCGAGACGCACGGTGACGGAGCGCACGGCAAGGACGTGCCCGGCACCGGAACGGAGAGTGACGCACCATGACCACGGCCCTGGACCGAGCACTGATCGCCACGGCCCCGCGCATCCTGAGCGTGGGCACCGCCGTGCCCCCCGAACACTATTCCCAGGAGGAACTGCTCGACCTGTTCGGGATCACCGACCGGAAGGTGCGGTCCGTCTTCCTGCTGGGCTCCATCCGGCAGCGCTCGCTGGTGCTGCCCCCGGCGGCGCCGGACGGCACCAGGCTCCGGGAGTCCCAGGGCGACCTCCTGGACAAGCACAAGGCCTGGGCCGTGAACATGGGAGCGGACGCGCTGGCCCTGTGCCTCAAGCGGCTCGGGGCCGACCTGTCCGAGGTGGCGTACCTGTGCTGCGTGACCTCGACCGGCTTCCTCACCCCGGGCCTGAGCGCGCTGCTGATCCGCGAGCTCGGCATGGACTGGCACACCGCGCGGGCCGACATCGTCGGCATGGGCTGCAACGCCGGGCTCAACGCGCTCGCCGTGGTCGGCAACTGGGCCGCGGCGAATCCGGGCCGGCTGGCCGTGATGGTCTGCTCGGAGGCCTGCTCGGCCGCCTACACGATGGACTCCACCATGCGTACGGCCGTGGTCAACAGCCTCTTCGGCGACGGCGCCGCGGCGGTGGCGGTCATGGCCGACCCGGACGGTGGCGAAGGGCCCGAGGAAGAGGAGGAAGGGCCCGGCCGCCACCTCGACGGCCCCCGGATCCTGAAGACCGCGGGCGTCACCATCGTCGACGCCATGGATGCGATGCGCTACGACTGGGACCGCGACCAGGACCGTTTCAGTTTCTTCCTGGACCCGCAGATCCCCTACCTGGTCGGCGCGCACGTGGAGGGCGTCGTCGACCGGCTGCTCGCCGGCACGTCGCTGCACCGCGACGACGTCACGCACTGGCTGGTGCACTCCGGCGGCAAGAAGGTCATCGACGCGGTGGCCGTCAACCTGGGGCTGACCCGCCACGACCTGCGGCACACCATCACCGTGCTGCGCGACTTCGGCAACGTCTCCAGCGGCTCGTTCCTCTTCTCCTACGACCGGCTCCTGCAGGAAGGCGTGGTCCGCCCCGGCGACTACGGCGTGCTCATGACCATGGGCCCGGGTTCAACGATCGAATCCGCACTCATCCAGTGGTGACCCAACGCAAGGAAGACCGCCATGCCCGTCAACGCACTCCCCGAAAGCCCCGCGCTGCATGTGGACGGCAGCCGGGAGATCTCGGCCGAACTGGCCCACGCCGTCTCCGCCCTGTGCGACGAGGCGGAGTCCACCGGGGCCGATTTCGCGACCCTGTACGTCTCCGGCGCCCCGACGGGCGAGGCGGTGGCGAAGGTGTCCGACGTGGCCGCCGTCACGAAGTGGGAGCGGGCCGTTCGGCGCTTCGAGCGGCTGCGACTGCCCACGCTGGCGGCGGCGAGCGGGGAGTGCGGCGGTGCCGCGCTGGACCTGCTGCTGGCGGCTGACGTCCGGGTGGCGGCGCCGGACCTGCGGCTGCTGCTGTCCTTCCACGAAAAGGGGACCTGGCCGGGCATGGCCGGCTTCCGACTGGTCCAGCAGCTCGGGCTGGCCTCGGCGCGCCGCACGGTGCTCTTCGGGGTGCCGATCACCGCTCGTGAGGCGCTGGAGCGGTGCCTGGTGGACCAGGTGAGCAAGGACCCCGGGCGCACCCTGGCGGCCGCCGCCCGGATGCTGCGCCGCCTGTCCGGCCCCGAACTCGCGATCCGCCGCCAACTGGCCTTCGACGCCCAGTGGATGAGCTTCGAGGACGCGCTGGGCCCGCACCTGGCCGCCTGCGACCGCTCGCTTCGGCGCACCCAGGCGGCGAACGAGGTGACGGCGTGAGCACGTCGAACGCACAGGCGCCGGCCGCCGTGCGGGGACGCGCCGCGGACGGGTTCGAGCGGGCGGCCCGGCTGCTGCCGCCGTTTCCGGAGCCCGGGCCGCGCACCGGCGAGCCGCGCGCCCGTACCGAGCAGGCGCTGGAAGCCGCCCGCGCGCAGCGCACCGCCTTCCTGGACTGCCACGCCGAGCCGCTCTACGACCGGCTCACCGGGGACCGTACCCGCCGGCTCCGGCTCGACGGCCTGGTGGAGGGCGCAGCGTTCGTGGTGCCCGGTCTGGTGCCCACGCCCGCGCAGCTGCGGGCGGAGCGTGCCACGCCGGTGCGGGAGCGCCTGGGCTACGAGATCGACCTGGGTGTCTTCCTGCGCGGCCTGCTGCGCTGCCCGGCCGCCGGCGACCACCTGATGGACTCCATGCTCCGGCCCACCGAGCGCGCGCTGGGCCTGCTCGGGGAGTTCGAGGCCACCGGGGTGGTCCGGCTGGAGAGCACGAGGCTGGAGCGGCGCGAGGGGGTGGCCCGGATCACCATGTGCGCCGGAGACCGGCTCAACGCCGAGGACGAGCAGCAGGTCGACGACATGGAGACCGCGGTCGACCTCGCGCTGCTGGACCGGCGCTGCGAGATCGGGCTCGTCCGGGGCGGCGAGATGACGCACCCGCGCTACGCGGGCCGCCGGGTGTTCAGCGCCGGGATCAACCTCAAGCACCTGCACGCGGGCGAGATCACGCTCGTCGGCTTCCTGCTGCGCCGTGAACTCGGCTATCTCCGGAAGCTGCTGCTCGGGCTGCGCACGGACGGGGCGTCGTGGCGCTACCCGCTCACCGACATGCCGTGGGTGGCCGCGGTGGACGGCTTCGCGATCGGCGGCGGCATGCAGCTGCTGCTCGCGGTGGACCACGTGCTCGCGGCCTCCGACGCCTACCTGAGCCTGCCGGCCGCGCAGGAGGGGATCGTCCCGGGTGCGGCGGACTTCCGGCTCCCCGCGGTGACCGGCCCCCGGCTGGCCCGGCAGATCATCCTCGGCGGCCGGCGGGTGCGTGCGACCGACCACGAGGCCCGCACACTCGTCGACCAGGTCGTCGACCCGGCGGACCTCGACCGGGCCGTCGAGCGCGCCCTGGAGCTGCTGCGCGACCCGGCCGTCACCGCCAACCGCCGCATGGTGAACCTTGCCCTGGAACCGACGGACGGCTTCCGCGCATACATGGCGGAGTTCGCGGTCCAGCAGGCGCTGCGCGTCCACGCGGCGGACGTGCTCGACAAGGCGGGCCGTTTCACGGCGCGCCCGCCCGGCTGACGCCGTGCCAGGGCCGCCTTCCCCTCCCCCGCCGCCGCCCGGCGGCCGGTACCCGAACGACAAGCGGCGGTCCGCCTTGACGGCGAAACGCCGACTCCTACCCCGCTACGCGGGAAGTCCGTTTCCTCCCCCGGCCAAAGCCGGGGGCATCCACGGAGGTATCAGATGACCAGCCCCTTCGACGACCCGGACGCCTCCTACCTCGTGCTGATCAATCCGCGGGGCCAGTACTCGCTGTGGCCCGCGTTCGCGCAGGTGCCGACCGGGTGGCGGATCGCCTACGGCCGGAGTGCCCGCGACGAGTGCCTGGCGTACATCGACCGTGCTTGGACCGACCAGCGACCGCCGGGCCCGGTCACGGTGCCGGGCGGCGCCCAGGTGGCCGCAACATGATGGCCGGCCCGGGCCCGCTGATCACGGTACGGGCCACCGGCGGCGACGGCGCGGAGCCGACCCGGGGGCACGTCAGGCCCGGCACCTCGCGGCGGATCCGGCCCTACCTGCGGCCCTACCGTCGGCAGATCGCCGCGCTGCTGAGCCTGACCGTGCTCGACGCCGTCATCACCGTCTCCACGCCGCTGCTGTTCAAGGTGCTCATCGACCACGGCATCATGCCCCGCGACCGGGGCGTCGTGGCGGGCGCCGCCGCCGCGGTGGCGGGCCTGGCACTGCTGCAGGCGCTGGTGGGCTTCCTGGTGAGCCGCAGTTCGGCGCGCATCGGCGAAGGGCTCATCTACGACCTGCGCACCGAGGTCTTCGAGCACGTGCAGAGGCAGCCGCTGGCGTTCTTCACCCGGACGCAGACCGGTTCGCTGGTGAGCCGGCTCAACACCGACGTGATGGAGGCCCAGCAGGCGGTGACCGTGCTGCTGTCCAACGTGCTCTCCAGCCTGGTGGTACTGGGCCTGGTGATCGCCACGATCTTCTACTTGTCCTGGGTCGTCGGCCTGGTCGTGCTCGTCACGGTGCCCCTCTTCGTGCTGCCGGGCCGCGTCGTCGGGCGCCGGCTGCAGCGCAACCTGCGCACGTCGATGCAACTGGACGCCGAACTCGGCTCGCTCATGCAGGAGCGCTTCAACGTGGCCGGTGCGCTGCTGGTCAAGCTCTACGGCCGGCCGCAGAGCGAGGCCCGGCGGTTCGCCGACAGCGCGGCGCGGGTCAGGGACGTCGGCGTGGTCACCTCCGTCTACTCGCGGATGCTGCTGGTGACGGTGACGCTGCTGGCGTCGCTCGCCACGGCGGCGGTCTACGGCGTCGGCGGCGAGCTGGTGGTCGACGGGGCCATGCAGATCGGCTCGCTGGTGGCCCTGGCCACCCTCCTGGCACGGCTCTTCGGCCCGATCAACCAGCTCTCCAACCTGCAGTCGAACTACCTGACCGCGCTCGTCTCCTTCGACCGGCTGTTCGAGGTGCTGGACCTCAAACCGCTGATCGTGGAACGGCCCGACCCGGTCACACTGCCCGCCGCGGCCCGGTCCCGGGCCCCGGAAGTCGAGTTCGAGGACGTCTCCTTCCGCTATCCCGCGGCGGGAGAGATCTCCCTCGCCTCGCTCGAAACGCTGTCGCTGCCCGCGCCGGAACGCTCCGGCGACACCCACGCGCTGCGCGGGGTGAGCTTCCGCGCCCCGGCGGGCCGGCTGACCGCGCTCGTCGGGCCCTCCGGCGCGGGCAAGACCACGGTCAGCCAGCTCGTGGCGCGGCTCTACGAGCCCACCGCGGGCACCGTGCGGATCGGCGGCCACGACGTGCGCGACCTGTCCCTGGCCTCGCTGCACGACACCGTCGGCATGGTGACGCAGGAGGCGCACATGTTCCACGACACCATCCGCGCCAACCTGCTCTACGCCAAACCGGGCGCCACCGAGGCGGAGCTCGTCGAGGTCTGCGAGGCCGCGCAGATCTGGGACATGGTCTCCGCGCTCCCCAACGGCCTGGACACCGTCGTGGGCGACCGCGGCTACCGCTTCTCCGGCGGCGAGAAGCAGCGCCTGTCGATCGCGCGGCTGCTGCTCAAGAAGCCGTCCGTGGTCGTGCTCGACGAGGCCACGGCACACCTGGACTCGGAGTCCGAGGCGGCACTGCAGAAGGCGCTGTGGACCGCCCTGGCCGGCCGCACCGCACTGGTGATCGCCCACCGTCTGTCCACGATCCGCGAAGCCGACCAGATCCTCGTGCTCAAGGGCGGGCGCGTGGTCGAACGCGGCCGGCACACCGAACTCGTCGACGGCGGCGGCCAGTACGCGGAGCTCTACCGTACCCAGTTCGCCAAGCCGCCCGCGCCGCGCCCGGAAACCGAGCAGCACTCGGCGAACGGCTACGGCGACCTTCCCCCGCTACCGCCCGGCGGAGGGCCCCTGCGCCGGCTGCCGCCGCCCGAGACCGCACCGGACCCCGACCGACCCGAACGGAGAGCACAATGACCCAGTTGACGGTCGAGGACGTGTGGCCGCTGTCCCCACTGCAGGAGGGGCTGCTGTTCCACGCCTCGTACGACCAGGACGCACCCCGGGACGTGTACGTGGGACAGCGGATCCTCAACCTCGACGGCGATCTGCGGCCCGAGGCGCTCAAGGCGTCCTGGCAGGCGATGCTGGAGCGGCACGCGAGCCTGCGGGCCGGCTTCCGCTCCCGTTCGGCCGGCGACACCGTCCAGGTGATCGCCAAGGGCGTGCGGATCCCGTGGACGTACGCCGACCTCGGCGCACTGGGCGACGAGCAGGCCGAGCAGGAGGCCGGACGCCTGGCCGCGGTCGACGCGCGGCGCTTCGACCTCGGCATGCCGCCGCTGCTGCGGGTACTGCTGTTGCGCGTGGGCCCCGGCCGGCACCGGATGGTGGTGACGATGCACCACATCCTGATGGACGGCTGGTCGCTGCCGGTCCTGTTCCACGAACTGTGGGCGGTCTACGGCAACGGCGGCGACCCCTCGGTGCTCCCGAAGGTGCCGCAGTACCGCGACTACCTCGCCTGGCTGGTGCGCCGGGACACCGACGCCGCGCGCGAGGCGTGGCGCGCGATGCTGGCCGGCGCCGAGGAGCCCACCCTGGTGGGCCCCGACGACCGCGGCGGCCCGCCGGTGGTGCTCCGGCACGTGGTCGACCGGCTCGGCGACGACCTCGCCGACCGGCTGCGGGAGACGGCACGCGCCGCCGAGGTCACCCTCAATCGGGTCTTCCAGGTCGCCTGGGCGCTGCTGGTGGGCAAGCTGTCCGGCCGGCTGGACCCGGTCTTCGGCGCGACCGTCTCCGGCCGCCCCGCCGAGGTGCCGCACGCGGACCGGATGGTCGGGCTGTTCATCAACACCGTGCCGGTGCGCGTGCCGCTGGACGCGGCCGTGCCCTTCCGCGAGGCCATGGCGGCGCTGCAGGACCAGCAGGCCGCCCTGCTCGACCACCAGCAGCTGAGCCTGCCCGAGATCCAGCGCGCCTGCGGCCCCGGCGCGGTCTTCGACACCCTGCTGGTCTTCCAGAACTACCCGCGCGGCCCGATGGTGGCCCCGGCGCCGCCGCCCGGCGGACAGGACCGGGCGCCGCGGCCCGACGGTCCCCCGCCCTGCGGCGAGGGGCTGGGCGGCACGGCGCTGAGCAGCGGGGAGCAGGGCGGCGGCCCGCTGCCCCCGGGGCCGCCGCCCGCCGACGGGCAGGACGGTCCGCCGGGTCCGCGGCCCGGGGACGATCGGCCGGGCCCCGCCGCCATCCGGGTCTCGGCCGGCGGCGGCGAGGAGGCCGCCCACTACCCCTTGACCATCGTGATCACGCCGACCGACGACATCGAGGTCCGACTGGACTACCGGCCCGACCTGTTCGACGAGCGCACCGCCCGCGGCCTGGTCGACCGGATGCTCCTGGTGCTGCGCCAGGTCGCGGACGACCCGGACGTGCCCCTGGGCCGGCTCGACGTGCTGACCGGCGAGGAGCGGCAGGAACTGAACGGATCCCGGAACCGGACCCGCCGCGAACTGCCCGGTGCGACGCTCGCCGAGCTCTTCGAGCAGCAGGCCCGCCGCACCCCCGGGGCCGTGGCCGTGGTGGCCGGGGACGCCGAGCTGACCTACGCCGAACTGGACCGGCGGGCGAACCGGCTGGCGCGCCGGCTGGCCGGGCTCGGCGTGGGCCCGGAGACACTGGTGGGTGTGGTGGCCGAGCGCTCACGCGAGCTGATCACCGCGCTGCTGGCGGTGGTGAAAGCCGGTGCGGCGTACCTGCCGATGGACGGCAGGCACCCGGCCACCCGGCTCGGTGCGGTGGCGGCGGAGGCGGGTGCGGCCTTCGTGCTGGTCGACACGCCGAACGCCGAGCGGGGCCTGGCCGACGCCGCGCTGTTCGCGCCCGCCGAGGTGCTCCGCCTGGAGCCGGCCCGCACGGGTACGCACTCCCCCGCCTCGAACGGTGACGACGCGGCCCTGCCCCCGGTGCGGGTGCGGCCGGAGAACCTCATGTACGTCATCTACACCTCGGGTTCCACCGGCCTGCCGAAGGGCGTCGCGGTGACCTACGGCAGCGTCCTCGCGTTCTGCCTCGACGAGTGCTGGTCGAGCGAGACCCTCCAGCGGGTGCTGGTGCAGGCCAACCACGCCTTCGACGCCTCCACGTACGAGATCTGGACGACGCTGCTGCACGGCGGCCGGCTGGTGCTCGTGCCCCCCGGGGACATCGACACGGTCGAGCGCGGCCGGCTGATCGCGGCCCAGAAGGTGACCAGCCTGCACGCCACGGCCGGGCACTTCCGGGTGCTCGCGGAGCAGGCCCCGCACATCTTCGACGGCGTGCGCGAGGTCTCCACCGGCGGCGACGTCGTCTCCGCGCACGCCGTCCGGACGCTGCTACGCTCCCACCCCGGCCTGGTCGTACGCACCACCTACGGCCCGACCGAGTCCACCGCCTTCGCCACCCAACTGCCCTTCACCGACCCGGAATCCGTGCCCGACGTGGTGCCGCTGGGCCGGCCGATGGACAACACCAGGGCGTTCGTCCTCGACGCGTTCCTCAAGCCCGTACCCGTCGGCATGACGGGCGAGCTCTATCTCGCCGGGGCCGGGCTGGCCCGCGGCTACCTCGGCCGCGCCGCGCTCACCGCGGAACGCTTCGTGGCCTGCCCCTTCCCGGCCGACGGCGAGCCCGAGGGCGCGCGGATGTACCGCACCGGCGACCTGGCGCAGTGGACCCGTGAGGGGCAGCTGCTTTTCCTCGGCCGCGCCGACAAACAGCTCAAGATCCGCGGGTTCCGCATCGAGCCGGCCGAGATCGAGGCCGTGCTCGCCGCGCACCCGGACGTCGCCCAGGCGCTCGTGGTCGCGTTCGAGGACGCGAGCGGCCACAAGCGGCTGGCCGGGTACGTCGTGCCGGCCGACGGCGATCAGGCCTCGCCCGACCCGCGGGCGCTGGAGGAGTACCTCGCCGGGAAGCTGCCCGACTACATGGTCCCGGCCTCGGTGACCGTGCTCGTCGCACTGCCGGTGACGGCCAACGGCAAGATCGACCGGGCCGCCCTGCCGCTGCCCGTCTTCTCCGCCGGCGCGGCGGGGCGAGCCGCCGCCACCGACACGGAGGAACTGCTGTGCCGGCTCTTCGCCGAGGTGCTGAACCTTGAACGGGTGGGAGCCGAGGACTCCTTCTTCGCCCTCGGCGGCGACTCGATCACCTCCATGCTGCTGGCGGGGCGGGCTCGCAAGGCCGGCCTGGCGGTCACCCCGCGCCAGATCTTCGAGCTGCGCACACCCGCGGAACTCGCACGGGTGGCCGAGTCGATCGACGACACGGAGGCGGTGCACGCCGAGGACGTCCCCTGCGGCCCGGTCCCGCTGACCCCGGTGATGCACGAGATCGCAGCACGCACGGGCTCGGCGGCGCGCGCGGGCAGCCAGTCGATGGTGCTGACCGCCCCGCCCGGTCTGACGCCCGACCGGCTGGCCGCCGTGCTCCAAGCCGTCGTCGACCGGCACGACGTGCTGCGGGCGCGGCTGGAGGAAGCGGACGGGCGGCTGGTGATCCCCGAGCCGCACGCGCCCGCGGCGGTGCCCGCCGCGGACCTGGTGACCCGGGTGGAGGCGGTGGGCCTTGAGGGGACGCGGCTGGACGCGCTGCTCGACGAACAGGCCGCGGCCGCCGAGGCCGCGCTGGCGCCGCAGGACGGCGTGATGCTGCGGGCCGTACTCATCGACCGCGGCGCCGCGCAGAGCACCCTGGTGCTGCTGACGGCCCATCACCTGGTGATCGACGGCGTCTCCTGGCGGATCCTGATGCCCGACCTGGCCCTCGCCCACGCGGCCCTGGCTGCGGGGGGCGCGGACGCGGCGAGGGCGGCAGTCGCCCCCGAGCTCACCTCGTTCCGCCGCTGGGCGAGCGCCCTGGCGGAGCGGGCCAGGGCGCAGCAGACGGTGGACGAACTGCCTGCCTGGAGGCGGGTGCTCGACCGGGTCGAGCCGCCGATCGCCGGCCGGCCGCTCGACCCGCGGACCGACACCGTGGGAGGCGGGCTGTCCCGCGCCGAGCTGACCGTTCCGGCGCGGACGGCGGGATCGCTGCTGGCGGCGCTGCCCGCCGCCTACCACGCGGGAATCGACGACGTGCTGCTGTCCGGGCTCACCGCGGCGCTGGACGAGTGGCTGCGCGCACGCGACGGGCGGGCCCCGGAGGGCTTCCTGATCGACCGGGAGGCGCACGGCCGGGTGCCGTTGTCCGAGGACATGGACCTGACGCGGACCCTCGGCTGGTTCACCGCCGTCCACCCGGTGTGGCTGGAGCCCGGTCCGATCGACACGGCCGAGGTCCGGGCGGGCGGCGCGGACGCCGCGCGGCTGATCAAGCGGGTCAAGGAGCAGCTGCGGCAGGGGCCGGGCGACGGTCTCGGCTACGGCCTGCTCAGGTACGTGAACCCGGCCACCCGTTCGGTGCTCGAGCCCCTCGCGGCACCGCAGATCGGGTTCAACTACCTGGGCCGGTTCGGCGGCCCGCGCGGGGAGCCGGGCTCCCCGGGCGCCGACGGGGCGCCGTCCGGGGTGGACGGTTCCCCGCAGGCCGGGGGCGGCGGCCCGCGCCCGTGGACGCCGGCGGACGAGCACCCGGCACCCGACGGCGGCGTCGACCCGTCGATGCCCCTGCGGCACGTGCTGGAGATCAACGGCTCGGCGCGGAACCTGCCCGAGGGACCGGAGCTGTGCTTCGTCCTCGAGTCACCCCGCGGGCTGCTCACCGGGGCTGAGCTGGGCGATCTCGCCGAGCGCTGGCGGGCGGTGCTCGAGGGCCTGGTCCGGCACGCCTCCGAGGGCCCCGGGGGTCACACCCCGTCGGACTTCTCGCTGATCTCGCTGGGTCAGGAGGACATCGACGAGTTCGAGTCCGCCTTCGGCGGGGCGGGCGGCGGCTGACCCGGGCCCGGTGGCGCTGCGGTGCGGCGAAGCGGCGTGGGGTCTCCCGGCCCGCCGACGGGCCGGGAGAGCCTTGGCTGCGCAGCGCGGTGGCGCGCCGGCGGCCGGGGGCCGTCTCAGCGCCCGCGCCACACCGGTTCGCGTTTCTCCGCGAAGGCGCGCGGCCCCTCCTTGGCGTCCTCGCTGGCCCGGCGGGCCTGCTCCCACCGGTAGCGGGTGGTGAACGCCTGCTCCAGCGGCAGGTCCACCGAGCGCATCACGGCCTCCTTCAGGGCGCGCTGCGACAGCGGCGCGCAACGCAGCAGGTCGGCCGTCCACCGCTCGACGCACTCGTCCAGCCGTTCGTCCGGCACGACCTCGTTGACCAGCCCGAAGGCCAGCGCCTCGCCCGCCGACATCCGGCGCCCGGTGAGCAGGTACCCCATCGCGGCCTTGAGCGGGATCTGCCGGGCCAGCCGGAAGGCCCCGCCCGCGCCCGGGACCAGCCCGAGGGTGGCTTCGGGCAGGGCGAAGACGGCGCTCTGCGCGGCGATCACCAGGTCGCAGGCGAGGACCAGTTCGAAGCCGCCGCCGAGGGCGTAGCCGCAGACCCGGGCCAGGACCGGTTTGGACAGGGAGAAACGGTCGGTCAGGCGCGGCCACCCTGGCAGGTCCTTCGAGCCGAAGGTCGTCGGCGGGGCCCCGTCGCGGTCGAGCCGCGCCCGCTCCTTGAGGTCCTGTCCGACCGAGAAGGCGCGTTCGCCCGCGCCGGTCAGCACGACCAGCCGCACCTCGTCGTCGCGCTCGACCTCGTCCCAGACCTCGCCGAGTTCCGTGTGCATCCGCAGGTCCATCGCGTTGAGCACCTGGGGCCGGTTCAACGTCACGCGCGCGACGTGCCCGGCCCGCTCGTAGAGCACGGGCCGGTTCGCCGCAGATGCCTCCTGCACGGGGTCCACGCGGACAGGCTATCGGGGGAGGCGGGCCGTGACATTCCCCTCGTAGCGCGAGTTGTGACCAGAGGGGAAGTTGAGGGCCATGGCGGGGAAGAGGCGCTCGTACGACGCGTAGTTCCGCGCGGGTGCGGTGCGGAACGTGACGGAGACCGGGAAGTCGGCCGCGGATGTCGCGAGGGATCCGGGCGTGCAGCCGAGCACGCTGCGGAACTGGGTCCACCCGCGCGCGGGCCCGGGCGAACGCGGAGGCGGCGGGAAGCCTGGGCGAGTCTGAACGGGCCGGAAACGCAGGCGGTGGGCGTCCTGGGGTGGGGAAGAGCGCAGGGGAGGGTCGGGCCTGGCTGGTAGATCGCTGGCCCGACGGCCAGGCTCCGGGTGTCCTGCATTGCCTTCACGTACATGTGACGTGATCCCAGGATCACGTCACATGTACGCCTGCTCGCTTACGGCCGGCCTGGGACTATTGGGCCGGCCCCGCGGGGTCGAGCACGGTGGTCTCGCCGGCCTGGACAAGCCGATCGAGGTAGATGCCGCGCTCGAGGTGCCCGAGGTAGAGATGTGGGGCGGGGCCGAGTTCGAAGCGCCATTGTTCACACCGTCGGTCTTGTCAGGGGGTTACCGTTGCGATCTGGCTCGGGGTGTTCTCGGTGATCCAGAGGTTGCCGTCGGAGCCGGTGGCGATCTCCAGCGGGCTCGAGTCCGAGGTCGGGACCGACAGTTCGGTGATCGTTCCCGAGGTCGTGATCTGGCCGATGTCGTTGCCGGTGTTCTCGGTGAACCACAGGTTGCCGTCCGGTCCGGTGGTGATGCCCCACGGGAACGGGAAGAAGGCGGTATCCGTCAGGTCGTAGCCGGTGAACACACCCGCCGTGGTGACCTGTCCGATCTGCGTTGCTCCGGCGTCCGTGAACCACAGGTTGCCGTCCGGCCCCGCGGTGATGCCGATGGGCAGTGAGGCCAGTGAGGGGACCGCGTACTCGGTGACCGTGCCGCCGGTGGTGATCTGGCCGATGCTTCCGGACAGCACTTCGGTGAACCACAGGGCGCCGTCCGACCCGGCCGTGATGCTCAGCGGGAAGACGCCGGAGGTGGGGAGCGCGTATTCGGTGACGGTGCCGCCGGTGGTGATCCGGCCGATGTTGTCGGCACCGGGCTCCGCGAACCACAGGGCGCCGTCCGATCCGACGGTGATGCCCCACGGGTAGGCGCCAGAGGTGGGGAGCGCGTACTCGGTGAAGGTGCCCCCGGTGGTGATCCGGCCGATCTTGTCGACGTTCGGCTCGGTGAACCACAGAGCGCCGTCCGGCCCGGTGACGATCCCGGCCGGGCCCGCGTCGGTGGTGGGCACCGAGTACTCGGTGAACGTGCCGCCCGTGGTGACGCGCCCGATCGCGTCGGCGGAGTTCTCGGTGAACCACAGGGCGCTGTCCGGCCCTGCGGTGATGCCGACCGGGGCCGAATCGGCGGTGGGTGTCGCCAGTTCGCTGATGGTGGGGGTCAGCAGGCGGGTCTGTGACATCCTCGGTTGGGGGTGCCTCCCCCGGAGGCAGCCGATGAGCCCCGCCGGCCCCCGGTACCGGACGCAGGACTTCACCCACGGGCGCAGGGACCCGGGACGCGGGTGCGAGGAGTCACCGAAGGCGACAGTGCCGGGCGCTGCGACAGCGGCCGTCAGGGCCAGGACGACGAGCGCACGAGAAAGCCGCCTGAGACGGCTCGGACGGTCGGACATGAGACCCCTTTCCGAAGGACACAGCGGGAGCCGGAGCGCCGAACCCGTGGCACCGGCCCTCTCCCCGCCCCGGACCGTGATCGACAAGCACAGCATGACGGCCGAACGGCCAGGTCGACGGGAGACGCCCGACCACAGGATGCACGATCGTTCCTGCACTCACGAGAGCGTGGAACGCGGCTCGCGAAGCGCACCAGGTTGCGACGCGCCGGCTCACGCCGTGTACCCACGCGGCCCGCGCAAAGACAGGGACATAGGCCGGTGGCATGCTTCCGTACGCCCCACCCGGCCTCGCTGTCACCGGTCACTCCCCGGTGAGGTCACAGCGACCGGGCCGGGCGCAGCAGCGCGGCGTTGGCCGCGCGGGCTGCCTCCAGCTGGGCCTGGGCCTTGGCCTCTCGCTCCTCGTCGTACCGCTGCTGGTGCAGCAGCAGCAGCAGAAGAAGGAGCGCGGTTACCGTGGGATACGGAGTAGGCAGGGGAAACGGGGGAGGCGGACGATGCGTACGGTCGGGCGGGCGGCCTGGAACACGGCACTGGCGGCGTCATTGGGGGCGGCGGTGTTCTTCGGAACCCGCGAACTGGCGGACCTCGCCCACCGTACCCACGGTCAGGTAGCCGTCCCGACCGTGACGTTGCTCATCCTGCTGGCCGTCTTCCTCACCTGGTACATGCGACGCGGCAAGCCGCCCGGGTGGATGCTTTCGCTCGCCGCCATCGCCACGGCCATGCTGTTTCTCCACATCTCCCTGCTGGACACCCGGGCGCTGCGCGAGCACGGCCTGGAACAGCACGCTCGAATAACCGACGTGCAAACGAAGTTCAACGCCGACAACACCGACTACCAGGTCTACACCCTGGAGGCCATGGACGGTCCGCCGATCAAGGGGACGGCTACCGGAAGCCTTGGCGGTTCGAAGCAGGTCGGCGAGATCGTCACCGTCACCACCGACCCGTCCGGCCAGGTCGCCCCGAAACTGGGCAAGCTGCCGAGCGCGGCCATGCAGTTGTGGATGGGCCGGGTAGACACCGTTCTCGCCCTCCTCCTGGTACCGGTGCTGATCGGCTGGACGATGGAACGCACCAAGAAGCGCACTGGCCGGCAACTCGGCGGCCGACGGGCAGCAGCACGGGGAAGACCACTCCCCCCACAGCCAGGACAGTCCCAAGGCGGCAAGCACGGCCGCCGACCGACGACACCAGGACGAACGACGGAGGGACGAGCAGGCCCCGGCCAACGGCGGTGAACGGCTTGGGCGGCGGCGGACGGGCGGGACAGCACGGCGGACGGCGGCCGCGGCACCGACGAGCAGGACGTCGACCAGGCGCATCACCACCGATGCCGAGCAGCGCCCCATCGGCGGCGGCGCCGAGAACGGCGCGGCGGCGGCCGGGCCCCGGCTGGTGGAGCCGATCCTGACCGCTTGGCGTGTCGAGCGGCAGAACCTCACTGGGACTCGCCGGCAAGGTCGCGGACCTGCGAGGTCATGAACGCGATTCCTTACGTGAACCGTACCGGGATCGCCTGGCGCTACCTTCCGCACGACTTCCCGCCTCACACCACGGTGTTCTCGCACTTCAGCGCGTGGACCGCGGACAGCACGATCGAGAAACTCGGCGTGCGCCTGCACCGCCTGGTCCGCGAGAAGGAAGGCCGCGATGCCGAACCGACCGCATGCGCGATCGCCACCTTTTCAGGTAGCGGCCACCCGGAAGGCCTCAGCCCGCGCCGAAGGCGACACACCGTCCCCGCGTTCCACCAGCAACGACACAGCAACGGCGAGGACGCAGTCGGCGCACTGGAACAGGCACTGGCCGCTCTGCCCCCGGACACCCGCCCCCTGCACGACACCACCGCCCACGACGAACTCCTCCCCTCCCGCCGCCGAACCGCACGGACCACGGCACGCGAGACACCGCCCGACCCGGCGGACCAGACCCCGGCCGTCGGCACACCGACACCGCACGCCCTCACGGAGGAGACGTTCACCGCCGCCCAGGCCGAACTCCTCGCTGCCGCGCGCGCTCTCGTCAAGCGCGGCACGGCCGGCTTCTCCCCCGCCGGCCCAGCGCGTACGCGAAGCCCTCACGGCCTACCACGCCGCCTGGAACACCACCAGCGACAACGGCGGGTCCGTCTGAACTTCCATCACAACTTAACTGGGAGCGCCCCTCCCACCACGGATCGTCCGAGGCGGAGACCAGGGCGACCACCTGCTCGCGCTTGGTCGGGGCAGGCAACACCAACCGGCGCGGCAGCGGCAGGCTGGCAGACCGCGGCCGGGGGCGGGGACGGGGACGGCGCCAGGCAGCAGGGGGCGGCCGGCTGGTCGGCAGCCGGGCCGGCAGGAGCAGCAGGGCACTTGGCGGGCCGGCGGCGCAGCATGACCGGCGAGCACCACAGGGAGCACCGGTACCAGCCGGCCGGCACCAGAACCCGGCCGGGACGGCGGGACCGCGGGCCGCGGGACGGAGCCACCACCACCGGCCGAGGCGGCGTTCAGCGGCACAGGCTGCGCAGGGCGGTGAGGCAGTCCGCAGCACGGCGTTGCGGGTCGGTGTCGGTGCTGGCCCAGGCGATCCGGGCGTCCGGCCGGATGAGGACGGCGGTGACGTCCAGCCAGATTGGATGCGCTGTGCTGGCGTTGACGGCTCCTGCCTGCTGCTCCAGGCCCTCCGTCGGGCACGGTGTCCGCGTCCCGTCGAGGTCCAGCAGTAGGGGTCGGCCGTGGTGCATCAACGGGTGGGCGGTCGTTGCACCTCTCGGGGTGGTCAGGGCGAGGCCGGCCAGTCGGGTGCCGTTCAGCGGGTGCGTGCGGGGTTCGGTGTCGGCGGGGAGCGGGTCGTCGAAACCGGCGATCCGGCGGGCCCACTGGCGGTTGGTCCGTGGTTCGGCGAGCGCGGCGGACCAGACCTCGCGCAGCGCGATCTGCTCCGGGCTCGCCGCCGCGAACAGGGCGAGCTGCGCACGGGTGTTGTCGATGACGGCGCGGGCGGCCGGCCGGCGCTCCGTGTCGTAGCTGTCGAGCAGTCCGTCGGGCGCCCGGCCCTGGAGGGTGGCGGCCAGCTTCCAGCCCAGATTGGTGGCGTCCTGGATGCCCAGGTTCATGCCCTGCCCACCGGCCGGGAAGAACATGTGCGCCGCGTCCCCGGCCACCAGCACCCGTCCGGCTCGGTACCGCGCGGCCTGGCGGGTGGCGTTGCCGTAGCGCGAAAGCCACCGCGGGTTGCGGATGCCGAGATCCCGTCCCAGCAGCGCGCGGGTCTGCTCGCGCACCTCTTCCAGGGTCAGCGGTTCGCCGGTGCCGTGGTGCATGGTGGCCGTGGACAGGCCCGCCAGTCGGTGGACACCGTCGCCGATCGGGGCTGCCAGGAACGAACCGGCCGGCCCGGTGGCGGCGAGCGGCGCGGCAGGTGGATCGTCGAGTTCGACGTCGGCGAGCCACCCGCTCAGGGTGGTGTCCTGACCGGGGAAGCCGATGCCCGCCGCCTGGCGCACCGCGCTGCGGGTACCGTCGCAGCCGACCACCCAGCGGGCCCACAGGGTCCGGTGGGCGCCGGCGGCCCGGAGCACCACCTCGACGGCGTCCGGCCCCTGAGTGAGCGAGACAACCTCCTCCCCCCGCAGCACTCGGGCTCCCGCGGCGACCGCATGCTCCTCCAGAAGTTGTTCGGTGACGGACTGACCGAGCGCCAGCATGAAGGGGTGCACCGCCCCGACCGTGGAGAAGTCCAGCCGGGTGGTCGCCGCGCCGAAGTGGCCGGTCGGTACCGGGGTGCCGCGTTCGATGAACCGCTCCGCGAGGCCCCGGGTGGCGAACGTGTCCAGGGTGCCGGCCTGCATACCGACCGCGCGCGACCGTCCGTCCGGTGCCGCCCGGCGTTCCACGACGGCCACCTCCACCCCGTGCAGTCGCAACTCCGCGGCGAGCCAGAGCCCCACGGGGCCGGCCCCGGCGATCAACACGTCGAGCACGAAAACCACTTCCTCTCACATGGGGGACGATGCGCCATGACGGCGGCGCGCGCCGATGCGCCGGGACGGGGCCGGCCTCGTGTCGCCTGGTGGGAATGTGGCTCAGCGGGCGCTGCCGAGGTTCCGGTCGGTGTCGGCGCCTTCGAGCATGAGAGTGGTCTCCTCGATGCGGCGGAAGCGGCCGTCGGCGGCGAACTCGGCGAAGAGGTAGACCTCCATGCGGACGGTGGAGCCGTCGGTCTTGTTGACGGTCATGGTGTGGCGGTCGGCGTAGAGGTTGCCGGTGGTGAGTTCCTCGTGGACGTCGACGGAGCCGCCGGCGACGACCGTGCGCAGGTGGGCGATGTGGGCGAGGAACTCGGTGCGGTCGGCCCACTCGCCGTCGGTGCGCTGGCGGTAGTCGGGGGCGAAGTGCCGGTCGGCGGCCTCGTCGAGGTCGAGGCCCGGGGTGAGGAGCAGGTCGGTGAGGGCGGCGCGGGCGTGGGTGTGGTTCATGGGGATTCCTTCGGTTGGGCGTGGGCGTGGGCGTGGGCGTGGCCCGCCCTGGATCGGTCAGGTGATGCGTGCCTTAAGCACGCTTCTGACTGTACCAGGAAAAGCGTGCGCCAAGCACGCTAATCTCGAGAGGTGAAGAACTCGACGGGACACGACATCGCCGACGCCCTGGGACTGCTCATGCGGCGGAGCACTCACGCCCGCCTCCACACCCAGCTGACCGAGGGGCTCGGGGAAGCGGTCGACGACCTCACCTACCCGATCCTCAGCGGCCTGGCCCGGACCGGAGCGTGCAGCGCCGCCGACCTGGGCCGCGAGATCGGACTCGACCGCACCACCGTGACCCGTCGCGCCGACCGGCTGGAGCAGGCCCACCTGCTCCGGCGCCACCCCGACCCGGCCCACGGCCGCGCGACCCTCTCGCCCCTCCTCCCGGCCGGTGGCGCCGCGAAGCGGGGCCGCCGGGCCACCGCGCAGCGGACCACCCGTCACGCCGCCGGCGCGCAGCATCAGGTTGCCGGGATCCCGTCCCCCGCTCCTGCTCTGCGCGCCGACTCTTCTGCTCCTCTTCTTCGACGCCCCGGCGCCCGGACTTCACCCGGCACCCGCCGAAGTGCCCAGGGAGAAGTCCCGGTGTCGAGGGGAACCAGAAGCTCGTCGCCGCACGCGTGCGGCGCAGCTGTGGCAAACGGCCCGTCGACGGGCATCTCGCCGATCCCGTCCGCTAGTTGACGACCTTGGCATGGTGCGCGCGGGACCGTCCGCCGTCGATGACGCTCCCGCAATCCCCAACGCACCTGCTACGCGGCCGCGTTCGTGCGCGACGGCACTAATCGGGTTGTGGGCGCCCGCCCTTGAGCGGCCCGCGACAGGATGCTTCACTGTGCGGATGACTCGCGAGACGGAGATGACGGAGCTGTTCGGCGCGGTGCTCAGCAGGCACCGGGTGGACACCGGGGCACGGTGGCAGAACGCCCTGTGGGCGCTGCTGCTGGCTGTGCCCACCGGCTGGCTCGGGCTGTGGGCACTGTTCAGCGCGGACGACACCCGCCCGGGCGGCGGCCGGGCGATCGGCCTGGTGATCGGCCTGTCCCTGGGCGCGCTCTACGTCGCCGTAACGCAGGCCTGGCGCGCGGTGCGGGGCGGACCGGGCGAGTACTTCGAGGTCCACGAGCGCGGCCTCGTCCACGGCTCGCGGCGCGGCGCGGAAGGCTGGGAGTGGAGCCAGGTCGTCTCGATCACGATCCCCGGCACCCGGAGGATCCACGGCCTCGCCCGCCGGCTGGGCAACGACTACCGCTGTCGCCTCGCCCTCGACGGCGGTGCGCGCCTGCACATCGACGGGCACACCCCCGGGGCGTCCGGCCTGGGCCGCGCGGTGCTGGCGCACAGCCCCCACGCGCGGCGGCTGGAGGGGGACGAGTGGCAGGAGCGGGCCGGCGGCTGGTTCCTGGCCGGAGCGATAGTCTTCCTGGCCGTGGGCGTCTCACTGGGCTCCTACCTCGTCAGCCACGCCGACGAGGACGCGCAGAACGTCAGCGAAGGCGTGACCATGGCAGTCGGCCTAGGACTGCCGGTGTGCGTGATCGGCGCGATCACCTGCACCGTGCTGTACATCCGCTACCGGATGTACCGCCCCCGCTGACCCCCCACCCGCCGGCCTCCCTCCTGGGGCATGGACGTCTCGTGCAGGCAGGTATGCCGGCCGACCCCGGGCACAGCGTCCAGGATCCGGGCCACCCCTGCCTGGATCTGGACCCGGAACGCGCCCACCTCATCCGCGTAGACCGGCGCCCCGCCCGCGGTCCGCTCGCCTGCCGATCATGCCTGCGGTGCGGTCGTGCAGGTAGGGGGGCGGGCCGCAGGAGGGCGCCCGGGCGGTGGGCGTGCAGCCTCTTCCTCGAACCCACACCCCCGGGCCCGGCCGGCGAACCCGCCCCGTCCCCGCGTTCCGGCAGCGGCGGCACCGGCGGCGGCGACGCCCCGGCCGGCGCGCTGGACCAGGCACCGGCCGTACCGCCCCCTCGGACACCCGCCCTAGGCGGCCTGCGGGGTGTAGGTGAAGAAGTCGATGACGTCCTGGAGCGCGGGGTTGTCGGTGGTCTCGCCCTCGGTGGTGGGGCCGTGGGTGGCCGAGCGGAGGAACATGGCGCGTTCGTGGGCGGCGATCGCCGCGTCCGGGTCGTCGGGGTGCGCGGCGAGGGCTTCGGCAAGTTCGGCCCCGTCGAGCATGGCGAGGTTGGCGCCCTCGCCGTCGGGCGGGGAGAGGTGGGCGGCGTCGCCGACCAGGGTGGCGCCGGACACGGGCTCCCAGCGGTGGGGGATCGGCAGGGTGTAGAGGGGGCGGAAGAGCGGCGGGGTGTCGCTCGCGGTGATCAGCGCGGTGAGGTCCGGGGCCCAGCCGTCGAACTCGCGCAGGATGCCGGCGGTGGCCGTGGCGGGGTCGGCGAAGTCGATGGCGTCGAACCATTCGCGCGGCTTGCGCAGCGCGACGTAGGTGTGCAGGGTGGAGCCCTTCTCGCGGTGCGCACCGAGCTGCCTCTCGCCGGGGTCGATGGCGAACATCCCTCCGCCGCCGACCAGTTCGGCGGCCGCGGGGTGGCGGCTGTCCGCGTCGTACAGGTAGGTCTCGACGAAGGACATGCCGCTGTACCGGGGCACGGCGGAGGAGAGCAGCGGCCGGACCCGGGACCAGGCGCCGTCCGCGCCGACGAGCACCGCAGTGGTGACGGGCGGGTGGTCGGTGAAGCTCACCTCGTGGCGGCCCGCGCCCAGGGGGCGGACGCCGCTGACCTTGTGACCCCAGCGGACGGTGCCCTGCGGCAGCGAGTCGAGGAGCATCCGGCGCAGGTCGCCGCGCTGGACCTCGGGGCGTCCGCCGGTGCCGTCGTCGTCCTGTTCGTAGCGCACGTTCGCGTTCCGGTCCAGGATGCGCATGGCCTGGCGGCCGTGGAGGACGAGGGTGCGGAACTCGTCGTCGAGGCCGGCGGCGCGCAGGGCGATCCGGCCGTTGTAGTCGTGGATGTCGAGGAGGCCGCCCTGCGGGCGCGCGGTCGGCGAGGCGTCGGCCTCGTAGACGGTGGAGGTGATGCCGTGGACGTGCAGGACCCGGGCGAGGGTGAGGCCGCCGAGTCCGGCGCCGATGATCGTGACGTCAGTGGTCATGATGGCTCCTTGGCTGGTCGCGGCCTGCCGGGAGGATGCCCGGCAGGCTCTGCGACCAAGGTTCCGGGGCCGTGCTGACACCTCACCGGCAGCGTGCTCACAGCCCCGGCAACCGGCTGACACCCTGCCGCCACCCCGCTGACACCTCCTGACAGCGCCCGGGTGGCCCGTCGATCGCCCAGTTCCGCAACCGGGTGTAGACGCCCTTCCACGAGCCGTACTCGGCGGGCAGGTACACCCACTGCGAGCCTGTCCGGAACGTCCACGCGATCGCGTCGATCACCTCCCGGTGATCGCGCCACCGCCCGCCCCAGAGTCATGAGACCAGCAGGAACGACACCAGAACCGGAAACCCCGATGCCGCAACGCGTTCGAGAAGCACTCTCCGAGTCCGGGATCGAGTTGCCCGATCCGGGCCTGGCGCGGCGTCACGCCCTGCGCCGACTGGCGGCGGGACTTGTCGCTGGAGAAATCGCTCCCTTGCGACCCCGATACCCGACCAAAAGCGACAACTATGCTTTGATCTTGGCGCTCTGAGTGGCAGTGATCCTCCCGACCAGCAGGATCGCCAGGATTACAGCGACAACGTCGACGAGCACGACAAGAGGCGCGTTGGGATTGCCTTGCAGGTCGATCACCATGTAGGCCGTGACCCCGACCGACTTGGCGATCCATGCCACCCACCACGCATCGATCACCCAGGCACCACCGGTCGAACCACCGGCCCGCCAGAGGTCCACCACGACCCGGCGCGGAGCCCACCACATGACCACCGGGATGAACCACACCCCAACTGCCCCGCCCACCGTGTACTTGTGAGTGCCCGGAGCGAAGGCCTCGGCGTTGAGTCGGCAGCGTCGGAGCCAGCAGAGAAACACCACGATGGTGCCGAGGAACACGGGCATCGAGAGCAGCGCAGCCGCCTGCGCGAGAAACCTCGAACCGGTCCAGCTGTTCAGTCCGAGGATGACCTGCACGACGGCTTGCATGGCAAGCAGCACCTGCGTGGCCACAGCCAGAGGTCGAGGATCGGCGAGCGCTCCTCGGGACCTTCGTGAGCAGGCTGTACGAGATGTGAGCGCGGTCGGCGAGCTGCCGATGGCTCAAACCCCTCACATCCTCGTAAGCCGCGATCCGCTGGCCGATGCTGATCCCATCCGGAGGTGCCAGGTTGGCCCCCATCCCGTGCACGCCTCGAACCCGTGTGCACGGGACCGTACCCCCGAACTCGCCCGCCCCGCAGATCGTTTCGGCAACCAACGTTGACACCGAATCGAATCCGGCGGAGACCCGCGTTCCCCTACCCGGATCCCGCGATGTGCTCCATACGCCGCGGAGTTGGCTACCGAAGGTAACGCAGCCGTGGTCAAGGGCGTCGCGTGGCCTTTGGGTTGATAGGTGAGCACTACGCAGCCCCTGGCGCCCTCGACGCCCGCCCTACCCATCACGCGGCTCCGGCCGCCTCGTGCGCCTTGTCCGCCTTGTCCGCCGCCGCCGAACCCCGGGGCAGCCGGCCGGGCGCTGGCCAGCGCCGCCCACACCACCTTTACCGTTGTTCTCGAAGGCGTTGATGCCGGGATAGCCGACCTTGCCCTCGTTACCGGGTGAGGAGCTGGCGGGTGCCAGCGCAGGTGTTTTCGTTGCGGGCCGCTTGCCCACCGCCTCTGGCCTGCGTAAACGCTGTTCAGCCGAGAAGGCGGCCGCAACGTCCGGTGCAATGCACGGCGCGACCTTCCGGCCCACTGCCCAGGCAAAAGTCCAGCACCCCGTTGAGGCAACCGTCGGACGAGCGGTCGCGGTCGCCAGTGCCGCGGGCTCGGCGCTACTGGCCGCCCAGATCCTGGGCGGCCAGGCGCAGCAGGGTGATCGCGTCGTCGGGTTGGCGGCGAGCAGTACTCGGTTGTCGGCGGCGTCGGTGACGGGGCGGGTGTCGATGATCGCGACCCAGGCGTTGTCGTCCAGCTCGGTCCAGTCGAGGAGCCGGCCGCCGTGGTCAAGGCCGCGTTCGGTGGGCGGGGTCCGGCCGGTCGACGGGCTTGGCGTCAGTTCCGGCATTGCCGGTGGCTGGGGCCCTGGCGGTCGCCTCAGCGGGTGGTTGGGGCGGACACCGCGGCCCGGTCCACGATCCCCTCGACGATCCGCATCAGGCGCTCGCCGGTACGGTGGATGCTGCCGTTCTGCGTGCTGACCTGAGCGCCTTCGAGGACGAAGGTGATCTCGGCCGCGGTCTGCTCGGGGTCGGGCAGCCCGGCCTGGGCGCACATGCCGACGAGTCGGCGGGTCTGACGCTCCTTGTGCTGTTCGATCACCTGCCGTGCGGGGTGGGCGCGGTCGGGCAGCTCGGCGAGGGAGTTGATGAAGGGGCAGCCCCGGTGCGAGATCGCGGGCAGCCCCTCGGCGATGAAGCGGGCCACGCCGAGGATCTGTTCCCCGGGTCGGCCGGGGTGCTCGGCCTCGACCCGGTCGAACGCCGTCTGGTAGTCGGCGGCGACGATTCGCAGCCACTCGGCGACCAGTTCGTCCTTGGTCTCGAAGTGGCGGTAGATCGCCATCTTGGTGGTCTCGGCCTTCTCGGCGATCGCCTGGACGCCCACGCGCTGGATCCCCTCGCTCCGGAAGAGCTCCTCCGCGGCGTCGAGGATGCGCTCGCGGGGCGGCAGTTTGGCCACCCGGGTCGGTCGTCTGGCGGGCGATGTCATGGCTGGTCCGGGCCTCCGGTCGCTTGCGGGTCGTCCGTTGCGGGTCGTCCGCTTCCTGCACGTCTCGCCCTTCCTGCTACGGTACCAGTCCGTTCCGCGCGATACCGATCGGTATCGTTGAAGACTGAGCGGTATCGATCTCGATTCCAGGAGTGACCCAGTGGACGTCAATGAATACGTGGGCTTCGACGCGGTCGGGCTCGCCGAACTGATCGCCCGGGGCCAGGTGACCCCCGCCGAAGTGGAGGCGGCCGCGCGGGAGGCCGCACGGGCCGTCGACCCGCACCTCAACGCCGTCGTGGAGACCTGGCCCGCCGATGACTCGCCTCGCCCCGGCAGTGCGCCGCTGGCCGGCGTCCCCTTCCTGATCAAGGACCTCGGGGTCACCATGGCCGGCCGACGGACGGAACTCGGCAGCCGCCTCGCGGCCGGGAACGTCGCCGCCGCCGACTCCACCCTGATGTCACGCTTCCGTCGCGCCGGCCTCGTGACGTTCGGACGCACCGCGACCCCGGAGATGGCCTACAGCACCACGACGGAACCCGTGCTGTACGGCCCCACCCGCAACCCGTGGGACCTCACGCGCAGCGCCGGCGGCTCCAGCGGCGGCGCGGGCGCGGCCGTCGCCTCCGGGATCGTGCCGCTCGCGCACGCCACCGACGCGGCGGGCTCGATCCGCATCCCCGCCGCCTACAACGGCCTGTTCGGTCTGAAGCCGACCCGTGGCCGCATACCCGTCGGCCCCGATGTCGACGAGATCTTCAACGGCCTGGCCGTGCACGGCAGCGTCAGCCGCACCGTGCGCGACAGCGCGGTCCTTCTCGACCTGATCGGCGGCCCGGCGGCGGGTGACCCCTACGTCGCCCCGCAGCCGCCCCGGCCGTACGTGCAGGAGGTCTCCCGGGATCCGGGCTCCCTGCGGATCGGCGTCCTCACCCAGGCCTGGGGCGGACACCGCACCACGGCGCCCGTGGCCGAGGCGCTGTCGCGCACCGTGTACCTGCTGGAGTCCCTCGGCCACCGAGTGGAGCAGGCCGAAGTCGAACTCGGCGTCAACTGGGAGGAGTTCGTCCTGGCCAACGCCCGCCAGTGGACGGCGAACCTCACGGTGTCGGTCGACGAACTGGCCGCCGCCTCGGGCAGGCCGGTCGACTTCTCGACCCTCGAACCGCCGATCCTCGCCAGCTACTACTACGGGCGGCGGGTCACCGGCGCCGAACTCGTGGCCGCCCTGGCCGTCCGCAACCGGGTCTCCCGGAGCCTGGCACGCTCGCTGGACGCGTACGACGTCCTGCTCACCCCGACCGTGCCGGACCTCCCGGTGCCCCTGGGCACCCACGGCCGAGGGGCGGAGACACTGGACGGCCCCGGCTGGCTCCGCCGGCTCTTCGACCTCTCGCCCTTCACCGCAGCGTTCAACGTGGCCGGCACGCCCGCCATGTCGGTGCCGGTGACGGCCGACCCCGGCACGGGGCTCCCGGTCGGCATGCAGTTCGCCGCCGGCTACGGGCGCGAGGGCCGCCTCTTCCGTCTCGCCGGACAACTCGAAGAGGCCGCCCCGTGGTCGGACCGCACTCCCCCGGTGTGGGCGGGGAACCACCCAGGCCGCTGAGGACCGCCCCCGGGCGCCCTGCCCCCGCCCGGCTCGGCGCCCATCGGTATCGGCCTCCAAGGTGCACTCGGTGGTGGCGAACCTATGGCTGGCCGCCGAGGAGGATCCGGCGACCGGCGAGATGCCCGCCGCCGTCCCGGCCGGGGCCGCCCGGATCGGGAACCTGGTGCAGCGGGCCCGGCCGCGCCGATCCGGCACCCGCTCGGCAGCAGGGGCGGGCGGCCATGCGGGTGGACGGAGCTGGAGGCGGCGGGGTAGGGGCAAGTCCTGAGGTGCGCGGAGGCCCGCTCCGTGTTCCGGAGCGGGCTGGGGGCCGGCCGCACGGGCCCGGCGCCGGCGCCGGGCCGCCCACACGGCCGGCGCCTAACGGCGCCTCAGGACCGGCTGCGCCGTACTAGGGGTCGGGCGGCGGCGGGACGGCGGCACCTCCGGCCTCGGCACGTGCCGCGGGGCCGCGACGGGTCGGCCCCCGTCGCGGCCCCGTGGATCACGGCCCCGTGCACCCGGCTCAGCTGCCCAGCGGGCGGAGGGCCGAGTCCAGGGGGTCGAGCGACCAACCTCCACCGCCGGGGCGGCAGCTGAGCGCGGTGTCGGCCGTGTCGGCCGCGTTGGTGCCGGTGTTGAAGTTGGCGTTCGGGGTGTTCGGCAGCACGCCCATGTAGTACATGCCGGCCGACGTCCACACGCACTGGTGCAGGTTGAGGAAGCGGTTGCCGGCCAGGTCGAAGGACTTGACGGCGGAGTTGGCGAGCGTCAGCGTCCAGCCGCCCCCGCCCGGGCTGCACCGCAGCACGGTGTCGGGTGTGTCCGAGACGTTGGTGCCGGTGTTGAAGTTGACGTTCGGGGTGTTCGGCAGGATGGCCGTGTAGTGCTGGCCGGCCGAGAAGTACACGCACTGGTGGACGTTCAGGTAGCGGCCGGCGGCGAGGTCGAACGCCTTCACCGCAGAGTTGGCGGGCGCCGGCCTCCAGTCCCCGCTCCCCGGACCGCAGGAGAGCGCCGTGTCCGGCGTGTTGGAGACGTTCGTCCCGGTGTTGAAGGGCGTGCCGGCGGTGTTCGGCAGCAGGTTGGTGTAATGCCCACCGGGGCCGTAGTACACGCACTGGTGGATGTTCAGGTAGCGCGCGGCGAGCCGCTGCCCCGGCGGTCCCGCCACGGCGGTGCTCCCCAGGACGAGGGCGACGGCCCCCGTGACCGCCGCCACGATGATCGACAATCTACGCATGGTGCACTCCTCCCGACCCACGCCCACCCGTCAGGGCCCGCACGCACCAAGCTACTGGGGACCGGCCGGTGGGTGTTCATGACCGCACATCGGCAACCCGTTCGGCCCATTGGGCAGACGATATGGCCATCAGATCAGGCGACCGCCGGACTGCCGTCACACGACATCCGCCGCGCGGGCCGCCTGCACCGCGCCCCGCACGCCCGTCGACACCCGCGCCGCCCGGGTCCTCGCCCCACAGCCCGGCCCGCTCGACCAGGAGCCAGGGGAACCGCTCGGATTCGGTAAGGTCCGGCCGGCGGGCCTTGTCCCGGATCTCCTGCGCGACCATGCAGGCACATGCGCGGAGACCTCTGCACAAGGACCGCTTGCGTGCGCCATGGCCGGCCATGCGCATGCGCGGAGGCCCCACACCACGCATGCGCAGAGCCGTGGAACGGGCGGGCCGGATGGGCGGGGCGGGCCGGACGGGCGGGGCGGGCCGGACGGGCGGGGCGGGCCGGGGCACGCGCCCGCCGGACCGCCCCGCGGCCGCTGCGCGGCGGGCAACCCCGCGCCCGGAACGCCGAGTTGCGCGCCGCCACCCGCCCGACATCGGTCAGCTGCCAACGGCCGGCGGGAGCACGGCACCCGGCAGACAACGGACCGCCGGGCGCCCGCCGCCCGTACGGCAACGCGGCCACCGGCCGGAGGGCAGCGGACAGCAGGCGGCCGGGCAACGGGCACCGAGGCGCGGGCACCAGCCGAACGAAAGCGTGGTCCTGTGCCCGGGGGCCACGGCTGAGGGCGGTCCCGGGCAGGGCCGATCCCATGGGCGAGCCCGAGCCGCGCGGGCTGCCGGAAAACTTCCTCCCACCGGACCGATGAGTTCAGACGGTGGCGGCGGTCAAACCTGAGAAAGCAACGACAGCCGACCCGGGGAGACCTGAAATGTCCAGCACCGCCACCGCCGTGAAGTCCGGCAAGACCGTCGTCCGGACGGTCTGGACGCTGCGGATCCTGCTCGCGCTCTTCTTCGCCCTGGCGAGCGCGCTGCCCAAGCTGCTCGCCCTCCCCGCCGCCACAACCGTCTTCGACGCCATCGGCTGGGGCCACTGGTTCATGTACCTGACCGGACTGGTGGAGCTCGCCGGGGCGATCGGCCTACTGGTCGGGCGACTGGCCGGGCCGGCCGCGACGGCACTCATCGTCTTCCTGGTGTTCGCGTTCGTCACCCAGCTCACCGCGATGCACGGGGAGAACGCCGGGACCCCGTTCCTCTTCATGATGCCGCTGGCCGTCATCGCCTGGAACCAGCGCACGGAGACCGCCGAGCTGCTCAGCCTCCGGCCCTGACCGGGTCCTCACAGGACCGCCGGCACAGGCAGGGCCGAGGGTACCGGGGCCGAGCCGGCCCGCGGCCGGAGGCCAACGATGAGGACGGCCGGTCGGGCCGCGGCCCGACCGGTGCGACGGCCAACGGACGACGGCAGCCGGGCAGCCGGGCGGGGCCGGAGCGCGGCACGCCCTTCTACAACAACAGCGCCTCGGCAGGTGCTCGGGTGGCCGACGCGGCGGGGGGGCCCCCCCCGGGGGGGGGGCGCCGCGCCGCGCCCCCCCCCCCCGCCCCCCCCCCGCGCGGGGGGGGGGGGGGGGGGGGCGGGGGGGGGGCCCCCCCGCCCGGGGGGGGGGGCCCCCCCCCCCGCCGCCCGTCAGAACCCGCTGCGACGCACGTGCGGAGGAGCGGGCCCAGGCGTGCTCGGTGCCGCGGAGCGCGAGGGCCGCGGTGCGGTTGCGCCAAGGGTCGGATCGGCTCGCCGCGGCTGTGCTCCAGCGCGTCCGGTGCGCGGTGGCGCGGTGGCGTGCTGCTTGTTGCTTGGTACTTGGTGCTTGGTGTCAGCTGCGGCTGGTCTCTGGGCTCTGGGGTGCGGCGGAGAGGGTGAAGGAGAGCAGGGCGGTGGCGGTGAAGTCGTCTGCGGATTCGACGGTCTGCCAGGCGCCCACGTGGTCCATGAAGCCGCTGCCGTGGCCGTCGAACGCGGCGAAGGGGTTGCCGTCGTTGGTCGGGCATTTGCGCATGCCGGGGAAGGAGTTGAGGTCCTTGAGCTTGTCTGCCGCGTTGGGGCCGTTGACGACGCCGCCCCGGAGGATGTCGCCTTCGCCGTTCAGGTCACCGGCGAGGTTGGCGGGCTGGTGTTCGGGGCAGTGCGGGAAGGTGCTGCCGGCTCCGATGACGAAGGAGGAACCCCAGGCGTTGGCGCCCAGTGTCCAGTTGCGCTGCTGGGTGGCGAACGCCTCGTAGTGGGAGTCGCCGGTCACGCGCTGGTACAGCTGGGCGGTGGCGGCCAGGCCGAAGGTGTGGGGTACGGAGTCGAAGTCGGTGTAGACGGCGCCGGCCCGGAAGGGGTCCTTGGCGGCGCGGGAGCTGCCGTCGTCGAGCTGGCGCTTGAGGTCGGCGACGAGGTCGCCGCGGGTGGCCTCGGTGCTCTGGGCGCCGGAGTCGAGGAGCTTGGCGAGGTCGGCGTGCGCGAGTGCGCTGACGTCGCCGAGTCCGAGGGTGCCGAGGGTGTCGGAGGCGAGGTACTGCTTGGCCCAGTGGCCGGCCTGCTTGGTCCAGCCGGCCGCCCGGCTGTCGTCGAGGGCCTGCGCGGCGAGGGCCATCTCGGTGGCGCCGAATTCCATGTCGTCCTGCCAGGACGCCTCGGGGTAGAAGCTGTGCGGGAAGGCGGTGACGAGCTTGTCGCCGGGAGTGGTGTCCGCGAGTGCGTAGACGTGCGCGGCCTTCTCCAGCTCCTCGTGTGCCCGGGCGGGGTTGTCGGCGGCGTCCAGCTGTGCGGCCAGGGCGAAGGTCGCGGCCACGCGCCCGGCGAGGTTGGGGCTGATGGGCTTGCCGGGGGGTGCCGCGCGGAAGACCGGGCGGTGCTTGATCAGGTAGTTCGGGTCGCCGGGCTTGACCTGCAGAGCGTCGTCGGCCTCGGGCAGGCGCCAGTCGTCGTGGTCGGAGCGGATCCTGCCGGAGCCGTCGTCCGTGTCGCCCTTGCCCAGGCCGACCTGGGCGTAGAGGGTGCGGGACTTGTCGTCCCACATCTTGTCGAGCCAGTCGAGCCCGTGGCGGGCCTCGGCGGCCAGTTCCTTGCCGCCGACGGGCGTGGTCCGCTGCGCGAGCAGGAGACCGGCGGTGGAGTAGGACGCGGTGTGCGTGAACTTGAGGAAGTCACCGGCGTCGTGCCAGCCGCCGGAGACGTCGACCGGGCCGCCGACCGGCTTGAGGGGCGCGGTCAGGACCTTCTCGTCCTCGTCGTAGGCGGGCGTGTCGTACACGGTGGCCTGGCGGTCCGTGAGGTGGGAGGGCCGGCGCCGCAGCTTGGTGGGCACGACGTCGGCTCCGTCACGCTGGGCCTGGAAGAAACCGACGTTGTCCTGGATGAGCTTGCCGAACAGTTCACCGGCGGGTGCGATGTGGAACTGCGGGGAGACCGCGTTGATGTTCCCGAACACCTCCACCCGGTAGTCGCCGGGCTCGGTCAGGCGGGACAGGTCCAGGGTGTGAACGTTGCGGTAGGCGTCGTTCCACCGCCCGGTATAGCCTCCGACCCTGCCGCTCAGCACCTCCTTCCCGGCCGTGTCACGTACCCGGAAGGACGCCGTCGACGCGGGGTGGGAGGACATGAGGTAGGCGTGCTTGGTCTCACCGGGCGTGTAGCCGACCTGGTCGACACGCACCTCGGCGCGGGGTGCTCCCGCCAGGGCGTCGGATCCCTGAGCGGACTGGACACAGAAGACCGCGACGACCGAAGCGGCCAGGCCTGCGGCGGTGATGCCGATTACACGAGTACGAATCTTTGCCATGCCCGCACACTGTCAGCCGGCCCATGAGGCCAACATGAGGAAGCCCGGGCAGCCGCCCGGCCCGCCCCCAGAACCAGATTCCCCGGCCCTCCGACGGCACAGACACACCGCCCCCGCACGCGGAAGTCCGTCCGGCCGCGGCGTGACGGCACCGGGCCTTCGGACACCGACCGGATAACGGCCAAGCACCGCTACAGCGGCGTTCGTACCCTTTTCGGCCCAGTAGGCTCGCCCGTCATGCGTGTACTTGTCCTGGAGGACGACCCCGAACTCGGCCCCGTGATCATCAGAGGCCTGCGCGAAGCCGGCTTCGCCGTCGACTTCGCCGGCGATCTCGCCGACGCCGACTTCAAGCTCGCGGTCAACACCTACGACTGCCTCATCGCCGACCGCATCCTGCCCGACGGCGACGCGCTCACCCTCCTCGCCGCCCAGCGCAGGCGGGGCTCCACCCTGCCGGTCCTCCTGCTCACAGCCCTGGACGCGGTCACCGACCGCGTGGCCGGCTTCGAGCACGGCGCCGACGACTACCTCGTCAAACCCTTCGCCTTCGCCGAACTCAGCGCCCGGGTGCGGGCCCTGTGCCGTCGCGGCCAGCCCGCACGGCTGCCCGAGCTGCGGGTCGGCGACCTGGAACTCGACCTGCCGCGCCGCCGGGTACGGCGAGCCGGCGTGCTCCTCACCCTCACCGCGAAGGAGTTCTCCGTCCTGGAGGTCCTGATGCTGCGGGCCGGCGACGTGGTCACCCGCACCGACCTCATCGAACGCTGCTGGGACGAGCAGGCCGAACCGCTCTCCAACGTCGTCGACGTCCTCATAGGCCAACTGCGCCGCAAACTGGGCCCGCCCGAACTCATCCGGACGGTGCGCGGTGTCGGCTACCGCATCGACGACCAGGCCCCGGGCCTGTGACGCCGCGCACTCCCGCCGTCGCACGCCTGCACCGCGCCCGCTGGGCGATGACCCTGCTGTTCGCCGCGACCACCGCCGCCTGCCTTCTGGTGCTCGCCGTCATCGCGGTGCGCACCGACGGCCGGTCCCGGACGGACGAACTCGACAACGGCGTCAGCCACCGGGCGGACGGGCTCGCCCGCACGACGTACTACGACGGCGGCGTCCTGCACCTCGACGCGCTGTCGGAGGACGACCTGGCCCGCAGCGCCGAGATGCTCGGCGTCCTCCAGGCACCCGAACACGCCCGGCCGCAGATCCGCTACGCCCGCGACTCCCCCACCGCCCTGCCCGGCCAGGCGGCACTGGACGAGATCTGGCAGCAGGTCCAGCACGACCAGGAGACCGTCCTGGTCAGCGCCGACGTCGACGGCCGGGAATACCAGTGGGCCGCGGCCCCTGTCTGGGACAACGACAGGATCGGCGCCGCCGTCCTGGTCGGCGCCGACCCCGCCCGGAGCCTGGCCGCCCACACCCGACTGCTGCACTGGCTGGCCGCGGGCTGCGCGGCCCTGGTGCTGGCCGCCGCCGCGGTCGGCCACCTCCTGTCCGGGCGGGCCATGCGACCCGCCCTGCAGGGGCTCGAACAGCAGGAACAGTTCCTCGCCGAGGCGGCACACGAACTGCGCACCCCGCTGGCCACCCTGCGGCTGGTGGTCGAAGGCGGCAACAGCACGCCGACCCGGGCACCCGCCGCCCTGGACGAGGCCGTCCGACTGGTCGACCGCCTGGGCCGCCTGGTCACCGGCCTGCTGGCCCGCGCCCGCGTCGAAGCCGGCACCCAGGAAATCGAGCTGACCCCGCTACGGCTCGACCAGCTCGTCGAACAGACCGTCGAGGAACTCCCCGACCACACCGGCGTCACGCTCACCACCGAGGCCGCCATCGTCAACGGCGACCCCGAACTGCTCGCCCAGGCCGTCCGCAACCTCGTCGAGAACGCCCTGCGCCACGGCGGCGGCACCCCGGTCGACGTGAGCGTCACCCCGGGACGCATCACCGTCCGGGACCACGGCCCCGGCATCCCCGCCGAAGACCACGCCCGGGTCTTCGAACGCCGCGTCACCGGACCCGCGAGCACCGGCACCGGCACCGGCCTCGCCATCGTCCGCTGGGTGGCCGAACTCCACGGCGGCACCGCCCAGCTCTCCCCGGCCCCCCGCGGCGGGACGCTGGCCGAGCTGCTGCTGCCCCAGCACACCGACACCTGAGCCGGCCCCGCCCGGCCCGACCATCCCTACCGGTCGGCCAAGCGCCGAGGTCGGAGCGAGCAGGAACCACGTCGCCGGTGAAGCGGGCCGGCTCGAAGGCCCGCATCACCGGCGACGTGGCGTTCCCAGGCCTCGCCCATGGCCAGGAGGTCCTGCGCCGAGAAGGAGTCGAAGGAGCGCTCGACCACTGTCCGGATGACCTGTTCCCGAGTCAGCGGCGTCCCGTCGAGCGTGATTCAGCAATTCAATGATCTCGCGTTCGAGGGGGAGCACCGGACCGGACTCGACGGGCAGAACACATTTGTCCTGGACCAGCCGCATACGGTGGTCTTCGGCATCGGAATTTCGCTCCGCTGTGTCGCAGCGATCGGCTTCGATACCCCGATCGCACCGTCCCGTCTCATCGTCGGGACGGCGGGCGGCGACTTTACCGCCTGAAATCACCGAACTACCTGAACTGCTTCGGATGTCCACATGCTGCCGGCCGCCGATCAGCCGACGTTCCGGTCAGTGCCCAAGTTCCGCGAGCGCCGGGTTGGCCGCCAGTTGCGGATACTCGTCGCCAAGTTCGGCCAGCACGGCGTCCCGGAAGGTCACCCACGCGCCCCTCAGCTCGGTGAGCGAGCAGACAACCTCCGCCTCGGTGTAGGTCGCCGAGATTCGGATCTTCCCGGCTTCGGGCGTGAACCACAGCAGGTCGGCGGTTTCAGTGGAAGCAAACGTCGAAGCCTCACCCCGCTCCAGGTCACCCAGCACCCCGCGTAACTGCCACACGAAGTCCAGCACCGGCGTCCATGACCATGGCGGGCCGAGTTCGACCCCGTCGACTGCGAACGAGAGATCGGACAGGAAGTAGTACCACCGCAGGTCGCCACGGCTGACCGCTGCCAGGTCTACGCCCTCCCGGTGTTCCCGACCGCGCTCCACGTACGGACCGGTCCGGAGATATTCGATCTTGATCATCTCTGTCCTCCTACGGCTGTTCGACCGTGAACGCGTTTCGGATTGTCCGTGTGCCCGGATCGGTGTACCCGCGGATCGCACAGAGGTCCTTGATTGTGTTCGGGTCGGCGGCCTGAGTGAGGAGCAGCTGCCCGAATCGGCCCGGCTCGCGGAGGCCGAGCGGCAGGCCTCCCACAGGGTATGGGCCGCCGCACATCCCAGGCGGGTTACAGCAACGGATCGGCTGATCAGCGGAGTGCCGTGCGGGCCAGGGAGCACAGCTCAGCCTGATCGTCCATCGCCTCCGCCGGGACACTGTAGTAGGAGTGCACCACCACCTCGCGGCCTGCGGCGTGGTAGGTGAACGGCTTGGATCCGGAATTCGCGTGGGAGGAGCGGGCCGCGCTGTCGACGCGGAGGTAGAGGGTGTCCATCACCATCGCGAACTGCCTGCCGTGGCGGCGCAGTGCCCAGCCACCGAAGTAGCGCTGGATGGTGACCTCGCCGAGCGGCGCCAGTTGATCGGCGACGTACTCGGCGAGGCTGCGAGATCCGCTCACGCGGGGAGGAAGAACCCGGTGATGTCGGCGAGTCGGCCGTCGCGGTGGAGCGCGGTGCTCACGCCCGCCATGGCGGGTTCGTCCTGCTCGCCGAGCTGGGTCCACCGCGCGAGCGAGCGGTCATGGTGGTCGAGGACCTCGTCTATCCGGAACCGGTGCCCGGGGAAGGCTCCTGCGAATCCGGTCATGTAGGCGGCCAGCTCGGTCAGCCCGCTGACCTCCGTGCCCGGGTCCCGGTAGGCGACGTCGTCGACCGCGACCGTGCGAAGGGCGGCGAGCCGCTCGCCGGGGTCGGCCGACCAGCACGCGGCATAGTTCGTCCAGAGCTGCTGTGAGTCACTCATCGCTGTCCCTCTTTCATGGGGCCGATCGACGCGATCGCGCCATCGGTGATGGTGTGCAGTTTCGTGTGGGGCGTGCCGGCTCTGACCAGCACCAGGAGCCCCTGATAGAGCGCCAGCAGCCGGGCTGCCGACACCTCGACGTCCAGATCCGCCGACAGCAGGCCCAGGGCGCGGGCCCGCGTCAGCGCGTCGGCGAAGCCGGACTCGATCACGTCCAGCCCTCGGCGCACTCCGGCGGTGGCCTGCGGAACGGTGAAGGACTCCACGGCGGTGTTGGTGAGCAGACAGCCCGGGTCTGGATCGAGGCCGGTCTCGAACGCCGAGGTGAAGAACGACCGGATGCCCGCCACGGGGTCCGTCGGTTCCAGGAGATGGACCCGGACCCGGCCCTGCACCACCTGGTCGTTGTAGGCGTCCAGGGCAGCGCGGAACAGGCCGTCCTTGCTTTCGAAGACCCGGTACAGGCTTCCCGGGTGCAGCCCGGTCGCCTCCTCGATGTCCCGCAGCGAGGCGCCGAGGTAACCCCGGTGGCGGAACAGTCGCATGGCGGAGGCCAGTACCTCCGCCTGATCCCAGAGCTGTCTGCGGCCCACCGAAACCTCCGTAGTTGAACGACTGCTCACAAAAAATAGCACGCCGGCCCGACCAGTCGCTCCCGGGCAACTCCACCAGGCCCACCAACCGACCCCACAGAAGGTCGCCGACAGCGTTGTCCTCGGCAATCGGGACTGAGCACGCGACCCTGTACCTGGAGCTGCACCGGATCGAGGCCCTCGGTGTGGTGCGGGCCGCCGCGGCGCCGCCCCGGCTCGGTCACCGAGCGGCTGCACTTCTACGCCGCCCCTACACCCAGGCCCACCGCACCGGAAACGGCGGCGGCCTCGAGGAGGACGGCAAGGACATCGAGGTCCTCGAACTGCCCTTCGCCGGCGCCCTCGCCATGGTCCGCGACGGACGCATCACGGATGGCAAGACCATCCTGCCCCTGCAACGGGCCGCCCCGGACGGCCCCTTCGTCACGGCGGGCACCGGCTCACACCGCCGCCCCGGCCCTGGCGGAGCGCCAGGGCCGGGGCGGCGGTGGCGCTACGATACGCGCATGCATGTCATCAGTGCCGGTGTCCGCACGCTCATGAACGCAGTCGTCAACGGCGATCCGCTCTGGCCTGCGGTGACGCTCTTCCTGGTGTCCTTCCCGATCGCGATCGTCATTGGCGCGGTTCGCGCCTCCCGTAGGTAGCGCGGCACGCCTGCCGCGCCCGTTCACCCGGGTCACGACGCCGCCGGTCCCGGGCGCCCGGGGCCGGGTCGGCTCGCCGTCATGCTGCTCCAGCCGTTGCCGAGGAGATGTGAAGTCCACACCGTCGTTGCGGGGCGGTATTCAGGGCGAGGTACCCGAGTGAGGCCGCCTCATCGCCATGAATGCGAAAGGGTGAAATATGCCTTTTCTGGGGGGAGTTGCGCGAGTTGCGCGACTGAAAGGGTTTTACGAAAACCGGCCCCCATCGTAGGCTCCACGATCATGAGCGATTCCCCCGCAAAGCGTCACTGGCGCATGTCGATATTCCTCTGGATCGGCTTGCCCTTCATAGCCTTCGTCGGCATTGCCAAGGCCGCGCCTGATCTCGTACCGGCCTGGAAGGCGCAGAGCGGCAGCGGAGTCATCGGGACGTTCACTGCCGTCCGGGAGTCCTGCAGCCACGGGTCCTGCGACTTCTACGGCGGCTGGAAGGCGGCGGACGGCGCTTCCACGCGCACGGACGTCCTCCTTTACGACGGACCGGATTCCATGCGGATCGGCGGGACGGCCGCAGCACTGGACTCCGGTGCCCCTGGCGGAGTCTTTTCAACGGGGGGCGGTTCTTCCTACCTGCTGGTGACGGCCTTTGCCGTTGGCGGTCTGGCGGCAGCGATTGCCTGGCCGGTGTTTCTCTGGCGCACCTGGCGCACCTGGCACTCTTCGCGCGGGCGCCGCACTTCGTCACCGGAGTCAGCTGAGGCAGCCGCCTGACGCGGCATCGAGAGAACGCGCCTCCGCGCCCGGGCGGCACCGGATCGACGACCGGGTGCGCGGAAATCCGGTTGAGCCGGAGTGAAGGATGGGACCGTGATTTCCAAGGAACGAGCGGTCGAGCTGGTCGAGTCCCTGCTGGCGCGGGAGCGGCCGAACTGGGAAGGGGCGAGCCTGCTCCCGGAGCTGGCCGTCTACGCCGTCGAGGAGTGGTCGGTCGGGTGGCTCGCCTACTGGACTTCGGCGGAGGGCGCCCGCAACCCTGCTCTGCGCGGGAACCTGCTCGGCGGCCCTCTACTGGTCGACCGGGAGGACGGGAGCATCCACTTCGTTCCCGGCACCCGCTGGACCGATGACTGGGAGGGGGACTACCTCTGGCAGGTCAAGGGCACCAGGGCGCCCGACCCCCTCGCCGCGGCCGTCCGCCGCCTCGCGGACTCCGTCGGGACCGCCGCCGCCATGCAGCATCTGCGCAAGCAGGCCCCGCGGATGGGCCTGCGGGAGGCCAGGGCCTACGTGACGATCGTCAGGGACGGGAGTGAACCGCCCGAGGAACTGGCGAGCCTCACCCGCGAGCCCAATCCGGACCTGGGACCGATCGAGACGCTGGCCGGCCCTGTCCGGTAGCAGTCCGGCTGCACGGCCAGGTCCCCCCGGGCGGGCAAGCCTTGGTTGGGGCTCCGCTTCACGTGGGGCTGTGGCCAACTGGCAGTGCCGGCGGCCAGGTATCGCTTCCGGTCACAGCCGGCGCGTGGCGTGGCACCGGCAGGCTGGGGAGTTTTCACCCCGGGTCCGGGCCGACGGCCGTCCCGCACTCCGGTCGACGGGTGTCCACGCCTCGGTCGGACCGGCCGGAGGACTTGATCACGACGGGCGGTCGGGGCCAGGATCTCCCCCGGTTGGATCACAACGGGGGGAGACGTGATGTCCGAGGACCGGTCGGTCAGTCGTGGGCTGAGACAGCGCCACATTGCCATGATCGCGCTGGGTGGTGCGATCGGAGCCGGGCTGTTCGTCGGCTCCGGCGTCGGGATCGCCGCGGCGGGGCCCGGGATCGTGGTGTCGTACGTGGTGGCCGGGGTGCTCACGGTGCTGGTCATGCGGATGCTCGGCGAGATGTCCGCCGCCCGCCCCGGCTCCGGGTCGTTCGCCGCGCACGCCACCCGCGCCTGGGGGCCGTGGGCCGGGCTGCTGGCCGGCTGGATGTACTGGGCCCTGCTGGTGGTGAGCGTGGCCGCGGAGGCGATCGGGGCGTCCCGGATCGTGGCGGGATGGCTGCCGCAGGTGCCGGCCTGGGTGTGGGTGGCGGCGTTCATGGCGCTGTTCACCGGGACGAATCTGGCGGGTGTGCGGCACTTCGGCGAGCTGGAGTTCTGGTTCGCCGGGGTGAAGGCGGCCTCGATCTGCGCGTTCATCCTGCTCGGCGCCGCCGCCGTGCTCACCGGCCGGACGCCGGCCGCGGAGAACCTGACCGCGCACGGCGGCCTGCTGCCGCACGGCTGGCACGGGGTCGCGGTGGGCACCATCGCGGCGGTGTTCGCGTACGGCGGGCTGGAGACGGTGACCATCGCCGCCGCCGAGTGCGAGGACCCGGTGGCCGCGGTGCGCCGGGCGGTGCGCACGGTGCTGTGGCGGGTGGCGCTGTTCTACATCGGCTCGATGGCGGTGATCGTCGCCGTGGTGCCGTGGGACGACCCGGCGGTCGCCGGCGGCCCGTACGCGGCGGCGATCGGCCGGATCGGGGTGCCGGGCGCGGCGCAGCTGATGAACGCCGTCGTGCTGGTGGCCCTGCTGTCAGCGATGAACGCCAACATCTACGGCTCCTCGCGGATGCTGCACGCCCTCGCCGCCCGCGGCGACGCCCCACGTCTGCTGACCCGCCGCGGCCGGTCGGCCGACCGCAGCGGCGACGGCTCGGCCGACGCGGCCGGCACCTCGGCTGCCCCGACCGGCACCGGCCGCGCCGTGCTCGCCTCGGCCGCGTTCGGCTTCGCGTCGGTGGTGCTCAGCCTGCTGTGGCCGCGGACCGTTTTCCCGTTCCTGCTGAACTCGATCGGGACGGCGATCCTGGTGGTCTGGATCCTGATCGCCGCCTCCCACCTGCGGCTGCACGGCCGGCAGCAGCGCACGGACGGGCCGCAGCAGGAGCACTGGCCGGAGCAGGAGCGCGGGCCGCAGCAGGCGGCCCCGATGCGGGGCTTCCCGTACCTGGGCTACCTGGCGCTGGCGGCGATGGCCGGGGTGCTGGTGTTCATGCTGGTGGACCCGGGCAGCCGCAGCCAGGTGCTCTGCACCGGCGCGTGGACGGCGGTGCTGCTGCTGGTGGCCGGGCTGCGGCGGCGCCGTCGCCGGCCGGACGCCGATCCGGCCGCGGCGCCGACGGCCGCTGCTCCGACCGTGACGGCGGCCCCGGCCGCCGGGCCCGCCGTCGCCGTGGTCACTGCTCCCGCGCGTACCGTGCCAGGAACAGGTCGACCCCGGAGCTGATCATCCGGTGCATCTCGGCCTCGTCCAGTTCGGCCTCCGGGCTGAACGTCCGCACCAGCTGCGGCACGCCCACCGTGCAGGCGACCAGCTGCTGCACGGCCAGCGCCGGGTCCTCCACGGCGAGCACGCCGCGGCGGTCCAGTTCGGCGAAGGCCTCGATCAGCGGGCCGTTGTTCATGTCGTAGCTGACCCGGTACCAGAGCTGGCCCAGCTGCGGGAAGCGGTCGATCTCGCCGATCACCAGCCGGCGCAGCGACATGATGTCGGGGCGCAGCAGGATGCGGGTCCAGTCGAGGGTGAGCGTGATCAGTGCGGAGCGCAGGTCGGCGGCCTCGGCGATGGTGGAGTTCCACGGCTTGAGGTCCTCGTAGGTGGTGGGCAGTATGCCGCCGATCACCGCGAGGAAGAGCCGTTCCTTGTTCCCGAAGTGCTTGTAGATGGTCGCCTTGGAGACACCGGAGCGCGCGGTGATGGCGTCCATCGAGGCGGCGGAGTAGCCCTCCTTCAGGAACTCGGCCAGGGCCGCGTCGATGATCGCCTGCCGGCGCCGCTGGGCGGCGTCGACCGGGCTCGGGATGATCGGGATGCCGAACTCGTCGATCGGCTGGGGGCTGTCGGCGGCCATCGGGGTTCTCCTCGGGGTGCTCGGGGGGAGACGGTACGGACCAGCATAGGAAACTGAACGGTTCGGTCGGTACTCCTGGCGCCCGGCCCGGCAGCGACTCCGTCGGCACTCCGGCCGGTGTACGGGCGACCCGGCGGCACTCGGCGGCGCGTCCGGTCAGTGCACCAGCGAGGCGACGTACGGGCCCAGCCCGGCGATCCGCTCGCCGAACACCGCCAGCTGCGGGCCGAGCGCCGCGCCGAGCAGGAACACCAGGTTGAACAGCCCGATCGCCTCCGACCGCCGCTGCGGCGCCACGGCCTCGGTGGCGGCGCCGGTCAGGACGCCCTGGCCGCCCGCGGTGACGCAGGCGCTGGCCCCGGCGCCCAGCAGCACCAGCGGCGCCCAGGGGCCGAACGCGGCGAGCGCGAGTGCGGCGAACGAGACGCCGAGCAGCAGGCCGGTGGTCCGCCGCAGGCCCAGCCGGGGCGCGGCGCGCACCAGCGACCAGGAGAGCAGCGCGCCGGTCAGGGTGGCGAGCGAGCCGACGGCGCCGGTCTGGACGGCGCTCCAGCCGGTCAGCGCGGCGACCCGCCGGGGCGCGCCGTACACCAGGCCGAAGTTGACGGTCGCCAGGACCAGCATCACCGCCGCGACGGCCCGGAAGCGCGGCACCGCCAGGGCGTCCAGGCCGCGGAACGAGCGGCACGCCGCACCCGCGCCCGCGCCCCGCGCCGGCTCCACACCCACACCCACACCCGCACCCGCGCCCCGCGCCGCCTCCGCCCCCGCCCCCGCACCCGGGCCCGGCGCCGCCTCCGGTCCGGCGCACCCGCGCAGTGCGGCCGGCAGCACCGCGAAGGTCAGCACCGGCAGCACCAGGCAGGCCCGCCAGCCCAGCCCGGCCGCCACCGCCGCGCCGATGAACAGCCCGGCAGTGCCGCCCGCCGCGCTGCCGATCGCGACGACCCCGGAGGCCCGTCCGTCCGGTTGGCGCGCGGCCAGCTGGAAGGCGGCCACGTTGAATCCGGCGGCGCCGACCGCCAGCAGAGCGCGCCCGGCGACCAGCGGGCCGAGGGCCGCCCCGGCGGCGAGCGTGACCAGCACGCCGAGCAGCAGCGCCCCCGCGGAGGCGAGCAGCAGCGCCCGGGGGCCGCGCCGCCCGGCAGTGCCGGTGAGCAGCGGGGTACCGAGCATCATGCCGAGCCCGTAGCCGCTCATCAGCCAGGCGGCGGAGCCGGGGCTGGTGTGCAGCTCCCGCGCGATGGCGGGCAGGACAAGGCTCGGACTGGAGAGTCCGGCCGCCCCTGGGGCGGCGACCGCCGCGAGCAGCAAGCCGGTCCGGAGCGACCCCTGTACGCCCCGGCCGGCGCTGCCCGTCGGCGGCTGCGCCGAGCGCGTGCCCGCCCCTGCCGCCGTGTCCAGCACTCCCGGACTCACTCCGGGATCCTCCCGAACTTTCCGTTCGAGAAGTCGAGTTGGGCCTGCCGGAGCTCGGCTGCGGTGTTCATCACGAACGGGCCGCCGCGGGCCACCGGCTCGCCGATCGGCTCGCCGGCCAGGACCAGTACCTCGGCTGGGCCGTCCGGCGCGGCGACGGCGATCCGCTCGCCGTCGTGCGCCAGTACGGCGAGCTGGCCGTCCGCCAGCGGCGCGTCGGGCAGTTCGACGGCGCCGGAGAGCACGTAGACGGCGGCGTTGTGGCCGACCGGCACGGTGAATTCGGCCTGCCCGCCGGCGGCCAGCACGGCGTGCGCGAGCAGGACCGGCAGGTGCGTCTCGAAGGGTCCGGCCACGCCGTGGCTGCGGCCCGCGATCACCTTGACCCGGCTGCCGTCCTCGGTGTGCACCACCGGGATGGTGTCGGGCCCCTGGTTCTGGCTGCGGGCCGGGAGGTCCTTCAGCCGGGCGGGCAGGTTCACCCAGATCTGGAGCATGTGCTGGCGGCCGCCGTGGGCGAGCAGTTCGGCGGTCGGCTCGTTGGAGTGGACGATGCCGGCACCGGCGGTGAGCCACTCGACCTCGCCGGCGACGCTGGTGCCGCGCCGGCCGGTCGAGTCGGCCCAGTCCATCGAGCCCTCGATGAGGTAGGAGACCGCCTCGAACCCACGGTGCGGGTGGGCGGGGGCGCCCTTGGCCTCGCCGGGGGCCAGCAGCAGCGGACCGGTCTGGTCGACCATCAGGAACGGGTCGAGCATCGGAAGCTCGGCCACCGGGAACGGGCGGCGGACGGGGAAGCCGGCGCCCTCGAAGGTGTGCACGGGATCGATGACGGTGGTGGTCGAACGGACGGTGGTGGTCGAACGGACGGGGGCGGCCTGGGCCGCGGCGAGCTGAGTCGTCGTCATGCCTCAACTGAACTACACGATCCAGTTCAGAGTCAAGACTGAACCGTCTGGTTGATCAATTGAACTGAACGGTTCAGATTCATCCGACCCCTCCCCCGGCGGCGTACCCGATGGGACACCAGCGCCTCCTGGAGCGCTCGTCGGCTTCGACACCCTTGGGAGCACCAAGAGGCCGCTCGAGTTCAGGGCCTGAGTTGCCGTCAGCACCGCTTCTGCGCACTCGCCGCCACGGGCCGGTCATGATCTTGCGGGGTGTAGTGTGTCGAGAGGTGCTGGTGCGGACTCCGTCGGGGTGGAGCGCACTGCAGATGGCGGTCGACTTGGGGGGTCAGGTGCCGGCGGTTCAGCGGATCATGTCGCGCAACGCGCGCTTCCAGCAGTGGGAATCACTGCTCGGCAACCGCAACAAGCGGACGCGGGCGGGAGAGTTCCTGGTCCAGGGCGTACGTCCGATCTCCTTGGCGGTCCAGTACGGCTGGCCCGTCCGGGCGTTGATCTTCGACTGCAAGCGGAAGCTGTCCCGATGGGCGCAGGAACTGCTGCGGACGCTCGACGCCGAACAGATCGCCATGGCACCCGAGATGCTGGCGGATCTGGGGGAGAAGAACGAGAGCGCGCCGGAAATGGTCGCCGTGGTGGAGATGCCGGCCGACGATCTGAGTCGGCTGCGACGGGCCGGGAACAGCTTCCTGGGCGTCCTGTTCGACCGGCCGACCAGCCCCGGCAACATCGGCAGCATCATCCGGTCCGCGGACGCCTTCGGTGCGCACGGGCTCATTGTCTCGGGCCATGCCGCAGACGTATACGACCCCAGGGCGGTTCGGGCCAGTACGGGATCCCTGTTCGCACTGCCCGCCGTGCGCGTGCCGTCGCCCGACGACGTGATGGCCTGGGTCGGCGAGCAGCGGGCCGAGGGGCAGCCGATCGCCCTGGTCGGCACCGACGAGAAGGGTGACTGCGACGTCTTCGACTTCGACTTCACCCAGCCGGTGCTGCTGCTGATCGGCAACGAGACGTCAGGGCTGAGCAGCGCCTGGCGGGAGTTGTGCGACCACACGGTCAGCATTCCGATGAGCGGCTCGGCGAGCTCTCTGAACGCGGCGAACGCCGCGACCGCCGTGCTGTACGAGGCTTCGCGGCAGCGGCTCGCCGCCGTGAACCGCCCGGCCTGACCTATACCCCTCCCGGCCCTTCGACCCGACCAAAGCGCTCCTCGAAAGGTCGGGTCGACTCACCGTCACCCCTCCTAGCGTTGGTGCTACGACCTGCGCCGCCCCGGTGTGTCCGAGGCGCAGGCCCGGTTGGACCAGCCACCCGAGGAGGAAGTGATGACCGTGAACGACACTGGCACGACAGGAGCCGATGCCGGCCTGGCGCCGCCCGACAGTGCGTTGGCCGGTTTCGTCGAGGCCACCGCGACCGGGTCCGGGATCCCCGGTGTCGCCGTGGCAGTGTGGGCGAACGGCCAGGAGACCTTCGCCTGCCACGGTGTGACGAGTGTCGACGACCCCCTGCCGGTCACCCCGGACACCGTGTTCGCCCTGGGGTCCGTGACGAAGACGTTCACCGCGACCGCCCTGATGTGGCTGGTCGAGGACGGACTGGTCGACCTCGGCTCGCCGGTGCGCCGCTACGTGCCACAGCTGCGGCTCGCCGACGAGCAGGCCGCCGCGCAGACGACCGTGTCGGACCTGCTCAACCACACGGCCGGACCGGACCGCGGCCCGGTCCTCGACACCGCGGAGGGCGACGACGCCCTGGCCGCCGAGGTGGCCCGGCTGACAGACCTGCCGCTCCTGGCAGCACCCGAGGAGCGGGCCTCCTGCAGTCAGGCCGGCTACAACCTGCTCGGACGGGTGATCGAGAAGGTCAGCGGGATGCCCTACGAGCAAGCCGTCGCCGAGTTCGTGCTCGACCCCCTGGGACTCGAGGACTCCCTCTTCGCACCCGGCGACGTGCCGAGGTGGCGCTTCGCCGCCGGACACACAACAGACGCAGAAGGAACGTCGGCGGTTTCGCGACGCCGGAACGGAACCCGCGCGAACAACCCCGGAGGGGGCCTGTCCTCCTCGCCTGCCGACCTGTTGCGCTGGGCACGGTTCCATCTCGGCGACGGTCGGACGCAGCGTGGCGAACACCTGCTCCCCGCCGACTCGCTGCGGCAGATGAGGGAACCACCCGGCACCGTGCGCTCCAGCGCACTCGCCGACGCGATCGGGACCTGCTGGGTCCTGCGCGATATCGATCAGGTACGCACCGTCTGGCAAGGCGGCTCGGCCTTCGGTCAGTTCGTCGAACTGCTCCTGGTGCCGGAACGCGACTTCGCCGTCGTGTCCGCCTCCAACGCCGGGCCGCAGGGCATCCCCGGCAGCCATGCCATCGTCCGATTCGCGCTCGAGCACTACGCGGGCCTGGTCGACCGTGACCCCGAGGACGAGCACAGCCGCGCCCCGGGCGTCGACCTCGCCGACCGGCACGTCGGCCGGGCACCGACATCCTGACCGGAACAAGCGGCGACCGGCCGGACACCCGGCCGGCTCCCGGACGTGGCCGAACGGGTCGGCGGTGCCATGCAGCGCCGGTCTGCGCGGCACCGGAAACCCCACCAGCCGTCCACCGACTGCGATGGAAAGTAGCAGCATGCGAGATGTTCTGACGTCTGGTCAGATCGACCGATTCGTTTCCGATGGCTTCATCCACCTCGAAGAGGCATTCTCCCGGTCGCTGGCCGATGAGTGCCGGGCGTTCCTGTGGCGCGAGACCGGTCTTGATCCGGACGATCCCGCCACCTGGACCCAACCGGTGGTCAGGCTGTGGGGATACGCGCAGGCGCCGTTCCAGCGCGCCGCGACCACCGAGCGCCTGCACGGCGCGTTCGACCAACTGGTCGGCCCGGGCCGCTGGTTGCCGCGTATCGGCCTGGGCACTTTTCCCATTCGCTTTCCGCACCCTGACGATCCCGGCGACACCGGGTGGCACATGGATGCCAGTTACACGCCAGAGGGGGAGACCGGCTACTGGCTCAACCTCCGCTCCCGTGAGCGGGCGTTGCTGATGCTGTTCCTGTTCTCGGACGTCGACGCCGACCACGGGCCGACCCGGATCAAGGTCGGCTCGCACCTGGACGTTCCCGCCTTCCTGGAGCCGGTGGGCGAACGCGGTATCGACGGGATGGAGCTCTGCCGGACCATGGACACCGCGGGCAAGCTTGATGCCCCTGACCGCCCGCCGGCGCTCGCCACCGGGCGAGCCGGAGACGTCTACCTCTGCCACCCGTTCCTGATCCACGCCGCCCAGCCCAACCGCGGCACCCAGGCGAGGTTCCTCGCTCAGCCTCCGCTGTACTCGGCCGCCCCGCTCGACCTCGACCGCACCGATGGCGCGTACACACCGGTCGAACGCGCGGTGCGGCTCGGACTGCGCCAGACCAGCGGCTCAACGACTCGGCAGGGGCAGCCACCCCTGGGCCGGCAGTAACCGCCGAACCACCGGCCACTGGTGGAGGCTGCCGGATTGCCTTCTTCCCAGGCGAGTTGGCCGATCGCCAGAACCAGGCAGGCACGTGTCACAGGGTCGTCCTCGCGAGGGAGGAGGGCAGGCAGGGCGGCCGGGGGTCTCCGGGTGGGGGCAGCGCGGCTGCCAGGGCGTAGGCGGTGGCCACCGCCCTGCCCCGCCCTGCCACCGCCCTGGCGGACGGTGCCCGAGCCGCTGCCAGCGGGATGCCAGCGCTCTGCCAGTGAGGTGCGGAACCGTCGGATGTGCCGGGCGGTACGCCGCGACACAGGAGCGCGCGACTGTCCGGCCCGTTGACGAAAGGGCACTCACGTGACTCGCACCTCCCCTCCCACCAGCGCCGCGGCAGGCCCACGCCGGCCCAGGGCTTCCCGCGCTGCAGTCCGACGGTCGGTGGCTTCGTGGCGGCTCGGCGCGGGCGCCGCCGCGGCCGCGCTCCTGGCCGCGGTGTGTCCAGCGACCGCCGTGGCCTCGCCGGACACCGCCCCGGTACCGCGACTCGCCTGGGCGACGTGCGCGGACGGCTTCGAGTGCGCGACCGCCCGCGTCCCGCTCGACCACCACGATCCGCGCGGCGCCGGGATCGACCTCGCCGTCATCCGGCACCCGGCCGGCGACCCGGCCCATCGGATCGGCTCGCTGTTCTACAACCCGGGAGGCCCTGCCGTGGCCGGCACCGTGGCTCTGCCCCTGATGCTCGGCCAGTTCCCCGAGGAGGTGCTCAAGCGCTTCGACATCGTCAGCTTCGACCCGCGCGGCACCGGCGGCAGCGCACCCGTCCAGTGCTTCGACGACCCGGCCGACGAGCAGGCCCTGCTGGCCGGCACGGCCGCCGGCTACCCCGAGGGCGAGGACCAACAGAACGCCTGGGCCGACGCCTACCAGCGCCTCGCCCGGCAGTGCGCGGCCCGCAACCCCGCCCTGCTGGCGCACATCTCCACCGCCAACGTGGCCCGCGACATGGACCTGCTCCGCCGGGCGGTCGGCGACCGGCAGCTCACCTACCTGGGCACCTCGTACGGCAGCTACCTCGGCGCCAGCTACGCCAACCTGTTCCCCGACCGGGTTCGCGCCATGGTCCTCGACAGCGCCCCGGACCCGGTGGCCTGGTCGACCGGCCACGGAAACCAGGCCACCACCACGGGCACCCTGCTGCGCAACGGCAGCGACGTGGCCGCCGACCGCGTCCTCGACGCCTTCCTCGACCGGTGCGGCCAGGCCGGCCCCCGGACCTGCTCCTTCTCCGCCGGAACGGCTGCCGCCACCCGGGCCAGGTACGGCGAGCTGCTCCAGCGGCTGCGCACCCGGCCGGTCGCGGTCGGCGGCGCGACCTTCACCACCGGCTCGGCCGTGGAGGCGACGATCCTCTCGCTCTACGCCGCCAACCCCGTCCCGAACCTGCCCGGCACGGGCTGGACCCGGCTCGGCGCAACCCTCCAGGCGCTGTGGGCCGCCACCGAGGCCCCTGCCCCGCCGGGCACCCCGCTGCCGCCCGTCCTCCACCGGTCGCCGGACCAGGCGCTCGCGGTGGCCTGTTCGGACAGTGCCTACCCGCCCGCCCGGGCCGACTACCCGGCCCTGGCCGCGTACGCCCGGGCCCGCTCCGGTGAGGCCGGCCCGTACTTCGCCTGGACCGACGAGCGCTGCGCCGACTGGCCCGCCCGGGACCGCGACCGCTACGACGGCCCCTGGAACCACCCGACCGCCCGGCCGATCCTGGTGGTCGCCAACACCGGCGACCCGGCCATGCCGTACGAAGGGTCCCGCACGATGGCCCGCTCGCTCGCCCGCGCGCAGCTGCTGACCGTCGACGGCTACGGCCACACCGTGCTGGCCAACCCCAGCGACTGCGCCGCCCGGCACGAGACCCGCTACCTGATCGACGGCGCCCTCCCCGCCTCCGGCACGGTCTGCGCACCCACCCAGCCGCCGTTCAGCGGCTGATCGCACATCCGCCCTGTCGCGCCACCCACCCAGGGTGGCGCGCCGGACGCGCTCCGGAGGACCGGTCAGCCGGCCTCCAGGAGTAGCGCCTCCGGTCGCGACAACGCCCGGCCGCGTTCCCAGGCGGCCCGGAAACCGGCCTCGCCGAGGGCCTCGGCGCAGCCGTCCAGGATGGCCCGCAGTTCCGGGTCGCCCACGTCATGGGCCCCGCGCAGGCCGTACGCCGCGCCCAGAGCCGCCGCACCGCGCGCCGCGTGGCCGAGCGCGAGGCAGTACTCGGCGTACCCCTCCAGGACGTCCGCCCGCACCGGCTGGTCGCCGCTGTCCGCGGCAAGTTCCAGGGCCCGGCGGTGCAGCGGGTCGGCCGCGTCCGGCGCGCCGCGCCGCTGCTCGGTCCGGGCCAGGCCGGTGTGCAGCAGGGCCAGCAGGTGCAGCCGCGCCGGGGCACCGGGGCCGGTCGCGGGCAGCCGCTCCAGCCGCCGCAGTGTCTCCTGCTGGCGGTCCACCGCCGTCGCCAAGTCGCCGGTGCGCCGGGCGAGTTCACCGAGCGCGTAGCCGACGGCGGCCTGCAGATGCCGGTCCCGGTCACGTTCGGCGGCGGCCAGCGCGCGCTCCAGGTCCACTCGGGCTGCGGCCGGTTCGCCGCAGCGCGCCCGCAGCCGGCCCGACAGCAGCAGCGACAGCGGCGCCTCGCCGGAACCGCCCATCTCGGCGTCCCGTTCACCGGCCTCCGCCAGCGCCGCGAGCGCCTCCTCGGCCGCGCCGGTGACCGACAGCAGCGCGGCCAGAGTGACCAGCGCCAGGGCCAGGCCCCAGCGGTCGCCCAGGACACGGAATCCGTCCACGGCGGTCCGCAGACAGTGTTCGGCGCGCCCGATCCGGCCCGCGCCCAACTCGATCCGGCCCAGCACCAGATGGGCGGCGGCGCGTATCCACCGGTCCGGGTGCTCGCCGTACCGCTGCGCCGTGGCGCCCACTGCGTCCGGCGGCCCCGCCATGGCGAGCAGCAGTGCGGCGGCCAGGGCGACGGGGTGCTCGGCCCGCTGCGCCGCGACCAACGCCCCGCCCATCGCCCCCGGCGGGATCACGGTGTCGCCGGGCTCCCGGAACGGGGAGGTGAGCTGCGCCAGGATCACGCACAGGGCGTGTGCCTGCTCCAGACCGGGCGGCGCGCTGAGGCCGTGCGCAGCGAAGACGGCGGACGTCCACGCACCGGCCTCACGGCCCTGACCACGCATCAGCCAGGGCCAGGCCCGGGCGGCCGTCAGCCGCAGGGCGTGTTCCGGCGGGCCGACAGCGACCGCCCGGCGCAGCGCCGCGTCCAGGTTGCCCTGTTCCGCGTCGAGCCGGGCCATCAGGGCGATCTGACGGTCCGTCCGGAGCAGGGGTTCGGCGTTCTCGGCGAGCTCGACGAAACGGCGCAGGTGGGCGGCGCCGGTCGGGCCGTCCTCACCGGCCTCGACGAGCCGTTCGGCGGCGTACGCGCGGACCGTCTCCAGCAGCCGGTACCGCACCAGCCCCGGCTCCCGGTCGACGGCCGCGACCAGGGACATGTCGGTCAGGGACCTGTCGACCAGGGATCTGTCGACCAGCGACTTGTCGACCAGGGACTTGTCGACCAGGGAGGACAGCAGGTCCTCGACGGCCGTCGGGTCGGGCGCCGGCCCGTGCGGCCAGTCGCCGGCGCAGACCAGGTGCGCGTCGGGGAGCGTCGCCCCGCCGGCGAACACCGAGAGCCGTCGCAGCAGGACGCGCTCGTCCTCGTCCAGCAGCTCCCAGCTCCAGTCGACGACGGCGCGCAGCGTGCGGTGCCGGTCGGGGCCGGTGCGGGAGCCCCGGTCCAGCAGCCGGAGCCGGTCGTGCAGCCGCGCCGCGACCTGACCGGGGTTCAGGGCGCGCAGCCGGGCCGCCGCCAGTTCGAGGGCCAGCGGCAGGCCGTCCAGTTCCCGGCAGATCCGGACGACCGGCTCGACGGTCTCGTGGTCCAGGGCGAATCCGGGACGGGCCGCGGCGGCCCGCTCGACGAAGAGGGCGACGGCCGGGTGTGCGAGCGCCTCCTGTGCGGTGGAGCCGGGTGCGGGTACGGCGAGCGGCGCCACCGGCCAGAGCACCTCGCCTGGGACACCGAGCGGTTCGCGGCTGGTGGCCAGCACGCTGAGCCGGGGCGCGGCGGCCAGCAGGCGGTGCGCCAGCAGGGCCGCATCCTCGATCAGGTGCTCGCAGTTGTCCAGGACGAGCAGGACGTCACGCCCCTCCAGGGCCCGGACGATCCGCTCGACGGGCTCCCCGGACTGATCGCCGGCGGGCAGGCCGCCCGCCAGCACCCCGGCCTCCGCCGGTCGACAGACGGCTGCCAGCACGACCCGGGCCACCGCGTCCGGGCCGTCGGCACCCGCGAGTTCGGCGAGCCGGACGTCCGTCGCGGGCGGCGCGGTCGCCACGGCCGCGACCGCCAGCCGGGTCTTGCCGACACCGCCCGGCCCGGTCAGGGTGACCAGGCGGGAGCAAGGCAGGCGCTCCCGGACCGCCGTCAGTGCCTCGTCGCGGCCGATCAGAGCGGTGAGCCAGGTCCGCAGTGCCGCACGGCCGACGGGGTTCCCGGTGGGAACGGGGGCCGGCCTCGGCGGAGGCGACTGTGCGCCGGACAGTACCCGCAGGTGAGCATCCCGCAGTTCGGCGGACGGGTCGGCGCCCAGCTCCTCGGCCAGCGCCCGCCGGGTCCGTTCGAACACCTCCAGCGCCGCGGCCTGCTGTCCGTCCGCGTGGAGCGCGCGCATCAGCCTGACGGCGGCCCGCTCGCGCAGCGGGTGGGTGACGCAGAGCCCGGTGAGCTCGGCGACCAGCCGCGGCAGCGTGCCGACCTCGCCGAGGGCGAGCAGGGCGTCGGCCCGGTCCTCGACCGCCGACAGCCGCAGCTCCGCCAGCCGGGCCGCCGGCGCCGCGGTGAACCCGGCGCCCTCGCCGTCCGCGAACGGTGCCCCGCGCCACAGTTCCAGCGCCCCGCCCAACAGCGGGACCGCCTCGGTGAACCCGCCCGCCGCCAGCGCGGCCCGCCCCGCCGCCGCCCGCTGCTCGAAGTCCCAGGCGTCCACGCTCGCCCGGGGCAGGTCGAGCACGTACCCGGCGGGGTGCGAGCCGACCACGGACCGATCGGCCCCCAACACCCGACGGAGCCGGGAGACCAGGGACTGCACGGCACCGGCCGGCTCCTCCGGCGGGGCGTCCCCCCAGAGGTCGTCCACCAGACGCTCCCGGGTGACCACGCGCCCTGGATCGAGCGTCAGCCGGAGCAGCAGCAGCCGAAGCCGCGCTCCGCCGATCTCGAGGGCCGTCCCGTCCTCACCCCGGACGACCTGTAGCGCCCCCAGAACGTTGATCCGCACCCGCCCACCCCTCGCTCAGCACTACCGATCAATCAAGATCATTATCCCGACGCCTGGGCGGCGCCGAGCGCGGGGCGCCAAAGCAACCAGTCAGGATCACTTGACGGACGGTCAAGACGATGTGAGACGGGGCAGCTGACACCAGGGGGTCCACGCGCCACACGGATGTCCCGTCCCAGTCGATCTGGTCCCAATCTCAGGTGATCCGGTCCGATTCGCTCGTCGTCTCGGTCGATCTGGTCCCGTTCGGGCTGCTGTCGTCGGAGAGCCGACGTCGGGCGGTCGGCTCAGCTGAGGTTGACGCTCGACGTGGTGTTGCGGGTCATGCGAACGTTGGGAAGCCTGCCCCGCCAGAGCTCTCGCTCGCCTGTGGTCGTGAATCCGTAGCGCTGGTAGAAGCGGACCGCGCGTTCGTTGTAGTCGGTGACCCACAGGCGCATGGGTGTGTCCCCCGCCCAGGCGAGGAACTCGTTCATCATCCGGCTCCCGATGCCTTGGCCTTGCGCTTCGTCCAGCAGATACATCGGCCCGAGCGTGACCACCTCGTCCCGGCGACCACACAGGAATCCGGTGATCCTCGCCTCGAAGCGGATGACTCGGCAGAACAGCACGTCCGGTTGCCGCTTCGCCTCCTCGATGAACGCCCGCCACTGGGCGATGCCCTCCGGGGTGGCGGAGGAGCCACGGTGCTCGCGGATCCACGTCTCATCAATCCCTGCGTCTTCGTTGGGATATGTCTGCAGCCAAGCCCTCAACAGCAGAGGACCCAGAGATGCGGCATCGTCGGCGCAGGGGACTTCGATCTGATGGACCATGGGGTCATTCTTGACGGTGCGTCCCGGGTGTCTCGCACGCACCCCGCCGCATTCCCCGGCCGTCCCGGAACCCCCAGCAGCGCCCGACCCGGCCGTTGACCGTGTTCGCGGGTTCACTGCCAAATCTGCTTCGACCAGTCACCCCGAGGACGATAAGCACGGCCGTCACCGACCTGCTTCATCCCACCGGAAACAACGTCCCCGTGGTACGGATACTGCTCCGTCACCGCCGCCGGCAGGAACTCCAGGAAGCCGCCCTCGAAAAGGCCCCACTCCCGCATCGAGTCGAACCTGCAGCGACCGGCCACCGGTCCGGGTCCGGGCCCCGCATCAGCCGGATGAAGACCGAACACCGCCGCCTCCTGGCGGGCCGTCGTCGCCGCCGTCCGCGCGGGCTCACTTCCCGTCGAGGGCGACACCGACCCCAACGGCGTCGAGGGCAGGGCATCAGCGGATGCCCTGCCCCCGACGCTGTCCCTACCGGCTACCTCAGCAGTTGGGGTAGGCGTTCACGGAGCTCCACCAGTCCAGCGCCCCCCAGGTCTGCGGGCCGACCTGGCCGTCCACCTGGAGGTATCCCATGCACTTCTGGAAGAAGTAGACGGAGTTGAGGGTGTCCTGACCGAACACCCCGTCGACGGTGATCTTGGCGTGCTTGTCGGGGTTGATCGAGTAGTTCAGCTCGCACTGAAGCTCCCGTACGGCATCGCCGGTGGCACCGACCTTCAGCAGCGGCTCGCTGGTGCTCCACTCACCGCAGCGCGACCCCGCGGCGTTGGCGGTGCCGGCGGTGGCGACGGTGCCGGCGAGGAGCAGGCCGGTGGCGGCCAGCCCGATGACGATCTTGCGCATGGTTGTTTCCCTCCCGTTTGGCATGCGCCTGGCGGCGCAGCGCGTGCCTCGACACTAGCCAGCACGATGCCCCCGAGGGGTATCCAATCGGGCACCCGATTCCGTGGGCCAATCGGACAGCGGCAGGCCCCTGCCCCGGCTCTGGGGCCGACGCGCGGCGAAAGTCGGGTGACCCTGCCGGTGGCACCGGCGACACTGGCGCCATGACTGGTTCCGCACTGCCGCAACTGCTTCGACCGCGTGCCCTGAGGCCCGGAGATCTCGTTGTCATCGCCGCGCTGTCCGGTCCGCTGCCGGCCGCTCATGAGCCCAACGTCGAGCAGGCGGTGGTCGTGCTCGAGCGGATGGGGTTCCGCGTGCGTCGGGCTCCGCTGCTCCAAGCAGGCCGGCACCACTGGTGGAGCGCGGCCACGCCGGCCGAGATCGCCGGGGAGTTCAACGGCCTTCTCCGTGATCCTGAGGTGCGTGCGATCGTCGCGAGTGACGGCGGTCAGACGGCGCTCGGCTACCTCGACCTGATCGATGTCGAGGCGGTCAGGGCCGACCCCAAGCCGATCCTCGGCTACAGCGACATCTCGCTGCTGCATCTGGCGCTCTATGCGCGCACAGGTCTGGTCGGGTTCCACGCCGACATGGCCGTCCCCGGCTTCGGCGGACACTGGCAGCGCGCGCCCGTGGCGCGCCGGGCGGAACTCGAGAGGCTGTACTCCAGGCTGCTGACCGGCACCGAGGCGATCGGTGCGCTGCCTGCGAGTGCGTCGTGGGAGTGCTGGCGTCCTGGCCGTGCCGAGGGCCGGCTGATCGGCGGGGTGATCAATCGCATCGTGCTGGCGCAGGCGACGCGTTTCGCGCTGCCCCTCGAACGGTTCGACGGTGCGGTGTTGTTCTGGGAGGAGATGGGCGGCCTGGCATCGCACGTGTGGAGCTACCTGCAGGTGCTGCGGCACGGCGGCATCCTCGACCGGATCTCCGGCATGGTCGTGGGCGTTCCGCGCGAGATCAGCGGACTCGAGCCCGGCGCGTCTCCGGCCCTGCCCGAGATCGTCCTCGACGCCCTCGGCGACCGGGACATCCCGGTCCTGGGCAACGTCGAGTTCGGGCACGCCGGCCCGAACCTGCCGATGCCGGTCGGCATCCGCGTCCGCCTCGACGCGCAGCAGCGGACACTGTCGCTGCTCGAACCGGCGGTAGGGCCCCACGCGACGATCGGGCCCGTCGACTGAACACCGCGGATCAGTGAGCCGACAGCGTCGCGACGTCCGGTCCGGACGCTCGGCTCCTGACGTCGGGATCAGCAAGGCGGTGAGCCCGTGCGGAGAGGTCCGGGCGGCCGAGACGGTGGCCGGCGGGTCCACCGGGAAAAATTCTTCGAACCCGCCTGCAACCCGGGCGGGCGCCGCACGTCTGTACAAGTGAGAGGCGCGGAAGGGGGCCACCTTCCGCAGGCGGGGGCGATCTCTGCGTCCGTGGTCCGGCAGGGTCACGGGCCCGCCCCGGCCGCTCGCTCTTCCACTCGCTCGTTCATCCGCTTCCGGCGTAGCCGAACCCCATGTTCGTCATGCCCACAACAAAGTTGCTTCCAGGGGGAACCATGTCCACCACCCGTATCCGCCGCTCCCGCTCCCGCCACGCCGTCTCCGTCGCGGCCGCGCTCGGTGTCGCCGCGCTCGGCGGCACGCTCGCACTGCCGGCGCAGGCGGCCTTCGCCGAGGGTGCGCCGCACGACACGCACAAGGGGACACTGACCGTCCAGGCGCCGGCGGCGGTCGGCTTCGCCGGGCAGCCGGTCGCGTTCACCGAGACGCTCGCCAACACCGGCACCGAGGACACCGCCTTCGCGCTCCTCCTGCAGACCACGACCGAGGCCGGCACACCGCCGCACGCGATCACGATCGACTACAAGGACCCGGCGGACGGCGCGTGGAAGTCCGTCCCGCTGGGCTTCCACGCCGGGCTCTACGAGGCCACCTACGACGGCGCGACCGGCGCCATCACGGTCGCGGCCGGCAAGACCGTGAAGCTGGACCTGCGCATCGGCGCCCCGATGGGCCTGCCGCACGACGGCGCGACCAATGGCGGCTTCCGCTCCATCACCCTGGACTCCCGCCTGACCGTGCCGGGATCGGGGGAGAACCTGGCCGATGAGGTCAAGACGATCAAGGTCGACTCCATCGGCAGCTCACTCGCCCACGTGCCGGCCACGGCGGTCGCCGGCGGGGAGCCGATCGAGTTCGACGCGGTGCTGGCCAACCCCACCCCGTCCGCGTACGTCAACCTCGGCAACGTGCTCTTCGTCGACCCTCACGCCACCGTCCAGGTCCGCAAGGCCGACGGCTCGTGGACCACCCTGCAGAAGGTCTCCGACCAGATCCCGGACGACAAGCCCGGCGTCTACCTCCAGGGCCGCGACTCCTCCATCGCGGCGAGGAAGACCACGGTGACCCGGGTGCGGGTCTCCTACGACGCGGCCACGCCGCCGGGCGCGACCCAGATCAGCCCGTGCGTCTTCGTCAACGAAGGAGCCCCGTTCCGCGGGACCACCAACTGCGGCCAGGGCACCACCGTCAACGTCGTCGCCCCCGAGAAGAACACCGACAAGAACACCGAGAAGAGCACCGGCACGAGCGCCGACAAGTCCACCGGCGCCGAGCCCGGCACACAGGCGAAGCCCGCCACCGACACCAAGCCGGCCACCGACACGGCGCCCGCCGCCGAGGCGTCGGCGCCCGTCCCCGCCCCGGCCGCCCCCGTCACGGGTGAACTCGCCGCCACCGGCGCCCAGTCCGACGGCATCACGGCCGCCACCGCCGCGGCACTCGCCGCCCTCGGCACCGGCGCGGTCCTCCTCGCCCGCCGCCTGCGCCGCCAGTCCTGAAACACCCGCCGACCCGCGCCTGCCCGGGCGTCCGGCCTCGTCGGCCGGGGCCGTCGGTCAGGACGCGGGCGGCGTCCTCCTCCCGGGCTCGGCGGCGGTACCCGGGGCGGTTCGGCTCCGGGACGTGCCGCCGGTCCCGTCATGGTCCGGTCCCCCGAGACGGGGCCAGGACGGAACCGGCGACGCCTGTCAGTACGAGGCGCTGGTGGCGCACCGGCGGGAGTCCAGGTTGCACACGACGACGTACGAGGTGATTCCGGCGTCCAGGAGCTTCGCGGTCCAGGCCGTGTCGTGAGGAATGCTGGTCCAGTTGCTCGAGCGCCCGCCGTTCGACTGCGTGAGCACCACGCTGCAGCCGTCGCCGGTGGTGGAGGTCGCGTAGCCCTGCACGTGGTCGTGCCCGTCGGCGAACGTCACCACCATGCCCCCGGCGCAACCGGGGACGTTGGCCGTGTAGGTGGTACTGGCCGACGCCGTCGCGGCGCTGAGGCCCAAGCCGGCGGTGGCGGCGACGACGACAGCGCCGAGGCGGACAGCGGTGCGCTTCCTGATCATCAGTGTCTCCTGGTGTTCGGTGTGTTCCTGACTCAAGGCAACCGGCTGACGGGACCGCCCCTCGAGTGATTCGATCAGGTTCGAACACTCATGACGCCGACCGCACGGGCGGCCGGCAGCCGACCTCCGGGGGGTGTCGTGCTCCACCTCGACATGGACCGCGCCGTACTCGCGAACACCCGGTTCGCGATCTCGCCGCTCAGCACCGGGATCGGCGCGTTGCGCCTCCTGCGCGACAACAAGCGCCCGGGCGGCGACGGTTGGCGGGGCAGAATCCAGGAGACCGTCCGTGACCGCAAGCTCGTCCTGCTGGGCTCGCTGTTCAGCGGCTCGTGGGACTACGTGCCGGACTTCCTGACACCCCAGCCGCACGCCCCCGAGACCGGACTGCACGAGGAACTGCACACCGTCGCCACCACGGATCCCGCCCGGCTGCGCTGGGAGCTGCAGGTCATGGCCCAAGGGGTCAGCGAGGAGCACCTGGCGGGCCGGGCCACTCCCGTGGCCCTGCGCGACGCCCTGGAACGGGGCGAGCACGACTTCGCCGAACGGATGGCGGCGGAACTGCACCGGCTGTGGGAACGCGCCCTCGCCCCGCACTGGACGGCCCTGCGTACCCGCATGGAAGAGGACATCACCCACCGGGCGCAGACCACCGCCCGCCACGGCCTGTCCGGCATGCTCGCCACCCTGCACCCCAGGATGCTCTGGAACGACGACCACCTGAGTCTGACCAGCCGCTTCCACGCCCGGACCAGCGCCGCCGCCGGCCTGGTCCTGACCCCCTCCGTGTTCACCACGGACCTACGCGTGGTCATCGACTCGATACCCGCACCCGCCACACGCCAGCCCATGCTCGCCTACCCCTGCCGCCCCGGACCGGCCACCCGCCCCGGACCGGCCGTCCACGCCCTCCTCGGAGCGACCCGCACACGCCTGCTGTCCGACCTGCACACCCCCCGCACCACCGCGGAACTCAGCGAACGGCACTTCCTCGCCACCAGCACCGTCTCCTACCACCTCGGCATCCTGCACCGCACCGCACTGGTCACCCGCACCCGCACCGGACAACACGTCCTCTACCGCCAAACCCCCCGCGCCACCGACCTCCTGGCCACCCCTCAACCCCACTGACCCCACAACCGACCATGACCGACACGACCGCTACCGGACCGATGCCTGTGCCGGCGTCCGCGTCGGCGGGGCAAGGCTGTACGGGACCACCGCCGCCGGGACAGGACCGCGGGACGGACGGGGCGTATGGGGCGGGCGGGCCGGCCGGCGACGGCCCCGGCCCGCCGGTGGAGCGCGTCAGGAGCACACTCCACCCGCCGGTCAGCCTCCCGTCGATGCGGGCCCCGGCCCGCCCGCGCAGCCGCACGCCGGACCGGAAGACCCGGGCCGCCTCGCCACCGGTCCGGTAGTGGCACCCGGTGGCGGTGTCCGGGGTGGTGGGGCTGTGTCAGGAGCCGTTCTGCGCCAGGCGCGTCACGGCCAGTTCCAACGCGCGCTCGAGTGCGGTTTCGGCTCGGCACGGCACGTCGGGCTGGACGCCGGTGTCCTCCCAGTTGGTGCCCGAGACGGGGTTGAGCGCGCGGGCGACGGGGACGGAGAGTTCCAGGTGCGGGTGCACCGTCCAGCCCTCGCGCGGGTGCGCACCGCCGCGGGTACTCTCCCCGACGACCTCGGCACGCCCGAGTTGCTGCAGGTCGTAGGCGAGTTCCTCACCTGCGGAGAAGGTCTTCGCACTCGTGAGCACGTAGAGCGGCTTGGTGGCGCCGTAGCGGGCGCCCGGGACGAACGGGGGCGTCCAGGACTGCTCGGCCTTCTCCCCCTGCCGCGAGACGATGGTGTTCAGGTGGGTGCGGCCGTCGAGCAGGTAGCCGCAGACGAAGGCGACCGTGTCCGGGTCGCCACCGACGTTGCGGCGCAGGTCCAGGATCAGCGCGCGGGCCGGGGCCACCAGGGAGAGCGCCGCGGCCAGCGGCTCGGCCGCCCAGTCCAGGGGGAACATCGCGGGTGCGATCTCCAGGACCGCGACTCCGGAATCGAGGAGCTCCACCCGCGGAACACCCCCCAGGCCCTCGTCGAACTGCCGCCGCATCGCGGCGAGTACGGCCGCGCCCCGCTCCGACGGTACGGGCTCGGCATGGAACTTCAGAGCCAGGTGCTGGTCACCGTTGACGGACCGCAGGTCGGCGGTGACCCCTTCGGCCAACTCCTCCGCGGTCGCGGCCCGGTAGGCTCCCTCCGCACACCGGCTTCGCAGCAGGGCCGCCAACTGCCGGGCGACATCGGGGAAGACGTAGTTCCCGGCGACCAGGTCGGCGATCGACTCGACGACGCCTGCAGTGTCCGGGACGGGGACGGCGGTGGAGCCGGCGGCCGTGACGGTGTCGGTGTCGGTAACGGGGGCAGTGGTGTCAGCGGCGGTGGCGTTGTCCAGCGCGGGTGACGAGGTGGTGGTGGTCATGGCAGGGAGTAGATCAGCGACTTGTCAAAGCGTCAACCGCACTTAACACTTGATTCGGTGAGCCATCAACCAGACGAAGACGTCCAGCAGATCAGCACACCCCAGCAGCACGCCGCGCTCGCCCACCCCGTACGCCAACGCCTGCTCTTCGCCCTGAGCGGGCAGCCCTCCACGATCAGCCGACTCGCCGCTCAACTGGGCGTGAACAAGGGCAGTGTCTCCCACCACCTGCGAGTGCTGTGCGAAGCCGGACTGGTCCAGGACGCCGGGACTCGGCAGGTCCGTGGTGGCACCGAGAAATACTACCGGCGAACCGCACAACGCCTCCTCGTCGACGAGCCACAGGCCGAAGGCACAGCCGCGATGCTCGGCGCGGTCGCCGCCGAGACGGACCGCTCCCCCCTCGAACACACCCTGACCCTGCGCCACCTCCGACTCAGCCCCGCCAAGGCCGCACAGCTGGCCCAAGCGCTGACCCGCCTGGTCGACGAAGTCGAGGAAGACCCCGGCGAACCCGTGCACGGCCTGCTCGTCACCCTCTACCAACAGCACGACGCCGGCACACGAACCCGCCCCTGACCCCGCACCCGTCGACCCACAACCCACCAACCCCTGTCCAAGTCCCGGACCAAGTCCCGGACCAAGGACCGAAAGCGCTGCTTCGCCGCGAGGATCCCCGACGAGCGGGACTTCCGCACCGTGAGCGTTTAACCTCGACTGATCACAGAACGTCACACACATGATCGAAGTGTCGAGGGGTTTCGCGGTGGAGCTTGTGCCGGATGACGATTCGCTGGGTGGTGTCCGACCACTTCTGGAACGTGGCGAGGCCATTTTGGGCTACGAGCCCCAGGAGGGGTTCCCGGATCGCTGCTGGGTTCTGCACACCGTCACGGTGCGAGGGGAACGGGTCCGGTGGGACGACATGCTGGCGCGCGCCGGCAAGCGACTGGAGGACTGGCAGTACACCCCCTCGTTCCGGCTCTTCGAGGGGCTGGACCTGCCCGAAGACGTAGAGGGCCCGGACCTGGGCGAGATTGACCGCGGCAGCCTGGCCCGCCTGGTCGAGGTCCTCGCCCGGCACAGCCCTGATGGGCTGCGCACGGAGTGCTACTGGGCCCAGGCGGGGATCGAGGACGCGGGCCGCCCCATCCCGGCCCGCCGGGGCCGGCTGGAGGAGGCGCTTGCTCACCACGATGCCTGCGCGTGGCCCGACCGAACCGTACACACCCAGTTTCCCGCGCACTGGTGGCCCGTGGAGGGCTCCTGGTTCGTCCTGACCGACTGGGACCTGAGCGCGACCGAGGTGTTCGGCCCTCCGGCCCTGATCGCCGACCTTCTCGCCGATGACGGGCTGGATGCCGTGCGCCACCCCAGCATCGCCGAGGTCGAGGGCAGCGTCGCGCAATGGCGCGAGCAGGCACCATGAGCCCGCTGCGCATCCTGCCGGCCCTCTGACCTCGAACAGCGTCCCGAACGGTGGTCCTTGCCTTCCACAACCGGACGACAAGGACCGCCGTCACGCTCGGACCCCATTCCCAGCAGTGTCTCCTGGTGGGGCCCGCCAACCCCGATGCCTACCGGAGTTGAGCGTCGGGTGTCACTTGAGGGTGGGCAGGTAGGGGTAACAGCCGTAGTAGTCCTTGGTGGCCTCGACCATGACGTCGCCGGTCCTCGGGCCGACGACACCGTCCTGCTGCAAGCTCGCCCACTTCTGGATGGCCACGATAGCCCCGTAGGTGTCGGGGCCGAACGAGCCGTCCACGTCGACCGTGTGGTAACCGGTCTGGTAGTGCAGGTCGTTGGATATCTGCTGGACGCACTTGACGCTTGCGTAGGTGTTGCTCTTGCCGTAGCCGACCCAAAGGGAGCCGGAGTTGGGCACTGCCTGGGCGGTGCCGCCCAGGGCGCCGACGGTGACAAGGGCGACGGTCGCGAACAGGAACGCGCCGCGACGCTTGATGGAGGTGCTGTTCAAAGGAACCCCAAAAGTGGCATACAAGTGATCGTCGGACCCTGGACTATACGGGCGGACCTACCGACGGGTCGCCGGCGCGGGCCCAGCTACCGGACAGCTCTCGCCCGGCTACCGCGATCAGCCACGGCAGAGCGCGGCAGAGCGGCAGCCGACGCGGACACCGATACGCCCGCCGGGACAAGCTCACCGCCGAGCAGGCCGGGCAGCTGGAGGCCCTCGGGGTGGCCTGGTAGGCCGGGCCGGTTTCGGGGCATGACATGGTGTCCCGTGAAGGCATCAACCCGACACCACCCCACCAGGAGGTCCTGCATGAGCAGCGGCGTAGCGTCATCCGAGAACCCCGAGAACCCCGAGAACTCCGAGAGGTCGGAGGCCGACCAGGCCGCCGAGGTCCCCGCGGCCGCCGCCCAGGACGACGTCAAGGCCCAATTCCTCGCCGCGCTGGAGCGCAAGCACGGCGCCAAGGGCGGGAGCACGGCCGGCGGTCCGAACAGCGAATCGAAGATCCACGGCGCGCACGCCGCGGCGGGAGGCAAGCGCAACTTCCGCCGCAAGAGCGGCGGCTGACCGCGCTGGTGCGCACCGGAGCGGCCGGGCCTCGGCGGGACGGGCTGGGCCGCTTCGGGTGTGCGCGTGCCCCAGAGCCGGGGCACCCGGGCCCGGCGGACGTTTCGGCCCGGATGGGCGGTGGGGTGTCGCTGTCCGGACACGCAGGTGTCTGCACCGGGCAGGCCGATGTGGAGCTCCACGGCGAGGGCCGTGGTGCTCCGGCCGGATGACGGCATCGATGCGGCGATACCGCTACTGCCCCCACTCGCGGCCGCGCGGCCGGACCGCTCTACAGCCCGCTCGGCCAGGTGTAGCTGCTCGGGACCGGGACTGCGGCGTTCTCGGCGGCCGTCCCGTAGACCAAGGCGACCTCGTCGTGGTCGTGCAGCAGGATCGCGGCCGGGTCGCCGCCGACCTCCTTGCCGTTGACGTAGGCCTTCAACGTGTGGGTGCCGTCGGTCTTCAGGCCGCCGAGGTGGTCGGCGGAGGCGGAGACCTGCCATTCGGTGAGGAACTGCCCGAGGCTGAAGTCCGCGCGAACCGGCGACTCGACGTGGATGACACCGCTGGTGTCGTGGCTGTGCAGCGGGCTGATCCGCTGCGCGCTCTCGTCCACGCCGATCAGGGCCGGCACCTCGACGGGCCTGCCGTCCGCCAGGACGTCCAGATGGGTGTGGATGTGCAGCGCCGTGCCCTCCGCGCCGAGCATCGGCAGCCCGGCCGCCGCCACGGCGGCCGCGACGTCACTCGGCGCGTCCCACGGCGGCAGTGTGGTGCGGCCCACAGCCGTGGTCCGCGGCTGTGCCGGGATCCCGTGGGAGGAACCGGTCGAGCCCTGGTTCGTCGCGATCACGGCGGCGATTCCGCCGACCACCGCCAGGGCGACCAGGCCGATCGCGCCGCGAGCCAGTAGCCGCCGGCGCCGTTCCCGGCGGGCTTCCTCCGCCCGGAACGCCGCCGTGTGGGCCCTGCGGTCGGCCGCACCCGGCTTCCGCCCCGGTTTCGGCTCAGACATCCGTACGGACCTCCTCGCGCGCGACGGCGCCGCTCGGCACCACCCCGTCAGCCTGCCAGAGGCGGATGCGATCGGCGCGTCGAGCACCGCGGACTCCGACTCGCCGTACTCCGGCACGACCAGCCCGGCCGGCTCCGCCGTGCTCAGGTGCTCAGGTTCTCAGGTGCTCAGGTGTGCCAGGAGGGCGGGGTGGTCGGCGAGGGCGTCGTGGAGCAGCCGGCGGGCGAAGGGCGTGTACTGGCCGCTGTCGGCAGCGGTCCAGTCGATGGGGCCGAAGGGCGGTTCGGGGTCGTACTCGATGAACAGCTGCACCGTGCGCGCGACGTCGAGGCCGGCGAGCCGGCCGACCAGGTGCAGTGCCATGTCGATGCCGGCCGAGACCCCGGCGGCGGTGATGACGTGTCCGTCCTCGACCCAGCGCTGGGTGACAGGCGTCGCCCCGAAGCGGGGAAGCAGGTCGCGGTACATCCAGTGCGTGGTGGCCCGGCGGCCCTCCAGGAGGCCTGCCGCCGCGAGCAGCAGCGAGCCGGTGCACACCGAGCCGACGACCTGGCAGCGTGCCGCGGTCTCGCGAAGGTTTCGCAGCAGGCTCTCGTCGGCCATCGCGGCCAGGGTGGGGACGAGGCCGCCGGGCACGATCACGGCGTGGAGATCCGCTATGTCCTCCATGTCCTCGAAGGTGTGACTGGGCAGCAGGGTCAGCGGGGTGTCGCTCGGCATCGGCTCGATCCGCTCACCGACCGCGATCGTGCGGTAGCCGGGGACGAGATCGCCCAGCGCTGCGAAGACCTGCATCGGGCCGACGACGTCCAGTGCGGTGAGCCCCGGGTACAGCACGAAGGCGATGGTCTTCACCGGGTCGGCGGACGGCTCGGGCGAGGTTTCGGTCATGACGGGACTCCTGGAAGTCGGCGGGAGGCCGAGGGCCTGGCGGCGGGCTGCTGCCGCGGCAACCCTCCCCCACCGCCTCCAGCGCGGACGGAACCGTTCGGACTCGATGTCCGAAATCCTGGGATACCTGTCTTCCGGACGGCTTTCGGTAGTGTCGCAGGCATGACGACAGCTGTCCGCCACCGCGTGGTGGTCGTGGCCTACGACGATGCGGAACTCGTGGAGATCGCCTGCGTGACCACCGCCTTCGACGGCGCGAACCGCCTGGGCGCGAGTCCGCCCTACGACGTCCTCCTGGTCACCCCGCAGGGCCGCCCGGTGCGCTGCTCATCGGGACTGGTCCTGGCGGCGCAGGCGGCGCTGGAGCGTACGCGCGGCCCGGTCGGCACGCTGCTGGTCGTCGGCGGGTGGGGCCACGCCGCGGCGGCGCAGGACACCCGGCTGGTCGAGCACGTGCGCCGCCTGGCCGGCATCGGCCGTCGGGTCGCGTCGGTGTGCACGGGGGCGAGTGTGCTGGCGGCGGCCGGACTGCTCGACGGACGGCGTGCCACGACCCACTGGGCGTTCGCGCGCGACCTCGCGCAGCGCCACCCGGCCGTCCACGTCGACGCCGCGCCGCTGTACCTCCGCGACGAGCACGTCTGCACGTCGGCCGGGGTCACCGGCGCGCTCGACCTCACCCTCGCGTTCGTCGAGGAGGACCACGGCCCGGCCCTCGCCCGGACGCTGGCCCGGATGATGGTGACCTACCTCCAACGACCGGGCAACCAGGCCCAGATCAGCATGTTCGTCGACGCGCCCGCCCCGGAGCACCGGACCGTGCGGCAGACCGTCGAATACATCACCGCACACCTCGACGGCGATCTTGCCACCACCGCGCTCGCCGCGTACGCGGGAGTCAGCGGACGTCATCTGTCCCGGCTGTTCCTCGACCAGCTCGGGCAGACACCAGCCCGGTTCGTACGGACCGCCCGCATCGAGGCGGCCGCACAACTCCTCGCCTCCACCGCACTGCCGCTGGCTTCGGTCGCGAGGCGTTGCGGGTTCACCTCCGCCGAGACGATGAGGCAGGTGTTCCTGGACCACTACGGGACGACACCCAGCCACCACCGCGCCGTTCACAGCACTCCCCGGGCCGCACCGACGGTGCCCGGCACCATGGGTGAGGCCGAGAAGCCGGCAGGGAGCTGACGGCGTACCGCTACCGGATGCTCGGCTCCGGGTCCTCGCACCGCAGCACCGCAGCACCGCAGCACCTCGGTCAGGCCGGTCGGGCCGGTCAGCGCCGGCAGCACTCGCAGGCGCCGGCCGGCCCCGCCCGCCCCGACCGGCGAGCGGGCCGGCGGGGCGGTCGGGGCGGGCGGTGTCAGACGGCCGTCAGCACTCCGGCAGGCCGTTGTGGAAGTACCAGTTGCCGTCGGCGTACGCACCGTAGACGTAGGCCGTGCCGAAGAAGTTGCCGTTCGTGCCGCCCACCCGGTACCAGACGTTGCCCTGGTTGTTGATCGTCTCGCCCCTGGTCCAGCACTCGATGTAGATCTCGTCCGACGACCACGAGTACGAGTACACGTCGGCGGCGACCTTGGGCGTCCAGGAGTACTGCTGCGCGTAGACGCCCACACCGTGACCGCTCGCGTGGTAGCGGAGCGCGTACCAGCCGTCGGCGGCCGCGCTGCCCGCCGAGACGCCTACCGCGCCCGCCGCCACCGCCACGACGGCCGCCGCGGTCGCGCCACGGCGGCCGATCCTCTTGAGAATGCCCTTGGCCATTCCAACTCCCATGTTCGGTCGAGACGTTGACGTGCCGCCCGGTCCGACCTCGGCGGCGGGATACAGCTGATCCGACCACCAGCGCCGTTCGATACCGCCTGACGGGAACTGACAACACCTGACAGCGCCCGGCGAACGGCCCGAACGCCCCCTCCTCCCACCGGATTCCACGGATCGCTGATCACCGCCGTCACCCGTCACCACGATCCGTGCGCGGCAGGCCGGCGCCGGCATCGAGGGACCTGACATCTGACAACGGGGACACCGCGACGGGGTGGAAGCGGCCCCTGCCCGCCGGTGCGATGGGGAGGAAGGGGAGCAGCCTGCGGTTCGCCCGCCGGGCGGCGGACGTCAGAGGCCTCGCGCCTGACGGTCCCTCTGCCGGAACTCGTGCCCGCCGCCGGGTGGTGCCGCCGGGTAGTAGTGTGCCCGCGGGCGACGGTGACGGGGAGGGCGGGCGATGGAACCACTGGGCGACTCGGACCCGAGGAGGATCGGCTCCTACCGGCTGCTGGGCCGGCTCGGCGCCGGCGGCATGGGGCGGGTGTACCTCGGCCGCACCGAGGGCGGGCGGACCGTCGCCGTCAAGGTGGTGCGCGGCGAGCTCGCCGATGACGCCGAGTTCCGCGCCCGGTTCCGCCAGGAGGTCGCCGCCGCCCGGCGGGTCGGCAGTCGCTGGACCGCCCCCGTCCTGGACGCCGACACCGAGGGCGACCCGCCCTGGGTGGCGGGGGGCTACGTCGCCGGACCGTCGTTGGACGCCGCGGTCCGCCGGCACGGCCCGCTGCCCGTTCCCGCCGTGCACGCCCTCGGCGCGGCGCTCGCCGAGGCCCTGGCGGCGGTGCACGGCCTGGGCCTGGTCCACCGTGACGTCAAACCGTCCAACGTGCTGCTCGCCTTGGACGGGCCCCGCCTGATCGACTTCGGCATCGCCCGCGCCCTGGACGCCGCGACCGCACTCACCCGCTCCGGGTACCTGGTCGGCTCGCCCGGCTACCTCTCGCCCGAACAGGCGGCCGGCGAGCCGGCCGGCCCCGCAGGGGACGTCTTCTCGCTCGGCGCCGTCCTCGCCTTCGCCGCGACCGGCGTCCCGCCGTTCGGTGAGGGCGTGAGCGCGGCCGTCCTGCTCTACCGGGTGCTGCACGAGCAGCCGGACCTCGGCGGGCTCACCGGAGCGCTGCACGGCGCGGTGCGCGCCTGCCTCGCCAGGACCCCCGCCGACCGGCCTTCCCCGGACGAGCTGCGCGCCCTGCTCTCCCCCGGTGCCGCCCCGCTCGCGGACGGCGGCTGGCTGCCGCCCGCGGTCTCCGCCGAGGTGGCGCGCAGCGCCGTCGAACTGCTCGACCTGGAGGCGGAGGCCGAGGTGCCGGCCGGCGCCGCGGAGCCCGTAGCGGAGCGCGTAGCGGAATCCGGACGGGACCGCGCCCCCACCCACCTCGACCGGCCCGCGCCGCCGGTACCGCCCGGGCGGCCCGGGTCGGCCGGGTCATCCGGGCAGCCCGGGTCGTCCGGAGAGCGCGTGGGTGCGGGCACCGGGGCCACGGCGCCCGCGCCGCGTTCCCGGGGGCGGCGTCCGCTCGTGGCGGCCGCCGCCGTGCTGGTCGTGCTGGCGGCCGGCGGCGTGCTGTGGCAGACCGTGTGGCGCGACCGGCCGGGCGACCACGTGAGCCAGGACGCCACCGGCGCCCCGCCGGCCTCCGCCGACCCGCCGGTCTCCGCCAACCCATCGACCCCTGCCAACCCTTCGACCTCCGCCAACCCTTCGGCCTCCGTCGCGCCGCTGCCGGGGACGCTCCCCGCCGGCTACCTCGGCACCTGGAGGGGCACCATCACCACCGCCGTCGGCGGACTGCCCAGCACCTTCACCGTCAGCTTCGCCCCCGGGAAGGTCGGCGAGGTGGTCGGGCAGACCGCCAACGCCTCGGCGTTCAGCAGCACCGTCTGTCGTGGCGAGCTCACCCTGCTGTCCGTCACCCCCGACCGGATCGAGCTCCAGGAACACCCGAAAGGCAGCGACCAGGGCTGCACCGGCGTCTCCGAACAGCAGGCATACACCCCGGCCGGGCCGGGCGCGATCCACCTGAAGGTCACCGGCCAGCCCCTGGGCATGGACCCGTCGGGGGACCTCGCCAAGCAGGGGTGAGCGGGCAGCAGCCGCCCCACTCTGGTAGCTCGAGCGGACGCCGGAGCCGGTACGCGTCGGTTCGGACGCTTCACTGAGCCTGGTGGGGGTCGTGCAGTGCGGTGCGCGGGGGGTTGAGAGGATCGCCTCATGGATTTCGATGACCCGGCCGCCATGCGCCGACTGTGTGTGGAGCGTCTCGGCCCGGAGACCGGGCGGCAGTTCGCGGCGATGGCCCGGCGCGGCTTCCGGCTGGTCGCGGCCTCGCAGGAGGCGCCCGCCGCCGGCCGGTCACGGCTCGGTGGGCCCGCACTGCTCGAACCGGGCACCGCGTGGCCCGCGCTGGAAGGCGTCCCGTTGTCCCTGCACGCGGTGCTCGACACCGATGCGCTCGCCGCGTGGCTCGGGGACCAACTGCCCACCCGGCCGGGCCTGCTCAACTTCTTCTACCTCGATCCTGACGTGCCGTACGAGGAGTACCGCGAGCTGGACTCGTCCAGTCCCGACGCGTGGCGGGTGATCCCCGCCGATCCCACGCGGGCGGTCACGACGACCGCCCCCGGGCCCGCCCGGCACTACCCGGCACGGCCCGTCCACGCGGTCGAGGTGACCATGCTCCCGGACAGTTGGGACCTCCAGGACGACGACCTCACGTACGACGAGGACCAGCACTGGGGCGCGCCCTCACTCATCCTCGGCGAGATGGACGGCCTCGACGGGAACACCGCCGGCCACCACTGCGCGTTCGGCTGGCCCGACACCTCGTACACGGTGCCGGTGACCTCTCGTGACGACGACGGTCCCGCCGTCCACCTGCTCCAGCTCGCCGAGGACGCCGACCTCGGGTGGGGCTGGGGCGACGCCGGAACGATCTACTTCACCGTCCCCGCCGGGGCGTTCGCGGCAGGGGACTTCGGCAAGGCCGAGGCGATCGGCCGCTGCTGCTGAGCGGCCGACGGCGCCGAGGCGGGTCCGTCGGCCCGGGTCCGTCGTTCGTCGCTGAGCGGGTTCACGGCCGGATCGGGGACAACCACCGTGGACCTTCGGCCGGTGGACCCGGAACGACGCCGCCTGGATGGCCGGGCTCTTGTCGACGCACCCCTATGGAAATGTGCGTGATCTCCATACCATCTCGTCATGGAGCTCGAACTCCGGCACCTCCGGATCATCTGCAGTATCGCGGACAGCGGCAGCCTGACGCGAGCCGCCGCGTCGTTGCGGCTGACCCAGCCCGGCCTCAGCGCCCAGTTGACGCGGATCGAGCGGGTGCTCGGTGGTGAGCTGTTCAGCCGCGCGCAGTCGGGTGTCGTCCCGACCGCGTTCGGGGAGGTGGTTCTCGGCCGAGCACGGGCCGTGCTGCCGACCGTCGACGAACTGCTGGAGGTCTCCACTCTCGCCGCACGGACGGGCTGTTCACCGCACCGTTTCCGGCTCGGCTCCGTCAACGCGCCCCTGCTCGGCGGGTTGATCACCGCGATCGGGTTGCACCATCCGGGAGCCGAGATCAGTTCGCGGGGCCGGGGGTGCCCGGTCCCGCTCGTCGAGGACATCGCGGGCGGCCGTCTCGAAGCGGCTGTGGTGGGCGACAGCCCCGGTTACGAGCTCACGCCGCCCCCGGGCGTTGCCGTCGAGCCGATCGCCACCGAACCGCTCTTCGTGGCACTGCCCGCGGCCCATCCGCTGGCGGCACTGGAGGAGATCGCACTGGAGGACCTGGAGGACGAGGACTGGGCCGCTCCTCCCCCGGACAACGATCGGATCCGTGAGTACTGGTCCAGGACCCTGCTCCTCCTGGGCCGTCGCATGCACGTCGTCCACGAGGCGGAGGGCCGGCTCCTCCTGGAAATCGTCCGCAGCGGCCACGCGGTGAGCTTCTGCCAGGCCACGTTCGAGGAGATGCCGGGCCTTGCCGTACGGCCGATCGTCGGCGATCCACTCTGGTACCGGCATCTGCTCGCCTGGCACCGGGAGGGGCCGCTGGCACCGTTGGGACCCACGCTCGTGCAGCACGTCACCGAGACCTACCGGACAGCGTCCGCCCGAAGCCCGGTCTACCGACGCTGGTTCGACCACCGCCGTGCCGTAGCACCGCCGCGGAGCGTTTCGGCCGGGCTGTAGAGCGGTGGCACGCCGCTGCGGGTGATGCGACCCCGGACTCGGGAGTCTCCGGCATCACCCGAGCGGCGGCGTCCGCCTACTGCTTGGTGACCCGGATGGTGTCGGAGAGCGGACCTCGACGGAGAACGTCGATCCTCACCCCGGTGGCTGGGTCGTCGAAGGACTGGCCGGGCTGGTAGGCGGCCATGTCGAGGGCGGTGCAGTGGTTCGGCGCGGTGGCGCCCGGGTTGCCGTTGACCACCCGGACGGGGCCGTAGCCGGTCTGGGCGGAGCTGTCGACCTTGTAGACGAGCACGCCGGTGGAGCAGGCTTCGGCGTCCCCGGCCACGGCCCGGCGGGATTCGGCGACGTACGCCGTGCTCTCGCCGGTGCGGATCACGGCGATCTTGGTTCCGCCCGGGCGTTCGACGGCCTTCAGGTGGACGGTGCGGCTGCCGGAGGCGGGCAGGCAGGCGACCTGGCGGTCGTCGATCCAGCCGAACTTCCAGCGCTCCCAGCCGATGTGCTGCGGCGCGGGGCCGGCGATGTCGCCCATGAGGTCCCAGCCGCCGACGTAGCGGTGGTAGTCGGTCGCGGTGAAGGCGTAGAGGTCGGGCAGGCCGAAGGTATGGGAGGTCTCGTGGTCGGCGACCTTGTAGCCCCAGTGGTACATGTCCTGGCCGAAGGTGATCGCCCACTTGATCCGCTTGCCGTCGGCGGTGATGCCGGCGGTGGTGGGGTCGTAGAGGTAGGTGGGCGAGAAGGTGATCGCGGAGGCGGACTTGGTGGGGACGATGTACACCATGTCGTACCCGGAGAAGTCCACGTACGGATCGGCGGCCTGGACGGCCTGCTTCACGTACAGCTCGTGCTGCTCGAAGGTGATGCCGCGTTGGAAGCCGTAGGAGGCGGAGTCCTGCGGCATGTGGATCCAGCGGTTCAGCGGCGTGATGTCCAGGCGGGTCCGGCCGTAGGAGTCCTGCTTCATCCAGTCGGCGGCCGGGGACAGCTGGTGGTAGTAGTCGGCGAGGGAGCCGGTGGCCGCGGCGTCGGGGAAGTCGACGAACAGCATGAGCACGTGCTTGGTGCCCAGCGGCTGCTGGAACCGGGTGGGGTCGGTGGTGTGGCCTTCGTCCGTCCAGCCGGTCCTGCCCGGCAGGGCGCAGTCGGAGGCCGGTGCTGCGGTGGCGGGCCGGGCGGGGTCCGCGAGGGCCGGGGCGGCGGCGGTCAACGGGAGGGTCGCGGCCATGGCGGCGGCGAGGGCCCTGAGTCTCATCTCGTTGTTCCTTTCCCTGCGGGAGGGGGTGGTGGCGGAGGATCAGATGCGGTCGGCTGCCAGGTCCATCAGACGGGCGAGGACGCGGCCGCCGGAGGCGGTGACCCCGTCGTGCTCCCACTCGTTGGTGACCCAGACGCGCAGGGAGCCGACGGCGCGGGCTGTGCGCAGGGACAGGCCGGCGTCCACGTACATGTCGTCGTGGTAGACGGCGGCGGCGACGGGGACCTGGTTGACGGCGAGCCGGGCCGGGTCGTAGAGGTCGGGCCAGTCGGTGCGTTCGGCAAGCAGGTGGACGGCCTCGCCGAAGGGGCGCAGCCCGGCGATCTCCTCGAACATCCAGGGGTGGAACATCTCGCCGGTGAACAGCAGCGGGTCGGCATCCTCGGCGGACTCGGGGTGATCGGCCGCAGCCCGGGCGGCGGCCCAGCCGGTGGACACGCCGCGGCGGCCGTAGATGGACTCCTGGAGGACGGCGAACAGGGGGTTGTCGGTGAAGCCGGTCAGGTTCATCACCTGGTGCAGGAAGGTGACCGAGGGCTCGCCGTCAGGATCGAGTGCCTCGTCGAGCAGCCAATGCAGGCGCTCGGCACCGTCCCCCATGCCGAGCATCAGGCCGAGGGTGCGCAACCGCCGTACGGTGAGCCGGTCGCCGTCGGGGAGGTGGACCGGCTGCCGGTCGAGGAGGTCGGCCAGTCGGCGGACGAGTGCACGGTCGCCGGGATACCGGGCGTAGTACGCGGTCGTCTTCTCCCGGACACGGGGGTAGGTGGCCGCGTAGACGTCGTCGGCGGTGGTGTCGAGGCCGGGCAGGCCGCCGGTGATGTAGCAGGCGCGCAGGCCCTCGGGCGCGGCGGAGAGGTAGCTGAGGGTGAGGAACCCGCCGTAGCTCTGTCCGAGGGTCTCCCAGGGCCGGTTCCCGCACAGCCGGCGCCTGATCAGTTCGGCGTCGGCGACGATCGAGTCGGCGCGGAACCGGGCGAGGTGGTCGGCCAGGTCACGGGCGGAGCCGAACCGGGCGGCGGTCCGTACGGTCACGGGTGTGCTTCGACCGGTGCCGCGCTGGTCGAGCAACAGCACCCGGTGGGTCTTCAGAGCGTGGCCGAGCCAGCCGCCGGTGGCGTTCAGCGGGCGCGGGGACTTCCCGCCGGGGCCGCCCTGGAGGTACAGCAGCCAGGGCGGCCGGTCGTCGCCGGCCTTCGCCGGATCGCACAGTTCCCGGGCGAAGACCTCGATCGTCGCGCCACCGGGGTCGGCGTGGTCGAGCGGCACCGTGAAGACGTGGTCGGTCACCGCGAGTCCCGGCATGCGGTAGCTGGACTGGATCACGGCGTCCTCTCGGGGTAGTGGCAGGCGACCTGCTGCCCGGGGGCGATCGTCCGCAGGTCGGGGGGTTCGGCGGCGCAGAGTTCGTCGGCCTTGGGGCAGCGGGTGCGGAAGCGGCAGCCGCTGGGCGGGTCGAGCGGGCTCGGCAGATCCCCGCGCAGCACGATCCGCTCGCGCTCCCGCTCGGCGTCCGGGTCGGGCAGCGGCACGGCGGACAGCAGGGCGTGGGTGTAGGGGTGTGCGGGGTGGGCGAACAGGGTGTCGCGGTCGGCGGTTTCGACGACCGATCCGAGGTACATCACGGCGATCCGGGTGCTGATCTGGCGGACGGCGCCGAGGTCGTGCGCGATGAACAGGTAGCTCAGCCCGTCGTCGTCCTGGAGGTCCTTGAGCAGGTTGAGGATCTGTGCCTGGACCGAGACGTCGAGTGCCGACACCGGCTCGTCGCACACCACCAGCTTCGGGCGCAGCGCCAACGCCCGTGCGATGCCGATGCGTTGGGCTTGGCCGCCGGAGAACTCGTGCGGGTGCCGGTCGGCGTGCTCCGGTCGCAGGCCGACCCGGGTCAGCAGTTCTTCGACGGGTCGGTCGGGTTCGAGGCCCTGGTAGCGGGAGGGGGCGGTGAGGATCCGGCGGACGCTGTGGCGGGGGTTGAGGGAGGAGAAGGGGTCCTGGAAGACCATCTGCAGCTCGCGGCGGACCGGGCGCAGGGCGGACTCGTCCAGTTCGGCGAGGTCGCGCCCGGCGAAGTGGATGCTGCCGGAGGTGGGCTTCTCCAGGCGGGTGATCAGTTTGGCGACGGTGGACTTCCCGCATCCGGATTCGCCGACCAGGCCGAGGGTTTCGCCGGGCCGGACGGTCAGGGAGACCCCGTCGACGGCTGCGACATGGCCGGCCAGGCGCCGGGTCAGGCCGTGGCGTACCGGGAAGCGTTTGACCAGGTTGCGCGTCTCTAGCAGGACGGCGTGGCCACTCCCCTGTTCCGGCGACCGGTCGGCCTCGTCCACGGTGGTCCTCCTGGTGGCTCGTCGAGTCATGTGGTGGCCCCCAGGGTGGGCAGCCGGTCCGGCAGGGGGCCGTCGATGCGGGGCACGCAGGCCAGCAGGCCGCGGGTGTACGGCTGCTGCGGCCGGTGGAAGACGTCCCGTACGGGGCCGCGTTCGACCGCGCGGCCCTGGTGCATCACCACGACCTGATCGGCCAGTCCGGCGACCACGCCCATGTCGTGGGTGATCAGCATGACGGCGGTGCCGGCCTCCTCCCGGAGCTCGCGCAGCAGCTGGAGGATCTGCGCCTGGACGGTGACGTCGAGCGCGGTGGTCGGCTCGTCGGCGATCAGCAGGTCGGGCTCCAGGCACAGCGCCATCGCGATCATCACGCGCTGCCGCATCCCGCCGGAGAACTCGTGCGGGTGGCAGCGGGCACGCCGTTGCGGCTCGGGAATCCCGACCCGCTCCAGCATGCGCACCGCGACCCGGTGCGCTTCCTTACGCGAGCTGCGGTGGTGCGCCCGGTACGCCTCGGCGATCTGGAACGCGACCGAGTAGTACGGGTTGAGGCAGGACAGCGGGTCCTGGAAGATCATCGCGATCCGGTTGCCGCGCAGGCGGCGCAGCGAGCGCTGGTCGAGTGCGGTCAACTCCTTTCCGTCGAAGTGGATTTCGCCGTTGACCCGGGCGTCGCGCAGCAGGCCGAGGACGGCCAGGCTGGTGACCGACTTGCCGCTGCCGGACTCGCCGACCACGCCGAGCACCTGTCCGGCGTCCACGTCGAGGTCGAGCCCGTCCACGGCGCGCACGCCCGAGCGGAATTCCACGGTCAGGCCACGTACTGTCAGCAGGGTCATCCGACGGCCCTCACTCTCGGGTCGAGCACGGCGTACACCAGGTCCACCAGCAGGTTGGCGATGACCACGAAGCCGGCCGCGAACAGCGTCACGCCGATGATCACGGGTTGGTCGGCGGAGGCGATGGCGTCGGCAGCGAGTTTGCCGACACCGGGCAGGCCGAACACGGACTCGGTGATCAGGGCGCCGCCGAGCAGCGCGCCGAGGTCCATGCCGAAGATGGTGACGATCGGCATCAGGGCGGGCCGCAGCGCGTGCCGCCGTACCACGGTGACTTCGGCCAGACCCTTGGCGCGGGCGGTGCGCACGTAGTTCTGGCCGAGGCTCTCCAGCATCTCGCTGCGGGTGACCCTGGCGTAGATCCCGGCGTACAGCATGGCGAGCGTGATCCACGGCATCAGCAGTGACTGCGCCCAGCCGATCGGATCGGCGGTGAACGGCACGACCTGCGGGTAGGGCAGCAGCTGGAGCCGGACCACCAGCAGGTACTGCAGCACCAGGGCGGTGAAGTAGATCGGCAGCGAGGCCCCGCCGAGTGCGGCGGTCATCGCGGCCCGGTCCCACAGGCTTCCGCGGCGCAGGGCCGAGACGGTGCCGGTGCCGACGCCGACGGCGAGCCACAGCACGGCCGCACCGACGGCTATCGAGAAACTGACGGGCAGTCGGCTGGTGAGCACCTGCCACACCGGCTGGTCGGTCTGGAAGCTGAATCCCAGGCAGGGGAGGGGGCAGTTGACGGCCTGCGCGCCGGTGCCGTAGGTCCGTCCCGAGACGATGCCGGCCAGGTAGTCGCGGAACTGGACCAGCGGCGAGTGGTCCAGCCCGAGGGTGGTGCGGATCTCGGCGATCCGCTCGGGGCTGCACGCCTTGCCGCAGGCGCCCTGCGCCGGCTCGGCGGGCATCAGGTAGAAGATCGCGAAGGTGGCGGCGCAGATCACCACCAGAATGGCCGCCGTGACAGCCAGTCTGCGCAGGAGGTAGAGGATCATCGTGGCCGGCTCCGGGGGTCGAGCGCGTCGCGGACGGCGTCGCCGAGCACGTTGAAGGCGAGCACGGTGACGAACAGGAAGACGCCGGGGATCAGGAAGTAGGCGGGGTCGGCGGCGTACCAGGGCACCGCGGTGGCGATCATCTGGCCCCAGGAGGGCGTGGGCGCCTGGACGCCCACCCCGAGGAAGGACAGGCCGGCCTCGGTGGCGATGTAGCCGGGGATCGACATGGTCGCCACCACCAGGACCGGGCCGGTCAGGTTGGGCAGCACCTCGCGCACCAGCAGCGCCTGCCGGGACGCGCCGAGGACCCGGGCCGCCGCCACGAACTCGCCTCGCGCGAGCACCATCGCCTGCCCGCGCACGATCCGTCCGACATAGGGCCAGCCGAAGAAGCCGAGCACGACGACCAGCAGGAGCCGTCGGTCCGTGCCGGGTGCCGCCGAGATCAGCGCGATCATGAAGATCAGGCTGGGGAAGGACAGCAGCAGGTCCATCGTGCGGCCGATCACGGTGTCGGCCCAGCCGCCGAAGAAGCCCGCAACCAGGCCCAGCGCCGTTCCCAGCAGCACCGACAGCGCGGTGGCGAGCACCGAAATCAGCAGGGACACCTGTGCGCCGTACACCATCCGAGCCAGCACGTCCCGGCCGTTGACCGGCTCCACGCCCAGCCAGTGCCGGGTACTGATCCCGCCCGCCGCACCGCGTGGCAGGCCGCCGAGCGCCGGGTCCACCGCGTCGCCGTGGAATGCGGTCGGCGAGCTCCCGGCGATCCAGGTGATCAGCGGCGCGGCGAGCGCGACCAGGACCAGCCCGGCCACCACGGCCGACGCCAGGACCGCCGAGCGCCGGGCCGACAGCCTTCGGATCAGCGTCACGTGTGCCGTCCCGTGCGCCGTCACTTGCGCCGTGACGTGCGCCGTCACTTGCGCAGTCCGAGGGAGACCAGGTCGAGCCGGCCGACGTAGGCGATGTGCCCGTACGCTCCGGTGACGTTGGGGCCGATGAGGACCGGCGCCTTGTCCCACAGGAACGGCACCACCGGGGCGTCCTGGATGATCTGCTGGGCGAGTTGTCCGTACGCCGCCTGGGCCGCCGCCGGGTCGCCCATCGCGGCGATCGTGTCGATCTGCGCATCGACGGCCGGGGAGTCGTACTGCGCGTAGTTGTTGTTGCCCTGGCCGGTGATCAGGCGACCGTCGAACACGATCGGCAGGTACGTCGACGCGCCCGGCCAGTCCGGGGACCAGCCGGCGATCACCAGGTCGTGCTCCTGGGAGGTGTTGCCGACGGTGCTGTAGAAGGCCGAGGAGCTGATCTCGTTGATCTTCACCGTGATGCCCGCCCGGCCGAGCGAGGCCTGGACCGCCTCGGCCTGTGCCTTGCCGGCGGCCGACGCGGGCGCGTCGAGGGTCAGGGTGAGGTCGGAGGCGTGGCCCGCCTCGGCGAGCAGCGACTTGGCCTGGTCCGGGTCGCCCTTGCCGTCCTTGCTGGGGTAGGGGTCCTGCGCCTGGTAGCCGAGGGACGGCGGAAGCAGGCTGGTCGCCAGGTCACCGGCGATCGGGCCTCCGCGCGTGGTGCGCAGGGCGTCCTTGTCCAGTGCGTAGGCGACGGCCCGGCGCACCCGGACGTCGTCGAGCGGCTTGTGCCTGGTGTTGATGCTCAGGTAGCGGGTGTTGATCGAGTCGCCGGTGACCAGCCGGCTCTTCAGCCGCGGGTCGTTGAGCACCCGCCCCACCGAGGCGGGGCCGATCGGCTCCATCGCGACCGCGTTCGCGTCCTCCCCCTGGCCTGCGATCAGCCGCTGGTCGACCACCGCGGCGTCCAGGCCCAGGTCGATGACGACCTTGTCGGGCAGGCCCTTGCGGACGGCGTCGGCGGCCGGGTCCCAGCTGGTGTTGCGGACCAGGGTGAGCTGCTTCTTGGGTTCGAAGCCGTCGATCTTGTACGGGCCGGAGGAGAACGGGCGGGAGTCGTAGTTGACGCCGGTGTCCTTGTCCTGCGGCACCGGGGCGAACATCGGCAGCGACACCGCCGAGCCGAAGTCGGCCACCGGCTGCTTGAGATGGAAGACGACGGTGTTGTCGTCGGGGGTCTCGATCGAGGCGAGCCCGGCCGGATCCTTGTAGGGGCCCTGGTACGAGTCGCCGCCGGCCAGCCACATCCGGGCGTACGGTGGGCCTTCGGGCAGCTCGGCGGCGAACGTGCGCTCCACGCCGTACTTGACGTCCTTGCCGGTGATCGGGCGGCCGTCCTCGAACTTCACACCGGACTTGAGGGTGAAGGTCCAGGTCCTGGCACCGTCGCTGGGGCGCCCGGTGTCGGTGGCCAGGTCGGGCACGATCTTCCCGCCCGCTTGGCCCGGCGCGGCGGTGAAGGTGGTCAGCGTCCGGTAGATCAGTCGGCTCACGTCCTGCGAGGACGTGACGTAGTTGCGCGCCGGGTCGAGATGCTCCAGGTCGAGGGTGGACAGCACGTGCAGCGTGCCGCCTTTCACCGCTGCCGCGTTCGGTCCGCCGGCGACGCCGCTGTCGGATCCCGTACAGCCGGCGACCGACAGCAGCCCCAGGGCCGCGGCGAGGGCCGGGCCAACTTTTCGGTGTCTCACGTCTTCTCCTAGCACAATGTGACATTTCACCTGTGGGAGAAGATTGGCGGCTCCGGGAACCGCCCGGAAGATCCCAGCCCCTCATCACATCGAGTTATGGAGCTCGCGCCGGGGCGGTTCAGGACGCCGGCCCGCGTCGCAACTGCGACCAGTGGAGTCGGTGGCCGAGGGCGTGGACCGACGGCACTCGGCTCTGCGGCCATGAAGATCATGACAGGGAGACGCGCAAGGGCTCACCGGACATGAGCACCGTCGGCGGCCGACCGATGGATGGCCTCGGGGAGGCCGACGGCGATCACTGCGCCCTGGGCTTCTCGCCAGAGCTGCAGGGAGTCGCCTGCTTTCTTCTGCAGCGCGGCCGAGTCCCCAACCCCTTCCATCCTGACCGCCATTGCCTTTTCGGAGCATCCGACGGTCGCGAATGTGAAGGGCTCCATCCGGGCTGTCGCCACGGTGTACTTCCCGTCGAGAACTGTCCCGGGAAACTGCTGGTGGGCGTCCGAGGATCCGGTGTCGCCCGCCGGCCGGGACGATCCGAGCACGGTCTGAGCAGCCGTGGTCGGCTCGGCCAGGGAGCCCGGCAGAAGCGCCACCTGACAGACTCCATCCCTCACCGAGAGGACCACGTCAGTTCCCGAAATCCCGGCAACCCCAAGGATCTTCGCGACCCCCTTGAAAGGAGGGGCGTCGATGCTGCCCTGGATCGACGCGCCGACGGGCGTGGCCACGAGTCCGTTCAGGGCCCAGGGCCCGTCCCCGTCTCGAGGCGCGGCACCGCCTCCGGTGCATGCGGTCGCCAGACCGGCTGTGAGGAGGAGTACCGTGCCCGCGAGTCGGCTCGATCGATGCATGCTGAACTCTCCTGGTTGGCCCAGTGGTTGTCGCAGCAGCCTACCGGGCGGTAGGCATCGCCGCCGCCCTCCCCACACCGGCTACCAGGCGTCCGTCACACGGTCCGGGCCGCGCTGGAGGAGCTCATTGATTCGAAGTTCGCGACCAGGTCGGCAGGGGACGGGAGCGCGTCGATCTGCGCCTTCATGGCCGCGGCCGACTTGCGCAGGGCATCGTCAGTGAGCAGCCGGTCGAGCAGGGCGGTGTCGACGGCGTCCAGGCTGGAGGACAGTGCGAAGCCGTTGGCCCGGCCGGCGGCGGCGTTGGCGAAGTTGTCCGCGCCCTGGGGGAGGATCAGCTGGGGGACGCCCAGCGCGGCGGCGGTCATCATGCTGCCCGAGCCGCCGTGGTGGACGACGCCGTCGCCGGCCTGGAGCAGTTGGCTCAGCGGCACCCACGGCAGCGGGCGGACGTTGGCGGGCAGCGTGCCGAGCGGCGTGAGGTCCTCGTCGCCGGCGGCGAGCAGGATCTCGGCGTCGAGCGCCCCCGCCTGCTCGATCAGCCGGGAGATGGGCGCGATGCCCTCCCACTCGGTGAACACCGTGCCCAGCGTCACCGCGATCCGCGGCTTGGTGCCGCGCCCGATCAGGTCGGCGGGGATCGTCCCGCCGCCGTTGAAGGGCACGTACCGCACGCGCCAGCCTCCGCCGTCCCCGCCGAGCGACGCCGGCACGACGTCCACGACGGTGGAAGGCGCGGTCGCCTCGACGCCGTGTGCGCGGTAGTCGTCGGCGAGAAGTCGGCGCAGGCGGGCGGCCGCCCCGCCCGAGGTCACCCCGAAGTTGTGCGCCACGGCGGGTATGGCGAGCTTGGCGGCCACCAGCGGCGCGGCGCCCTGGAAGGACTCGTGCACGATGATGTCCGGCTGCCAGCGCTGCGCGACCTCCAGCAGGCCGTCGATGGTCGACCGGCCGAACTCGGCGAAGCCGAGGGCGCTCAGTTCGTTCGTCTGCTCCTCCGTGCGCTCCTGGTCGGCGAATCGGACGTCCTTCGGGAGGGCCCGGGCGAAGGCCTCCCTGAGGGTGGTGCCGTCGCCGACCTCGACGACGGGCAGCCCGGTGCTGCGCAGGTTCGCGATCGGGTGCTGGCCCGCGAACAGGACGTCGTGGCCGGCCGCCCGCAGGGCCAGCGCGGTGGGGACCACGGGGAAGATGTGGCCGACCGCCCCGGGGGCGGTGAACAGGACTCGCACAGTGGGCCTCCTGGTGCAAACGGTTGCTCTTGGTCGGACGTGCTCGAGATGCGGGGAGGCAGAACCGTCGCGGCCGACGGACCGGGTCGGGACATCCGGCCTTCCGTCCACCGGTCTGCGCCGCGTACGGGACGTCCCACACGTCAACTGCGTGCCGCGCACAGGACATCCGGGTCCACCTCGATGTCGGCTGTGGCCACGTCGCCCCTGTTGAGCCGGTGACCGCCCCCCGGCGGTCACTGGGCGCAAGCCTGTCACGACCCTCACTGACCAGGCAGTCGTCCTTTCTGACAAACGTTCACCTGATGGACGACCGGCTTTCCTCCTAGCTGATAGGGGCCGTCCCCTTGAAACGCTGCCCCGCGTATGTCCTCACGGCCGGGAACCGCAACCGTTCCGACGTCCTCGGTCCGCGCGCTCCCCCGCCGGTGGTCGGCATCCCGTCCAGGTAACTGACGGACCATCAGCCTTGGACGGCGAGGGCGGCCAGCGAGAGCGCGGCACTGAGCGCGGCGGCGCCGTCGAGGAGGGACTTGGAGCGAGCCGCGATGACGGCGTCTCGGGCGGCCAGCGCGGAGGCGACATCCTCCGAGCGGCGGGCGCACCGCAGTTGAGGCATGAGGGTCCGAAGGGGCGTGATGCGGTAACCGGCCTTGCGCAGTTGGTGAACGATCCGCGCATCCCGCACCTGGGTCGGCGTGTATCGTCGCGTCCTTCGCGCGGGGTCGCGGTCGGGAACGACAAGACCCTCCGCGTCCCAGTGCCGCAGCGTCGAAGGACGCACGCCCAGAGCGGCGGCGAGTTCGGAGACGCTCATCGAGTCCGCTACGCGTACGTCTCCGATCGGCTCACCGGAGATCGCCCGGGCAGCCTCCTTGGCCTGCCTCAGCTCGGTGCGCTCTGCGTCGAGCCGAGCGTGCGCCGCGTCGAGAAGGGCAAGTACCCGGTGTGAGGCAGGGAACCGGTGCACGGCCCGCACGATCTTCTTGGCCTCGGTCGGACCCGCGCCTGCCGCGAGGCCTCGGTAGGCCAGCGCGGACTGTACATGTATCTCTCCATAGATGCGGTAGCCCGTGGCTGTGCGCGCCGCCGGCGGGAGCACACCGTCCCGCTCGAGATTGCGAACCTGTTGGACCGAGTACCCGACACGCCGCGCGACATCGACGGTGCGCAAGTCCCCCGATTTGAGACCTGACATCCTGAACCTCCTCAGTGTCAGCCTCAAAGCCTCCACAAGCACCTCAATGTAACGCTGGAGCACATGACCATGGACGAGATCATCAGCTTCGTGGACGGCCTCGACGGCGTCCTGACCATGAGGCCGGCACCCGGCGACGGCTCGCCGGAGATCAGCTGGGGCGACACGTTCTTCTACTACGCACCTGACGGCGTCACCCCGACCACGACCCAACCCTTCGCGACGGTCGTGACCAAGGACCATCCCGGCGACGAGGCATCGCGTCTGGACCGGCCGGACACCTTCCGCGTGAACATCTCCGCCGGGAAGGAAGCGTTCATCCGGTGGACCGGTCACGCACCACGCGAACCGGCCGGCACCGAGCCCGACCCCAGCGCCACCGACACCGTGCTCGCGCACCCCGTCTACGGCACCGCCGGCTGGCTGGCAGTGGTGAATCCGGGCTCGCGTACCGAAGCGGCCATCCGTGAGCTGCTGCGTGCGGCGTATCGCCTCGCTCGCTCACGCCATGAGCGACGCGCTGGATCCACGGCGAGATGAAGTGGCCGAGCCCTGAGCCCCCGTCACATGAGACACGACGCTGCCCGCTCGGGCCACCATCAATGACGATCCCTCACAGCGCCCAACGCCCCCGAAGGCGCGGGGACCGCCTCGTGTGAGCAGCACGGAAGGCCGTTGCCCCGTGAGGGCAGCGGCCTTCATGCGTGCGGTCAGCTCAGGTCGAATTGCCAGTACGCGGTCTCGCGGTATCCGGCGGACGTCGGGGTGACCTCCACCGTGACGAAGCTTCCTTCCTTGTCGGGCTTGACCCGCACCGGCACGGTGCGCTTCTGGTCCTTGCCGAGAGGCGGCATGAGGACGGATGCGGAGCCGGCCCGGTCCAGCACGGTCACGCCCCAGCCGGGGATGTCGGGGGCGAGGGCTGTCCCCGCGTGGACCACGATGGGGGCGGAGCCGCTCGTGCCGATGCTGGTGTCCGGTGATGTCCCGCCCGGGCGCAGCTCCTCGTCGGTGCCGTTGTCGTAGGTGACGGTGAAGCTGTAGGTGTCGTCGGATTCCCGGTGCGGTGGGCTCACGGTGATCGTCAGGCCGTCGTCGTAGTGGGTGGCTGCGCCTGGGCGGAGGGGGTCGGACGCGCTTCCGGAAGGGCGTTCGGGGGGCGCGTCCCCGGCCAGGCCTTTCTCGAACTCGGCCAGTGCCACGGCTCCCAGGACGGCCAGGACGGTGAGGACGACCGTCGCGATCCCGCAGCCTCTGGCCCGCCGCGGGTTCACCGAGGTCGAAGAACTGATGGGAGCCGATTCCGTGTCCATGCACGTCACGATAGGAAGCACTTGGGCAGGGCTCATGAGCGAACGTACTCAACAATCGGCTGAGTAGCGCCGAGGCGTTGCGCTCGGCCGGGAGTCCGGCCGCCCGGGTCACGCGGGAGGGCCTCAGACGGAGAAAATCAGACGAAGGAGTCAGACGAAGAAGGCGTCCATGCCCGGCACGTCCGAGAGGTAGGTCTCGATCGCGCCGATCCGCCCGTCCCGCACGAAGCAGACGGTGGCCAGGTACTCGTCGAGCACCCGTCCGTCGCGCTCGGCGGTGTTGTGCACCGAGAGCGCGAAGTTGTCCCGGCTGACCAGGACGTGCTGGAGGTCGAAGTTCACGCCGTAGCCGGCGATCAGCCGGATCCGCTCGACCACGGCGTCCGCACCGCGCGCCTCGCCGGAGATCCGGTTGCTGCCGGGGAGCGTCCACGTGGCGTCGTCGGTGAGCAGGGAGCGGAACAGCTCCCAGTCGGCGGTGCCCAGGACGGTGCGGAACTGCTCGGCGAGCGCGGTGTTGGTGCGCGTGGCGGTGCTGGGAGTAGTGGACATCTGACGGTCCTCCGGAAGTGGTGTGGGTGGTGGTGCTGTCCTGTCGGTCGGGCGCCCGTGGGTCCAGCATCCGACAGGCGGCGGGCAAACGGAAATGCCCTCCCGACCTGGGGTTCATGCACCGTGTGCATAATCCCGTCATGACCGTGGAAGAGTTGCGCTGGTTCCTCGCCGTGGCGGAGACCGAGCACGTCACCGATGCCGCCGCCCTGCTCGGCACCTCGCAGTCGACGCTCTCCCGGGCCATCGGCCGGCTGGAACGACGCGTGGGCACCCGGCTGTTCGACCGGGACCGGCACCGGCTGCGGCTCAACGAGTACGGCCGGGTCTACCGCCGGCACGTCCGGCGGGCGCTGGACGAACTGGACACCGCCCAGGACCGGATCGCCGCCCTGCTGCAACCGCCCACCGACACCCTGCGGTTGGCCTACCTGCACTCGCTGGGCGGCTGGCTGCTGCCCGAGCTGCTCGGCGCCTACCAGCGGAAGTCGCCCGCCGCCCGGTTCACCCTGCACCAGGAGTCCGCGACCGCGGTGCCGGACCTGCTCCGGGACGGCTCCGCCGAGCTGGGCGTCACCGGGCCGCGGCCGTCCGGCGCCGAGTGGGGCTGGCTGCCGCTGTGTCAGGAACGGCTGCAGCTCGCCGTCCCGGACGGCCACCGGCTGGCGGACCGGCCGGCGGTAGGACTGGCCGAGCTGACGGACGAGCGGGTCATCATCATGCGCCACGCGGTGGGGCTGCGGCAGATCACCTGCGAGATCCTCCACCGGGCCGGCGTCACGGCGTCGGTGGTCATGGAGGCCGGTGAGGTGGCCACGATCCGCGGCATGGTCGGGGCCGGGCTCGGCGTGGCCGTCGTCCCCGCTGGGGGCCGCGGGCACGCCGAGCCCGGTGTGCGGCTGGTGCCGCTCACCGACCCCGACGCGTTCCGCGGCATCGGCCTGGTCTGGCACCAGGATCGGCCGGCCTCACCCGCCGGCCGGCGCTTCCGCGCCTTCGCCGGTCGCCGGTCGCCGGGCGGACACTGACTGACTGACCAACCGTCCGGCTCAGGGCTCAGGCCTGGCCGGTCTCGAAACGGCTGACCCGGCCGTCCGGGGCGACGGTGAACCGCCGGGGCCGTAGTCACCCGATGCGCCCGTGCTTGTCTGTGAACCCTGAGCAGCAGCACGTGAAATCCAGTGCCCGGCACCAGGCTCTTCGGGCAGGATGCGCACATGGACAATGCGGCGGGGCCGGCGGGGCGCTTGATGACTGCGGCGCGAGTGGCGCAGGCCTCGGAGGCGGACCACGACGTGCACGCCTACTGGGATCTGGTCTGGGAGGCGGTGAAGGGGGAGAGCGGGGAGACCGCGCTGCGCTGCGGGTTGGCGTTGTTGGGGTCGGCCGATGTCCTGGAGCGGAAGGTGGGCTGCGATCTGGTGGGAAACGCGGCCGGCGAGCACGAGGCTCTGCGTGGCGAGGCGGCAACCGCCCTGATGGCGCTGGCCGAGGTGGAGACGGAGGCCTGCGTGCTGCGTTCCCTCGTCTGCGGCCTGGGCCGGGCGCAGGACCCGCGCGCCCTTCCCGTGCTGGTAGGGCTTTCCGGACACGAGGACGCCGAGGTGCGGCGTCAGGTCGCCTCGGACATCGCCGTCGTCAACAGCGGACTGCCCGACGGGCCCGATGTCCGGGCGCTGATCCGGCTCACCCGGGACCAGGACCCCGAGGTCCGCAACTGGGCGGCCTTCACGTTGGGATTCCAGCTGGAGCAGGACACGACCGCCATCAGGGACGCGCTGTGGAGGTGCACCACCGACGAGTACGGCGAGGTCCGAGGTGAGGGTGCGCGAGGGCTGGCCAGACGGCACGACCGACGGGCCGTCCCACTGATCGCGCAACTGCTGGACTCCGACGACTGGTTCCACGACTTGGCCCTGGACGCGGCGGAGATCCTGGGCGTCCCCGAACTCCTACCGGCTCTGGCCGCCTGTGAGCTCGACCCGCCCGGAACCGACCGGGCCATCGCGGCCTGCGATCCGGTGCGGCGGGCCCGGATCGAGGACGACGCCTGGACGGTCGTCGTGGAGTTGGAGCGGCTGCGCCCCGACATCGGCGCAGCGCTCAGCTCACCGCGCTACGAGTCGGTGCACTGGATGAAAGTGACCCACCGGGAGGCGGTCGACGCAGAGTACGACCTGGCCTCACTGCTCACCCGCGCCGACGGGGACCCGGTGCGGGCGGCCGAGCTGGTGGTGGCCGACCTCACCGGTTCTGCCGGGATCGGGCCTGAAGCCTGACGGACTCTCGGAGTCTCGGAGTCCCGGACTCCCGGACTCCCGAAGTCTCGGAGTCTTCGGGGCAAGCGCCGCCGAGGAAGTCCGACCGCCCCGCACCGGCCGCCCGCACGGCCGGTGCGAGTGGCCGTCAGGTCTTCGGGACGCTGCTGTCAGCGGAACGCCGTTCTGTCGTAGTGGTTCTGACTTTGCGTCAACTAGTCTCCGGAGCCCGGATGGTCGGCTTCGGGCCAGTGTTTCAGGCCGAACAGCAGGCCGCTGGCGGCGTTGATCACCATGCCGTTGTCGCAGAGCGTCCGCAGCTGGCCCTGGCCCCCGTTCGCGCAGTTCTCCTGGACGAGCGGGGCGCCGTCGGTCGTGCTGCCGCCGGTAACGTACCGATAGGTAAGATCCCCGTCGCTTCGCAGGACCGGCTGTCGTACCCGGGTGGCAGAGTGCCGCATCATGGAAACGGATGAGTTCTGGCGCCTCATCGAGACCGCACGCTCGCAGGCCGAGGAGGGCGGCACCTTCGACCAGGCACTGGTCGGCTTGCTGGCCGCCCGCTCGAAGTGCGAGGTCCTGGAGTACCAGGAGCGATTCGACGAACTCCATGGCGCTCTCTATCGCTGGGACATCTGGGCAGCGGCGTACCTCATCGGCGGCGGCTGCTCGGACGACAGCTTCATCGACTTCCGCGCGGGAGTGATCGCCCAGGGGCGAGCCTGGTACGAGCGGATTGCCCTCAACCCCGATGTCCTCGCGGAACACCCCCTCGTCGTCGCATCCGCAGCGGAACACGACGACGACGTTCTTCTGTTCTACGAGGTGGTCAACTACTCGGCCGCCTACGCGTTCCAGCAGCTCCCCGGCGATGACGAGGACTTCTACGAGGCATGGAACGAGTACTGGAACGCTCACGCTCGTGAGCGGGTGGAGACGGACATGGGCGAGGACTTCGACTTCGACGACGCTGAGCAGATGCACCGTCGACTGCCACGACTCGCCGCCCTCCACCTCCCGAAGCACCCTGGGTGACCCTGGAAACGATCAAGGTCGGCAGAGAGACGCCTACTCAGCGGCTCCGGGCCGGGGCACCCGGGGACAGGGGTCAGTTCTCGGTCGGTGGGGCGGCGGCAAGGAGTTCGCGCTTCACGTGCTGGTAGTCGGCCAGGGCCTGCGGATCGCCGCGGGTGTAGTCGGTCCAGAATCCGGGGCGCTGCCAGCGGGCGTCGGAAAGGCGGGTGCGGCCGTCGGCGATGACCAGGGTCCAGCCGGGCGGTATCCGGGTGTCCACCGTCTCGAAGCCGGTTGGGTCCCAGAGGAGTCCGGGGTCGGGCGTACCGGGCCCGAGCACGCGGATCTGGCAGTCGATGTCGTAGGTGACCATCTCCAGCACCGGGTAGACACCGCCCACCCGGATCCCTTCGAACTCCGTGACCGGGACGTCGGCCGCGGGGTGGATGATCTGCAGGCATCTGACTCTCATGAGAGAAGTCTCGCCCAGCCGATCACCGGTCGTTGTCCCTGGGGCCGGTGGACGGCCGGTCGGGCCCCGCACCGCGCAAAGCCCCCGTGCAAGCCCCCGCGCGCACCCGGTTGGCGGCGCCGGAGTGACGCTTCCTCAGGTCCGCCGGTGGTGCCAGAATCCGCAGGTGAAACACACGACCCACCGCCTCACCCCCGCGCAGCAGCGGCGCCAGTGGATCAGCGGACCGCTCTTCCTGGCAGGCTCGGCCTACTTCCTGTACCTCGCCCTCAGCCGGCCCCTGAACGAACGCACCGCTCTGGTCGCGATCCTGTTCGTCCCCGTGATGGCCGTCATCGGCACCGCCCACCTGCGTGCCGTCTTCACCAGCGTGAGCTTCGACGAGAACGAGCTGTGGTGGACCCCCCCGTGGGGCCGCCGCAAGCGGTTCGCCTGGGCGGACATCACGAACGTCGAGGTGATGAAGAAGAACGGGCGCGCCAACGCCCCGGACATCGTACGGATTACGCACCGGGTCAGCGGCATCGACATCCTGCCGGTGCTGATAGGTCTCCCGGGCATCTGGCGGGACCCCGATTTCGAGGCCAAGGCCGCCGGCCTCGTCAGCACCTGGCGCACCGCCACGGCAGAGGCCACGTCAGCGGCCACGACGTAGGACCGGACCGCACCCCCCGGACGACCCGAGGCGCCGGCCACCACCGCGTGGCCGGCGCCCGCCGCCCCTGCCGCTCAGCAGGGCGAAAAGGTCAAGGGAACCCGGACGCCGCTCCGTCCTCGGCAGCACGGAGGCCGACCTGTCGTACCGGCTGGCTAGCCTGAGAACGTCGATCGCCGCAAGGGGGAGTACGGATGAGTGGCCTGGGTTGGATGTACGGGGCGGACCTGCCGCTGTTGAGCGTCACGTTTGCCCGTGACCTCACGGCACGACAGCTCTTGGAGCGGATGGGGGCGGACCCGGCCACGCTCGCCGAGCGGACACAGGAGGAGTTCGACGAGGACTTCGACGACCTCCTCTACGAGGACGACGCCTACGTGGTGACCGCCGGCCGATACGGGTCGTGGGCGTGGGTGTGGGAGCACGGCAGTTGGCTGTGCGTCGAGGACGACGACCTGCTCGGCGAGGTGTCGGCAGGGACGGCAGCACTGTCCCTGCACGCCAACGAGAAACCGCTCGTGGATTTCCGCTACGCCGAGAACGGGCAGTTGGTGACAGGTCTGCACACCCTCCTGGGCATCGAGCCCCGGCACCGCACCGGCCGGGAACCTCACCGCTTCGACTCCGCTCTGCTGGCGCTGGGCGCCCGACCGGACACCGGAGAGCTCGGACCGCTGGGATTGCGCGGGCTCTTCTACCGTCTCGCCGAAGAGCTCGGCGCGGGCATGGACCGAGCCGATCTCCTCGCCGAGAACGTCCTCAGCGCCCGGCTTCAACCACGTCCCGACCGGGTGGCATGAGGCGCCTGCCGGGCGAACAGCCCGTAGAGGTCAGTCGGCAATCGCTCAGCGAGCGAACTTCTCGACAGGTTGCTGAAGCCGTTGCACCTCGAACGCCAGGGCACATAGTGGACAGAATCGGTCCGGTATCAACGCTAGGCTCGTAAACATGGCTCGACCTACCAGCCGCGTGCTCACCCTCCTGGAACTCCTGCAGTCGGGGGGCCTCAGAACGGTGGCCGAACTCGCCGACCGGCTCGGCGTCGACGGGCGCACCGTGCGGCGGTACGTGGACCACCTGGTCGACCTCGACATCCCCGTGGAGTCGGTCCGTGGCCGCTACGGCGGGTACCGGCTCGCCCCCGGGTACCGCTTGCCTCCCCTCATGCTCAACGACGACGAGGCGCTCGCCGTGCTGCTCGGCCTCGTCGCCGGCCGCAGGACGGGGCTACTGACGGCGGCCGGAACTGCGGGCGAGACGGCAGCGGCCAAGATCCGCAGGGCACTGCCCGAGCGTCTCGCCCGTCGGCTCGACGCCGTCATGGAATCCCTCGCCTTCACGACCGGGCCCGGCGAGTCGGCCACCCCGGAGACGGGGGTGCTGCTCACCATCGCCGATGCGGTACGCCATCGCCGCCCGGTCTCGATCAGATACACCGCCCGAGAAGGGCGACGGAGCGAACGCACGCTGCACCCGTACGGGATCGTCACCCATGCGGGCCGGTGGTACGTCACCGGCACCGATCCCGAGATCGGCGAGGACCGGACTTTCCGGCTCGATCGCATCGCGGACGCGAGGACCCTGCCGGGTTCGTTCGAGCCGCCTGCCGCACTCGATCCGGCACAGCGCGTCCTGTCAGGGTTCGCCAAGGCCGCCTACCGGTACGAAGTGACGCTGCGGATCCATGGGACAGTCGAACAGATCCGCGCCCGACTTCCCGCCAGTGTCGCGATGGTGGAGGAGTCCCCCGGCCCCGCGGAAGGCACGGATCCGCACGCCGAGCGTTGGTTCCACGTCGAGTTGAGAGCAGAGCGGCTCGACTGGTTGCCTCCGGTACTCGCCTCGCTGGACCGGCCGTTCGTCATTGAGCGACCGGACGAACTCCGAGACCTTGTCATCGCGCTCGCCGACCGGCTCACAGCCTCTGCCCGCCGAGCCTGACGCCGCCGCCTCCTCCGAGCAACGCGACGACGGGCGGTGGCGGGTCAGGCCCGCGCGGACGAAGCCTCAGCGACCGGCACGACGGCCTCCCAGACGAAACCGTCCGGGTCTGCGAACGAGTCCGCCGTGCTGCCGAGGACGATGCGGTGCGAGCCGGTGCCGTCGACGGGGACGCCCACCTCCTTGGCCAGGGCGCGGCGCTTGTACAGCGCCAGCTTGACGGCGCCGGTCTCGCCGATCTCGCCGGAGGCGAACTCGGTGTACTTGCCGCCGAAGCTCTTGGCCACGGTCAGGCCCCGGCCGACGTAGAAGTCCCTGGTGGCCTTGACGTTCTCGACGCCGAGCAGCAGGACGACGTCGTCGATCTCGCGGGTGGCCGGGCCGGTGTCCTTCTTCGCCGAGGTCGCGACCTTCCAGGCCGTCCCGTCCGGCGCCTGGACGACGCCGCCGTAGCCCCACAGCGACTTCGCCGCGGGCTTGAGCACGGTGGCGCCGGCGCCCACGGCGGCGGCGAGGAAGGCGTCGACGGTGGCCGGCCGGGACACCGTGAGCGCCAGGGCGAAGCCACGGAACCCGGTGGACGGCGCCTCGGACTTCTGCAGGCGAACGTGCCGGTCCACACCGAAGGCGGTGTAGAAGCGGTGGGCGGCCCCGGGGTCGGCCACCTCGAGGGTGACGGACGCGAGGGACGCGGTGGACACGGTGGACGCGGTGGTTTCGTTGTTTCCCATGTCCGTCACGCTACGGGCGGCCGGGCGGCCGGGGCTTCTCGATTCCTGATCGGTCTCGTCCGCGACGCCCCGGTTACGCTGACCATGATCAACACGAGAAGGTCGAAGGAGGTACGCGCATGGATCTCGCCGGGAAGACCGTGGTGGTGACCGGGGCCGGGCGTGGGTTCGGGAGGGCGCTGGCGTTGCACGCGGGCCGGATGGGTGCGCGTGTGTTCGTTTCCGCCCGCACTCTGGCTGCCGCGCGGAAGACGGCCGAGGAAGTGGCGGCCGACAGCGGTGCGCGAGTGGACGCGTTCTGCTGTGATCTGGCTGACGCGGCCACCGTACGGGGCTTCGCGGAGGGGGTCGCCGCTCACGCCGCCCAGGTGGATGTGCTGATCAACAATGGCGCCCGGTACCTGGACGGCCCTGACCTGTGGGACGCCGACGACGAAGCGATCGCCGACACCGTCGCTTCCGGAGCCACCGGCACCCTGCTGACGGTCAAGCACTTCCTGCCCCTGCTGCGCGCTTCTGAGGGCGCAGATGTGGTCAACGTGGTCTCTTCGGCCGCGGAGGCCCGGAACCACCGGTCTCGGGCGCATCCTGCGTTCTACGCGGCCAAGGCCGCCCAGGCCGGCTTCGCCGACGTCCTCTCTCACCGGCTCCGCCCCGAGGGCATTCGGGTCATCTCGCTCTACCCGCCGGATTTCACGGACGGCGATCCGCTCCACTCCACCTGGGACCGTGCCTCCCGGACGGCGGACGACCCGCTGACCGCCCGGTCCGTCCTCGACTGCGTCCTGTTCGCGATCGGCCAACCCCGCGACTGCTTCATCCGCTCCTTCCACTTCGAGCAGTTGTAGGCCCCGACGCACACGCAGGGCACCGGGCGGACCGGAGGTCGGGCTGATCAGACGACGGAGGCCCCCTGGGATCAACCATCCGGGCTCAGCCGGCGGGCGGTGCCGGGCCCGGGGCGGAGGGTGTCGGGCCTGGGGCGGGGGGTGGGGAGGGAGGGCGGTGCGCGTAGGTGGTCGTCATCAGCGGTCGCTGTCGGGGCGTCAACTCGGCCACCGGGAAGGTGCCGGCCGCAGGGGAGCCGACGAATCATGTAGATCATCTTGTAGTAACCTCGCTCCGCCGAGGGACGGGGGAAGCGGCGTCACCCTCGTGCGGAGGCCGTGCACGGGCCTCCCGCCGATTGCGAAAGTCGTCGAAGATGTCCGTCCTGACCTATCCCGAGGCCGTCGGTGTCGGCCTGCTGCAAGGTGTCACCGAGCTGTTCCCGGTCTCCAGCCTCGGCCACGGCATCCTGTTGCCCGCGCTGGTCGGCGGGCGCTGGCGACACGACCTCGACGTGTCCGCGCCGGGCTCGCCGTACCTGGGCATCCTGGTCGGACTGCGCCTCGCCACCACCCTGGCGCTGGTGATCAGGTTCCGGCAGGACTGGGCGCGGATCACGCGGGGCCTGTGCACTTCGGTCCGCCGCCGGATGATCCGCGAACCGGACCAGCGCCTCGCCTGGCTGGTGATCGCCGGCGCCACGCCCGTCGGTATCGCGGGGCTGGCCCTCAGCGGGGTGTTCAAGGCCGCGCTGGGCAGGCCCGTCCCCGCTGCCGTCTTCCTCACCGTGAACGGCCTCATGCTGTTCGGCGTCGAACTGCTCCGGCGCGACGGTTCCGGTCGACGACGGGCACAGCCGTACGTCGCCGCAGGCGACGAGCACCTCTCCGCCGAGGGACAGTCGGACCGCCGAATCGTCCAGCTGAGCTACTGGCAGGCGGTCGGCATCGGGGCGGCGCAGATCACCGCCTTCCTGCCCGGGATCAGCCGCACGGGGATCACCATCGGCGCCGGCATCCTCAACGGCCTGTCCCACGAGGACTCGGCCCGCTTCGCGTTCCTCCTCACGGCACCCGTGATCGGGTCCGCCGCCCTGTTCGAACTGCCCTCGCTGATCGCCGCGTACGGTGCCGACCTCGGCGCGCAGGTCCCGGTCGCGAGCGTCCTGGCCTTCGTCGGCGGGTACGCGGCCGTGCACTTCCTCAGCAAGTACTTCAAGACGCACACGCTGAAGCCGTTCGCCTGGTACTGCTCACTGGCCGGGCTCGGCGGGCTGGCCTACCTCACGCTCTGAACTCCACCGCGGAACGACCGCACGGCCCGGGGGCCCGCCGCCCCCTCCCCGGTGCGGCACGGCCGTCCCCGCACGGTGCCCCCCCACGGCCGTCCCCGCACCGCGGGCCCGTTCAGAACCCGGTCGGCAGCCGGGGCGTGTACGGCGCTTCCAGGCTCTCCGCCTCTGCGTCGGTGAGGTGCAGCCGCAGGGCGGCCGCGGCGTCGTCGAGGTGGCCCGGGCGGGTCGCGCCGACGATCGGGGCGGCGACGACCGGGTTGCGCAGTACCCAGGCCAGTGCGACCTGTGCCATCGGCACGCCGCGGGTCTCGGCGAGGGACCGGACGGCGTCCACGATCGGCCGGTCGACGTCCGCGAAGAACCGTCCGGCGACCGGGTCCCCGGCCGAGCGGGCGGTCTGCTGCGCGTACGGGCGGGCCAGCCGGCCCGAGGCCAGCGGGCACCAGACCAGGCCGGCCACCCCCTGGTCGGCGAGCAGCGGAAACATCTCCCGCTCCTCCTCGCGCTGCACCAGGCTGTACTGGTGCTGCATCGACACGAAGGCGGGGCCGCCGTCCCGGGCCGCGGTGTACTGCAGCTTCGCGAAGCGCCAGGCCCACATCGAGGAGGCGCCGACGTAGCGGACCTTGCCCGCCGCGACCACCTCGGCCAGGGCCGCCACGGTCTCCTCGACCGGGGTCGCCGGGTCGAAGCGGTGCAGCTGGAAGAGGTCGAGACGGTCGGTGCCGAGGCGGGCGAGCGAACCGTCGACCTGCTCCAGGATGGCCCGCCGGGACAGCCCGGAGCCGCCCGGACCGTCATGCATCGGCAGGCCCGCCTTGGTCGCGAGGACGACGTCGTCGCGGCGGGTGTAGCGCCGCACCGCGCGGCCGACCAGTTCCTCGGAGGTTCCGCCGCCGTACACGTTGGCGGTGTCCCAGAAGGTAATGCCGAGTTCCACGGCCCGCCGGAAGAGCGGCGCGGCGGCGTCCTCGTCCAGCGCCCAGGGGTTGTGGCCCCGGCCGCTGCCGCCGAAGCCCATGCAGCCGAGTGCGATCCGGCTGACGGTCAGGTCGGTGGTGCCGAGCTTCACGTATTCCATGTCCTGCGCCCCGCTCACGCCGGGTACGGGGCGGCGGCCCGGGCGGCCTTCAACGCTCCTGCCCACCAGTCGAGTTGGTCGAGCAGGACCTTGGCGTAGCCGGGCGCCTGCGGGTCATCCGGGCGGCCGTCCGTCCAGGCGGTGAAGTAGTTCGGGAACGCCAGGCCGTCCCGGATGGTCACGGCGTGCAGTTCGGTCAGCACGTTCTCCAGGTGCAGCACGGCGTGCCGGCCGCCGGCCGCGCCGCCGTAGCTCACGAAGGCGACCGGCTTGGCCGTCCACTGGGTGAAGTGCCAGTCGATGGCGGCCTTCAGCGAGGCAGGGTAGCTGTGGTTGTACTCCGGTGTGACGATCAGGACGGCGTCCGCGCCCTCCAGGGCATCGGTGAGCTTCGCCATCCCGGCCGGGCGGGGGTAGTCGGCGCCCGCGAACTTCGGCGAGGCGGCGGGCAGGGCCAGCGGCAGGTCCACCTCGGCCAGGTCGATCACCTCGACGTCGAACCCGCCATGGGCGGCCGCCTGTCCGGCCACCCATTCGGACACCACCGGTCCGAACCGGCCTTCCCTGACACTGCCGACCAGGACGACGAGCTTGTGCGTGTTCTTCTCCATGCCCACCACCCTCCTCCCGCCGGCCCACCGCAACCAGACCGTGCCCAGACTGGCCCCCGCAGGGCCACCCTCCCCACCCTCCCTGACGCGACCGATCCGCCGGGAACTGATCGAGCAGCACAGGTCAAAGGCTCCCCCAGGAAGAAACGCACCCCCTCGACGAACAGCTCCAAGAAGCACTGCGACTCCTCGACGGCGCAACGGCACAACTACGCCCACCACGCCGCGAAGGAGAACATCGGCGGAGGCCGACGACCACGTCAGCGCCGCACCGCACGCGCCGGACGTCGGCCGTCCGCGACGGCGGCTGCGGCTTCGACGAGGTTCCGCTGGCCCGGCGTGGCCCTACGGGTCCGCGTCTGGTCCACGAAACGGCCCAGGTCTGCCCGGATGGTGGCGGAGTCCAGACTCCGGACAGTGGGCAGGAGTGCCTCGATGACGTGACACGCCTGATCGAGGCGATCGATGCCGGCCATGGCTGTGGCCTGACGGATCGTGAAGCGGGTGCGGGAGTTGCTGTCCGGCGGGACTGCGGGGCGGCGCTCGAGTTCGGTGGCGAACAGGTCGGCGGCCTGTTCGAAGCGGCGGAGGCTGACCATGCATGACGCCTCGATGAGGCGGGGGCTTCCGTTCTCGATGCGTGGGCCCCAGCGGGCTCCGCGTCGGTTGTCCTCGTGGGCGTGGTCCCGCGACCGCTCCAGGGCTTCGTGGCAGGCCTCGTAGTCGCCGAGGGACGCGTGCCCCTGGGCTTCGCGCCGCGCGGCGTGGGCACGGATCAGTGGCGTTGCCGCCGCCTGGCCGACGGCCTGGCCGGCCAGGCTGATCGCGGCAGCGGCGTCGCCGCGGTGCTCGGCGATGAACGCTTTGCGGACGAGTGCGTAAGCGGCCATCGTCTCGTCGCCGCCGTTCGCGCCCCAGCGGACCGCGAGATCGGTCCAGCGTAGCGCCTCGGCGAAGTTACCTGCCTCCTGCGCCATCCAGCCCGTGTACTCGGCGAATCTCGATGCCAGCAGCCAGATTTCGTGACGCCCGTCGGCTCCGGCTCCGGCATGTGAAGCGGTGTCGGTCAGGATCCGCGAAATGGACCGCAGCGAAGGGTCCACGAATCGGGGACCGGTGGATCTGCCGATGTCCTTCAGTTCCTCCAGGATCCGCCGGTACCCGGCGACGAGGGAGTCGACCTCGACGGGGCGCTCCGCCGATGCACCGCGGCGCGCGGTTTCGGCGCGTTCGATGAGTGCGCCGTCGGCGTCGCAGGCCGCGTCGCAGGCCGCGGCGACAGCCGGCGTCGGGTTGCGGCGCCCGCTCTCCAGGTTGCAGATCTGCCCTTCGGAGACACTCGCGCGCCGCGCGAGCTCGCGCACGGTCCATCCCCGCTGTGCTCGGAACCTGGCCAGTTCGACGCCGAAGTCGCCCATACCAGCCAGAGTATGAGTCGGCGCCTGCGTGAGACAACGACGGCGGCGAGGACGTCCGTTCGCTATTCAGTTCACGCCGAATATGCGCCCAACCCGGTGCCCCGCCGATACGGTACGTGGAACCCCGTCATCAGGGCGGCCCGGAAAGGGGCGACGACCATGCCGCGTATGTTCCTCAGCTTCCGCAAGGCGGATTCACGGTGGATGCGGGACCGCCTCCACCAGGCCCTGGCCGACCGGTTCGGCTCCGGCGAGATCTTCAAGTCGGGCGGGTCGATCCCGGCGGGTGCCGACTTCGCCGAGATCCTGCGGCGGCAGGCCGCCGAGTGCGAGGTCATGCTCGTGCTCATCGGGCCGGCGTGGCTCGACGCCCGTGGCGACGACGGGATACGGCGCCTCGATCGGGTCCAGGACTGGGTCCGCGTGGAGATCGGGACCGCCCTGCAGGCGGGAAACCGCGTCGTCCCCGTTCTCCTGGGGGATGCGACCATGCTGCCCGAGGTGTCCGAGCTGCCGTCCGAGATCGCGGATCTCGCGCGGATGCAGTTCCTCCGCGTCTCGGAGACCCACCTGGCGGACGAACTCGAGCGCCTGTGCGCCGACATGACGGCTCTCCTGCCCGATCTCGGGCACGGGTCGGCGTCGCCTGCGGCGGCGCCTGCCGCTGAACCGACGGTGACCATGACGGCACATGCGTCCGACGGGGGCAGCGTGTACCAGGCGGCACGCGATCAGACGATCAATCTCGCATAGGGGTGGGGAGTTGAAGAAACTCGAAGCCGGCGATCCTCAGCAGATCGGGCCGTACGCACTGCTCGGAAGAGAGAGCACGGTCAGTACGGGCGAGATCTTCGCGGGGCGCTCGGCTGATGGGCGGGTCGTCGCGGTCACGGTGGTACGGCCTGAGGCGGCTGCGGTGCCGGAGTTCCGGGAGCGGTTCCGAACCGATGTCGCGGCGGGCCGGGCGGTGTCCGGGGACTTCATCCTGCCGATTGCGGACGCCGACCCGGATGCGCCGTCCCCCTGGTTGGCGACCGCGTTCGTTCCGGGACTGCCGCTTCGGCAGGCTGTGGACCGATACGGCCGGCTGTCAGAACCGGCCTTACGACGGCTCGCCCTCGGACTGGCCGCGGCGCTGACCCGAATCCATGCGGCCGGGCTGGTCCATGGCGATGTGGGGCCGGACTCGGTGCTGCTGGCGGCGGACGGACCCCGCGTCGCCGCATTCGGGATCACCGGGACCGCGGAGGCCGCCAGGTCACCGATGAGCGACATGTTCGACCTGGGCGCGACCGTGTTGTTCGCGGCCTCGGGACGCGGACCGACCTGGGAAGGTGAGTCCGAGGATGCGCGGACGCGTATCGCCGAGCTGGAAACGGTGACGGCCGTCCTGCCGCCGTCGCTGCGCGAGGTGATCGGCGGCTGTCTGTACCCGGATCCGTCGACCCGGCCCACCGCGGGACAACTCGTCGACTACCTGAACCGTCAGGGCCTGCCGGATCCCGAAGGCAACTGGCTGCCACCGGCGTTGACCGCCGACATCGCCGAAGCCGCCGCCGCGGCCGCGATGCCGTCGAGCGCGGCCGGCGGCCGGATCAGCCGCCGGAAACTGATCTTCGGTCTGGCTGGAGGCGCGGTCCTGATCGGCGGCGGGGCCACGGCCGCGATCTTGTCCTCCGGGGGCTCGTCGCCGGCACCGAGTGGCCGAGCCGGTGGATTCCCGCCCCCGGAACCGCCAGGTTCACCATCGGGGGTGTCTCCGACACCGACAGTGTCGCCGTCATCCTCGGACGGACCGGCCCCGAGCGTCCTGGCCGGGCCGGACGCGACCAAGGCATGGACGATCGTCGGGCCGAACCAGCCGACGTGCCTGGAAGCGTCCGACAACGTGGTCATGGTGATCACGGACAAGGCCACGGCCTTCTTGGACGCCTCGACGGGTAAGAACGCGCTCCCCTCGCTGAACACCAAGAACACGTTCGGGTCGAGCGATATGAGGTCCCCGACGGCGTACGCGGCCGGAGTCTTCTACTACCTCTGCGAGGCGCCGGACGCATCCAACCTGGTGGCCGCGGTCGACGCCACCACCGGGAAGGTGAAGTGGGCGACCTCCATGGCCCAGACCGATCCCGGTGACGATGCCGATTCCCCGTTCTACAGCGCAAGTAGTGTGGCGGTCAGTGGGAACATCGTGTACGTGTGTGGGACCGTGCACTCCCGTTCATCCTTGAATTCGGATCAGACGACCGGCTACATCCGGGCGTTCGACGGCGCGACCGGTAAGGGACTGTGGGCGGTCAAGGGCACGGACATCAACAACGTGCTGGTGCCGCCGTCGGGCCCCTACCTGCTGGCGGCTTCAAGCACCCCGGTCGGCAAATCCGGCCAGGTCCAGATGATCGACGCCGGGAAGCAGGGTGCCCGCGGCTGGAAGGTACCCATTGCAGACGCTGCCTTCTACTTCGGGACCGGTTGGCCGCTGACGTGCCATGCCGCCGGGCTGTTCTTCTTCGCCGGCGCCGCCGGCGACACGCTCCTCGCCGTCGACGCGGCGACCGGCGCGGAGAAGTGGCATCAGCAGTTCGAGGCGAACAGCGGGGACCACATCCGGCTCGGCGCTCTCTTCGCGAGCCTGGACGGCGCGACGGTCTACGTCCCGGTGGGCAGCAACCTGGCGGCCTTCGCCTCCGCCGACGGGACCGTCAAATGGGTGGCGAGGCTCATCGGATCCGGCGAGCTGGGCGTGACCAACATGTTCAAGGCCTCCTCCAGGATCGGCGGCAAGAACGCGCAGTGTTCGGCCGACACAGTCTTCGTCACCGACGCGGCCAAGACGCTCTGGGCCATCGACGCGGCGACGGGCAAGGCCCGGTGGAAGTACAACGACCCGGGGCAGCCGGACGTCGGGTTCAAGTGGACCGTCGGTGGCGACCGCGTGTTCATCGCCTCCAACCTGACGTTGACCGCGATCCCGATCCACGGACAGTAGTCGGCAAGGAGGAAGCATGGAGATGGGCTTGGACACGGCCGGGGGCCTGGCGGCGGCCGCCGCGGCGCGCTTGATCGATCTACTGACGACGGACGGCTGGGCCGCGATCAAGGCCTCGGTCCTGGCGCTGTGGCGGCATTCGCATCCTGAGCGGGTGGAAGCCGAACTCGTCGAGGCCCGCGGCGAACTGTTGCGGGCCGAGCAGGCCGGCGACAGCGTGGAACTCCAAGGGCTGCTGGTCGCCGAATGGCAGGCGCGGCTTGCCAGGCTGATCGCCATGCGTCCGGACGTCATCGACGAACTTCGTGCGCTGTTCCTCCAGGAGTCGCACGACGCCGGACCGACGGGACAGCGGATCACGACCTCGACCACACTCGAGGCACACGTCTCGGGCGGCGGCGACGCCTATCTGGCGGGCCGGGACATGACCGTCACCAAGGATGGGACGGCGTGACCGAACCGGACGACGGCACGCCATCCGGCGGACAACCTGCCTGGCAGCCGATGAAGTTCGAGGCTTCTGCGAGCGGCGGCGGAAGTGTCTACCAAGCCGGCCGGGACATCACCGTCATCCGCAAGCCCGACGGGCCGCGCCGTAGCCGCCCCGGTCCCGATGCCCGAAAGATGCAGTGTCCGTATCCGGGGCTGATGCCGTTCGCGGCCGAATACAAGGACTGGTTCTACGGCCGGGACCAGATGATCCACACGGTCATCGAGCGGTTGGACGCCCGGATACGCGAGGGCGGCCCGCTGATGCTGATCGGCCCGTCGGGCTCGGGGAAGTCTTCCCTTCTCGCGGCCGGGGTGCTGCCGGCCCTGGATGACGGTCGGCTGCCCGTGGCGGGATCGAGCAGCTGGCCGCGGTTGACGCTGACCCCGACGGCATCCCCGGCCCTGGCGCTGGCGGCCGCCGCAGGGCTCGATGCCGAGGATGCCCGGCGCCTGGCGGAGCCCTGGCAGTCCGATCCCGCGCGGTGTGTGGCGGATCTGCGCAGCCTGACCGGAGTCGAGGCGGCGGCACCGGCCGGCAAGCGTCACGCGGTCGGCCTGACCGTGGTGGTCGACCAGTTCGAGGAGGTCTTCACGGCGTGCGCCGATGAGGCCGAGCGACAGTGGTTCATCGAGGTTCTGGACCTTCTGGCCAAGCCTGCAGGCGGTGCCGCGGTGGTACTGAGCCTTCGTGCCGACTTCTACGCCGCGTGCACGTCCTATCCGCAGCTTCGGGCAGCCTTGCAGGGCGGGGCAGTGCTGCTGGACCCGATGACCGAGCGCGAACTCAAGGAGGCGATCCGCCTTCCCGCCGAGGACGTGGAGCTCGAGGTCGAAGACGGCCTGGTCGAGGTGTTGCTGGCCGACCTGGGGACGGTCGGAGGACCGGCGGGTACGGGCGCTGCGGGCCGGTTGCCGCTGCTGGCACACGCGCTGCGGGCAAGCTGGCAGCAGCGCAGCGGCCACCGGTTGACCGTGGACGGATACCGGGTCACCGGCGGGATCCAGCGCGCCCTTGCCAACACGGCGGACCGCCTGTTCGACGCGCTCCCGCCGCCGTGCCGTGACGCGGCGCGGTGGGTGTTCCTGCGGCTCGTCATTCTGGGACGTGACGCCGACGACACCCGCCGCCGCGTCCGGTACGACGATCTGCTGCGACACGCGCCGGACCCGGAGTCGGCCAAGGTGGTCGTGGACGACTTCACCCGCGGTCGGCTACTGACCCGCGATCAGGACGCGGTGACGATCACACACGAGGTGCTGATCCGCTCCTGGCCGCGGCTGTGGAAGTGGATCGAGCAGGACCGGGACGGCAACCTGGTCCGACAGGACCTGGAAGAGGCGGCCGCCGCATGGGAACAGGCCGGCCGGGAGCCAGGCGCGCTGTATCGCGGCAACCGCCTGGAGAACGCGCTGGCTTGGGCCGAGAAGCACGGGCCGGACCTCAGCGGCGTGGCCGGCGCGTTCCTGGCCACCGCCCGGCGCCAGCAGCGGCGCGGGCAGCGACTTCGGCGGTCCGCCGTCGCAGTCATCACGGCGCTGGCCGTGGTCGCCTCAACGGCCGCGGCGTTCGCATTCGTGCAGAACACCCGCGCCGCGGAAGCTCGCGACAAGGCCATCACCGCCGCCGTCGCCTCAGCATCGTTGCAGTTGGCGCCCACCGATCCCTCACTGTCCGCACAACTCTCCCTGGTCGCCTACCGCATGGAGCCGACCCCGGAGGCGACCTCCCGGCTGATCACCACCGAGAACACGCCGCTGGACATCCGGCTGCCAGGCTCGAAGGGCTCGGTCTACACCGCGGCCTACAGCCCCGACGGGCACACGCTGGCCGCCGGATACGTCTATCAGAACATCGTCCGGCTGTGGAACGTCTCGGACCCCAGCCACCCGGTGGCGCTGGGCGCGCCGTTGCCCGAGGATGCGTCCGTCGACTCGATCCTGTCCGTGGCGTTCAGTCCGGACGGCCGCACCTTGGCTGTCGGCGGCCATGCCAGCAACAGGGGCAACGACGGCTCCGGCGGCTTCGTCGACCTGTGGAACCTGACCAGCCCCAGTCACCCGGTCCTGTTGGGCCGGCCGACGAGCTCCGGCGTGAGCCCCTGGGACTCTTTCAGTTCCATCCACGCGCTGGCGTTCAGTCCCGACGGCCGCACCCTGGCCGCCGAACGGTCCACCGGAGTCATGACCCTGTGGAATGTCACCCACCCCGATGACGTCACCTCAGTCGGCGAGCCCTTCGACACCTGCTTCCCCTCCGGTCCTTTCGCGTTCAGCCCCGACAGCCGCACACTGGCGACCGCCTGCCACGACAACGACACCGGCACCATCAGCCTGTGGAACACCGCCGACCCGAGCCACCCGACCCGCCGGGGGCAGCCTCTGAACGTCGGCAGCGAGGTCAATTCGGTGGCGTTCAGCCCCGACGGCCACACCCTGGCCGCCGGGGCCGTGGACTTCGACGTCCACCTGTGGAACGTCACCGACCCTGAGGGCCCGGCTCCGTTGGGCAAGCCACTGACGGGGTCCGCCCAGGCCGTGGTGTCGGTGGCGTTCAGCCCCGACGGCCACCTCCTGGCCGCCGGCGGTGCCGACCACGCCGTCCACCTGTGGAACGTCACCGACGTCACCGACATCGCCCCGTTGCGGTCGCTGGTCGGCCGCGGCGGCAGCGTCAACGCCGTGGCGTTCAGCCCGGACAGCCGTACCCTGGCCGCCGGAAACGCTGACGGCGACGTGGATCTGTGGCACCTGCCACCGACCCAGCTGATCGGTGCGGGCGGCCCTTTGACATCGGTCGCGTTCAGCCCGGACGGCCGAACCCTGGCCGCCGGAAACGCGAACCGGACCGTCAGTCTGTGGAACACCGCCGACCCCGACCACCCCGCTCCCAGAGGCCGGCCGTTGACCGGCCCCACCCAGATGGTCACCGCGGTGGCGTTCAGCCCCGACGGCCGCACCCTGGCCGCCGGCGACAGCGGCGGCAGCGTTACCCTGTGGAACACCGCCGACCCCAACCACCCCGTTCTCCTCGGGGAGCCGCTCACCGGGGCCGACGGGCAGATCTTCTCCCTGGCGTTCAGTCCGGACGGCCACACCTTGGCCGCAGCCGGAGACAAGTACGAGTCCGGCGGCATCGCACTCTGGGACGTCACCAACCCCGCGAAGCCCACGTATGCCGACCGCATCCATAACGATCACACGAGATCCATCCAATCCATCGCCTTCAGCCCCGACGGCCGCATCCTGGCCACCGGCGGCGACGCCAGCACCCACGAGGTCGGGTTGTGGACCGCGAAGCTCCACGAGAACGTCCGCGTAGGCCAACCGATACCCCAACCCACCCGCACCAGCACCTGGGTGGCGTTCAGCCCCGACGGCCACACCCTGGCCACCGGAAACAGCATCGGCATCATCACCCTGTGGAACAGCACCGACCCCAACCACCTCACCCCCAGAGGCCAGCCCCTGACCATGCCCGGCGGCAACCTCGGGTCGGTCGCGTTCAGCCCCGACGGCAAAACCCTGGCCGCCGCCGGCCACACCAGCGTGGGCACCATCAAACTGTGGGACGTCACCGACCCCAACCGCCCCACCGCCATCGGCGAACCGCTGACCGTCGCCACCGGACCGGTGTCCGTGCTGGCGTTCAGCCCGGACGGCCACACCCTGGCCGCCGCCACCGACGACGGAGTGGCCACCGTCTGGGACCTGAACGTCGAGGCCGCGATCCACAACATCTGCGCCAACAGCGCCGGCGCCTTGAGCAGCGAGAATTGGCGCCCGTACGTTCCGGTCATCGGATATACGTCACCATGCCCCCACACATGATTGGCGCAGATCACGCGAGCTGGGGGCGCGAAGCAGCGCGACTGGGGTGCGCTTCTTCTTGGGGAGTCTTTTGACCTGTCGTTTCTGGAGCAACCGGGGCGGCGGGTTCCAGAGAAGTCACCGGACGGGTGCTCACCTCCGGGTATGCGGCAGGTCCCGGACGGTGGTCCCCCGAAGGAACACACCCAGGTCACGTGGCCCGACTCTCGGTTGTACAGACCCCGCCGGGTGCGGGCGGGTCGGTGTGTGGTGGCCCTGAGAGAAGGGCCAGGCCGTCTCCCCCTTGGCGATCGTCGGCCTGGTCGCCGCCCGCGAGCCGGCCAAGGACCTCGGCTCGGCGATCGTCCACAACGTCATCACCTCCGCCGCAGCCGTGGAGATCATCCGCGAGCACGGCGGCACCCCCGTCCGCTCCCGCGTCGGCCACTCCTTCATGAAGGCGCTGATGGCCGAGCACCTTTCGCCTGGACATGGACAAGCGCCTCGACCTGGGGCCGGTCGCCGCCGTGCCCCGCCCCCGCACATCTGCCAGCGCCGCCGACCGATCACGCACGCACGCACGCACGCACGCAGACACGATGAGGGACTTCCCGGCTTAATCGACCGAGCCCCCCTCTCTCCATGTGACCCATGTCACATGTGGTTCCTGTCAGCAATCCGGGTGCTGTCCCGCTCAATCACCGAAGGCAAGCGAACCGACAGGAGCTACTCATGAAGCACCGCATCGTCGTTCTCGGCGCCGGCTATGCCGGGGCCTACGTGGCGGGGAACCTGGCCCGGCGGCTGTCCCCGGCGGACACCGAGATCACCGTGGTCAACCCCGAGCCGGACTTCGTCCAGCGGCTGCGGCTGCACCAGCTCGCGGCCGGCCAGGAGATTGAGGCCCCACAGCTCGTCGACGTCTTCGCGGGCACGGGGATACGGCTGCGCCTGGCCCGTGTCACCGCCGTCGACCCCGGGCGACAGGTCGTCGCCGTGGCCGACGCCGAGGGCGGCGGCGAACTCGGCTACGACACGCTGTTCTACGCGCTCGGCAGCCACGGGGACGACGGCGGCGTCCCCGGCGTGGCCGAGTACGCCTTCGACGTCGCCGCCCGGCCCTCGGCGCTGCGCCTGCGCGAGCGTCTGGACAGCCTGGGCAGGCGGGGCGAAGGCGGGAGTGTACTGGTCGTCGGCGACGGGCTGACCGGCATCGAGACCGCCACCGAGATCGCCGAATCCCGGCGCAGCCTGTCGGTGACGCTCATCGCCCGTGGCGAGCTGGGCGCCCGGCTCTCCCCCGGAGCCCGCGACCACCTGCGCCAGGCCTTCGACCGGCTGGACATCACGGTCCTGGAGCACACCGTCGTCGAGACCGTCGAAGCGGCGCGGGTGCTGTGCGCCGACGGCACCGCCGTGGCGTCCGACGCGACCGTGTGGACGGCCGGGTTCGCGGTCAGCCCCACCGCCGCCGCCAGCGGGCTGGAGGTCACCGAGAACGGCCGGATCGTCGTCGATCGCACCATGCGGTCGGTCTCGCACCCGAACGTCTACGCCGCCGGCGACAGCGCCTACGCCATCGGCGACAACGGCCGGCCGCTGCCGATGTCATGCGCCTCGGCCGGCTACACCGGCATGCAGGCGGTCGCCGCGATCGTGGGACGCCTGACCGGCCGCAAGATCCCCCACACCAAGCTGGAGTACATGGGCAATCACATCAGCCTCGGGCGGCGGGACGGGATCCTGCAGATGGTCGACGACGAAGCGCAGGCAAAGCCGAAGTACATGGGCGGCCGGAAGGCCGCGCGGATCAAGGCGGGCGTCCTCAGGATGTCGCTGTGGACCAACTCCCACCCGACCTTCTGCTTGCCCAAGCGCAAGCACCGCCTGGCCGCCCCGGCCTCCGTGCCCGCCGCACCGGATGTGTCCGCCGAGAAAGGCGGTCGCGTAGCCGCATAGGGTGGCCCGCGTGGACAGCACCGCCACTGATCGCTTCGACACCAGTCGGTTCGAGGCCGGCCGGAACCGTCTGGCTTCGCTGGCATACCGGCTACTGGGCTCGGCCACCGACGCCGAAGACGCCATGCAGGACGCGTTCCTGCATTGGCAGGCCGCCGACCGGCAGCGCATCAAGGTGCCAGAAGCATGGCTGACCAAGGTCGTCACCAATCTGTGCCTGGACCGGCTCCGCTCGGCACAAGCCCGCCGCGAACGCACCGTCGGCGCCTGGCTGCCCGAACCACTCCTCGACGGCGACCCGATGCTCGGCCCGGCCGACACGTTCGAGCAACGCGAATCGGTCTCCCTGGCCGTGCTGACCCTCATGGAGCGCCTGTCCCCCCTTGAGCGGGCCGTCTACGTCCTGCGCGAAGCGTTCTCCTACAGCCACGCCGAGATCGCCGAGATCCTCGGCATCACCGAGTCCGCAAGCCAACAGCACCTCCACCGGGCCCGGCGCCGCATCACCGCCGCACGCCGCGGCGGCGCCGACGTCGACCCCGCGTCCGCCCGCAGGGTCGTCGAGGAATTCCTCGCCGCCGCCTCCTCGGGCCGCACCGAACGGCTGGTGGCGCTGCTCACCGACGACGCGACCGCGATCTCCGACTCCAACGGCGCCGGCCTGGCCGAGAAGCTGCTGCGGTACGACACTCCGCAGCGCATCGCCGCCGTGGCACGGGCCGGCTTCAAGCCCACGGCCGCGAAACGGCGACTTGCCGGTGGCACGCTCGCCGTCCACTACGCACTCGTCAACAGCGCCCCCGCCATCCTCTTCGTGCTCGGCGACCAGGTCGTCGGCTCCGTGACGTTCGACATCACCTATGGCAGGATCGCGACCGTGCGCGGCATCGCCGCCCCCACCCGCCTCGCCCGCCTCACCGAAGCCTGGCGGCAGCACGGACCGGACACGCCGCTCATCGCCCGGTGGGGACACGCCCGCGTTTCATAGGTGGTCGCCTGAAGCACCCTCATGAAACAGTCCCCGCCCGGCATGGTCAAAGAGCCAGACCCTATGGTGATCCCATGGACGTGGGGGCAGTACTGATTGCGATCACCGGTGTGACGGGCACGCTGGGCGGTGCGTTGCTCACTCAGCGGGGCGCCGACCGGGCCAAGAAGCGTGAACTCGAGATGGGCCACGCCATCCAGGAGGCCCGCGAGAACCGTGAACTGCGGCGGCGGAGCTACACCGAACTCCACCGGGATGCCCGGCAGTTCGCCACAGCGCTGAGCCGTCATCTGTACGTCGTACGGGACCGTGCGCCCGGAGAGGAGGACATCCGGGCGCTGGAAAGGGCCAAGGACGCCCATCGCGACCACTGGTCCGAGACTCTGATGGTCGCCCCCGACACGGTGATCGGGCCGGCCAACGAGCTGAACGACGCACTGACCCGGGTCTACGGGCAGATCAAGCGCATCGAACAGGGCAACCCCAGGAGCGGCGAAACCCTGCGGTCCGCCGCCGAGGCGCAGCAGGCGCTCTGGCCCCTCATACGCGCCACCAGGGAGGCGATGCGTGGTGACCTGGGTGTCACGGGAGCCACCCCCTGGCCACAGTCGAACTCCGCCGACGACCCGGCGATGATCGGCGACTTCGAGGAGCCGCTCGGCGAGCCGGATTCCTGAGCCGGGCTGCCGGGCTGCCGGGCCCATGAGAGAGCCGCCGGAGAGCTTTGACCGGGACATCGTCGAGCGCCGGCACTCAAGGCGACCCCTCGGCCTCCCGGCTGCACGCTCGTCCGCGCACAGCCTCCGGACGAAATCCTCGGATCTTCTCGTCGGCCTCAGATCTACTCGCGCTCTACGACCACGTTGGTGTAGCCGAGGTGAATGGTTGACACACTGCTCCTTCACCTCGGCTGAGTGGGTGTCAGGATCGCTCCAAGGACACCAGTGCCCCGGAGAGCGCCTTCCCCATCGGCATCGCCGCCTGTCCGGCTCTCACCGGGCAGGGGGCCGGGTCCGTCAGAAGTCGAGGTCGACCGTGACGCGCCTCGTGCCGGGAGCGATCGTGTCGGCGTGGACCATGCCACGAGCCCGGTCGAACTTCCCGGTGCCGCCGGTGATCCCGTTGTCGAACGAAGGCGGAGGGCCCGGGTTGAGGAAGCCGAAGACCATCCCCTGCACGGAGAGCTGGCCGCCCGGCAGGTTGTAGGTGACGACGCACTCCTCCGCTCCGCCGTTGTCGACCCGGGTGGTGGTGCAGGTGCCATCGGTGTCGCCGACCTGGTTGCCGTCCTGGTCGAAGAGGACCGAGTGGAAGACGGCCCGGTCGCCCTGGGCGGGGGCGCCGCCGGGGTTGACGGGGAAACGGGTCTCCTGCGCGAGGTGACCGATGAGTGTGAAGACCCGGTCTCCGCCCTTGGCGGGGGAGGAATCGGTGTCCGTCGCGGCGGCGGCCGCGACCGGGGCGCAGGCGAGAAGGGCGGCCAGCGCGGTGGCCGCGCCGAGACAGGCTGTTCTGATGGGGCGCATCGGGTGGCTCCTGAGGTTGATGTTCGTGGATGGCCAGGTGGCTGGATGGCCAGATGACCATTCATAACCTCGGCACTGCCGCCGCCCGGAACGTCCCGGCACGACCCACCGCAGATCCGACCTATCGGACCAACCCGGGACGCGAGACGGCCCACCCGACCGGACGCGTCGCGCGGGCGGGATCCATGCCGTGAGCGGCCGCCGTCTCATCGTCGGCCCACGCGGCTCACGATGATCAATGGCGGCCGCACCGGTCCACCCACCGGACTCGGCCGGCACCATCTCGCACTCGAGATCACGTTCTACGAAATCACGCTCGACGGGATCACGTTCTACGAGGTCGCTACAAGCGTTCGGTGAGCAACTCCGCCAGACCGTCGACCAACTCGGTGAGCCAGTCCAACCGCGGTCCGCTGCGGGCGATCCGGAAGCCGTGGCGGCGGCCCCAGAACGCAGCCTGGACGGCGTGGAACTGAGCCCACCGTTGGACGCGTTCACGGTCGAGTTCCGCGGTCTCGGCGAAGACGTCCAGGATGCGGTGGACAGCCTTGCGCGGGTCGCCCGCTTCGAGGAGCGTCAGCGCGCGGGACTTCAGCAGCGTGCCGCTGTCGTAGGCGGGATCCCCCGCGTACCCCTTGGGGTCGACAGCCAGCCACGGCTCCCGGCCGGCACGCAGGATGTTCCGGGCATGCAGGTCGCCATGGATGAGAGTGTCCGGCTGGGCCCGGCCCAGCTCCCGCACGGTCGCCACGGCGGCGTCCAGCACCTGACGCGGCAGCGCGTGCGTCAACTCCTCGGCGTCCTTGCGCAGTTGCTCCTCCCAGGCATCGGCCTGCTCGCGCAGCCGGGGCAGGCCGGGCGGTGCGGGGACGGCCAGGCGGCGATTGAGCCGTCCGGCGACCGTCACCACCTCGTCGCCGTCGTGGACCTCCGCCAGGGTCGACGGCTGAACCCGCTCCAGCAGCATCGCGAACCGCTCGTCGTCGCGCTCGTGCAGCAGGACGGCGCCGCACCCGCCCCACGCGACGAATGCATCCGGCTCATGGACGTTGCCGGGATGCGGGAACGACACCTTCAGCACGGCGCGCTCCTCAGCCCGTCGCCGTACCGGAACGATGATGCCGACGCCACCGTGCATGACCTCGCCGTCCGGCACGCACCCCCAGCGCCCCAGCAAGTCCTCCACGATGCCCGGCAGATCGGCGAGCCACGCCGCCCCGGCCTCCCCCTCCCGGTCGACAGTGCCCTGTGCGAACTCCTCTGGCATCGCGATCATCCCAGCACCCTACGCGCCGGCCCGCCGCCGGCACCATGCCCAAGCCGGTCGCAAGCCGGCCGCAGACCGGCCGCTGCCGCCCGGAAGGCCGGGCACTCCGAAGGTCGCGACGACCGGCTCACGGCCGCTGAGCAGGACGAACCGCAGAGCAGGACGATCTCAAAGAACTCCGCGAGGACGTAGCCGAGTTGAGGTGGGCCGACGAGATCCCCAAGGCCTCCGGCACACCGTCACCGGGTGGCCCAGGCCCGGCATGCGGGCTGGTGCCAGGTCGTCCGCACGACCCGGCCGCCGGGCACCGTACGCTCGCTGGCCCAGGTCCGGCAGCACCCGGCCGCCGGTCGGCGCGGCCCGGCCGGTGCCTGGCGTCCGGTGGCCTGGCGGGCGGGCAGAGGCGTGGGCGCGGGCTTGGCCGTCCGGCTCCGGCGGCGTCTGGCGGAGGAACCGGTGGAGGAAGTCGTCATGCCCGCCGTTGTGCCACCCACCGCCTCCACCCAACCGCGCGTCATCCGAACGGGTGACCCACATGGGGCTCTACCGGCCAACGAGACGAGGGGCGAGCGGGGGCCGCGGCCGGCGGGCTCGTCGTCCCGGGCCAGGGCGCGGCGAGCGGGGCGGGTGCCGATGCAGGGGCCGGTGGTTCGGATGGTTCACCGGGCGGTCACTCACGCCCCTCTGACACCACCAACCCCACCGCACACGGAAGGTTCGGACAGATATGGCCGATACACAGGTGGTCCACGGTGGATGACAAAGTCGGCCGCACCCGTGCCGGGCGCAACCGCGTCCGCACGAGGTGGCCGCACGAGGATGGCCGCGCTCGGCACCAGCGCCACTTCTCAGTGCCCCTGGTTCTGCCTGTCCGTCACCGGGTGCACAGGCGCAGCGGTATCCGCGAGTGCGTGGGCCCCGTAGGCAGCGGACACCGGCACCTCCCGCTCGGCAGCGTGCGACGGTGTCGCGAGACCGAACGCGGCGCCCGCCACGACGGCGCTCGTGACGGCATCCTCGCGAACCCACCGGTCATATCCGGCAGGTGATACCGCGCCCGTTGATCACCCGCTCTGGTGGCGGGAGTTGATACCGAAAGCAAATCACCAGCCGGAGGCGCTCGCGTTCCTCGGGGCGGGCCGCAACCGGAGGCCGCGCGGCGGCGTCCACTCGGATACGAACGGCCGACCGGCCGCCGTAATCCTGGGGGGATTTGCACACATGGCGATCAACGACGCCGTACCTGCGCCACCGCCGCACAGCTCTGTGCCGCCCTGCCCGAGCTGCGCGCTGACCGACCAGGTCCGCAGCGTGCCGGCGGTCCACCTGAGCGAGCGGCGCAACGTCACCGTGCGCGACTCCGGCCGCGACGGCGGCACCTCGACCCGCGAAGAGGTGTCCGCCCTCGGCCGGGCCTTGGCGCCCGCGCCGCCGACGACCAGCACGGCGGTCCAGGCACTGGCGATCCTGGCCTTCATGACGCTGGTCGGGGCGGTCTTCACCTTCATCGAGGGCATGACGCAGCGCAATGCGCGCGTCCACCAGGAGCCCGACCTCTCGCCGCCAAGCTGGGTGACCAAGCACCCGGGGTTCCCGGGCGACTTCCCCACCGATCTCCCTGGTTTTCCGAAGGCCGCTCCGGCCTCCCCGGTCCCGCACGCGACGGCGGCGCTCGCCGACGCGAACGACATGCCGGTCCCGCTCTTGGTGTCGTTCCTGCTCCTCGCCGTCGTGATCGCCCTGCTGGCGGGCGCGACCGCGCTGTTCCTCGCCAGGCGGCGGCGTCTCGCGGGCCGGCCGCAGGCCGAGCGGCTCTGGAACCAGGCCTGGTACTGCGCCCGTTGCGGCACCGCGCACTTCCCGCCCACCGCCGGGCAGGGCACCGGGGCGCTCGGCCTCGTGGAGTTCCGCACCGTGGTCTGGACGGCGGGCGGCTACGGCGACCTCGCCGAGCGGTACCGGCTGTAGGCATGTCCGACACCTCCCGCCCGTCGTCCGGCCGCGCCCCATCGCGGCCGGACGACCCGGCGGGAGGAGATGCCGATCCATGCCCGCACAGGTGACCAGGCCACACCCTGCGGCCCTTGGCCCGGCACGGCTTCGCCTGCCGCACCCGCGCCCCGGAGCAGGTGATCAGCGGCTGTTGTCCGGGGGGTAGACGCTGAGGTCGCCGTAGGCCGGCAGAACGCCCGCCGGGTCGCCGGGTTTGCCGTGCAGGACGGCGTCCAGGAAGGCGAGGGTGGCTGCAGCGACGACGCGCGGGCTCTCGGTGCGGCCGAGGGAGCCGACTATCGAGGGCACGGGCGGCAGGTACAGGGCGCCGTCCGTGAACGTGAGGTGTGCGGCGCCGGGGATGGTGAGCCGGTAGCCCGTCGCGGTGCTGGACTTGAGCGCCTCGGTGAGGCGGGGCAGGTAGCGCGGGTCGGTTCGCGGGGTGACGGCCTGGGTGAGCGCGAGCGTCGGCTGGTCGAGGGCGGGCGAGGTGGGGCCGTGGGGGTAGCCGTCCAGGTCGATGACGGCGTCGAACCGGCGATCCTGCCGGGCTGCCTGCAGGGCGGCAGCACCACCCATGGAGTGGCCGGTCACCGCGACCCGGCTGGTGTCCAGGCGTCCGCGCAGCGGGTCGGCGGTCTCACTTCGGTCCAGACCGTCCAGCTGGGTGAGGACGAAGCTGAGGTCGGCGGCTCGAACCGCTGTCCAGCTGGCCGCCAGCTTGTCGTCCTGGTCCGGGTCGCCGGAGGACGCGGTCTCGGTGGTGATCGTCCGGCCGTCGGCGAGGACGACGGCGGCGGAGTCGTACGGGTGGTCGAGGGCGGCGACCACATAACCGTGGCCGGCCAGTTCCTCCGCCCAGGCGGTGTTCTGGGTGCGCACTCCGCCCGACCCGGGAGAGAACAGGACGACGGGGAACCGTCCCCCCGTGCCGTCCACCGGGGCGTCGAAGACCGAACGGGTGTGGGCACGCGGAATACCGTCGAGCAGGAAGCCGGGCAGGCCGACCCCACGGGCGAGGGCGTCGGAGACGGTGCGCGCCTCCTGCTCCGTGCGCCCGAGGTACTGGGCCCGCTGCGTGCCTGCGGGGCTCGTCTGCGCGGGGTACCAGAGCTGGACCACGACGGTGCGCCGGTCGTCCGGATCGGCGGTGAAGGTCTCGGGACGGAGTGGGTCGGTCCACTGCACCACGCGGGTGCCGACCGCGAAGTCGCCTGACGGCTCGGGGAACACGGGTACGGGAAAGGCCCAGGCGGCCACCGGGCCCGTGGCGATCAGGCCGACACAGGCCACCGATCCCGGCAACGCCAGCCACCAGCGGGCCCGCCACGCCGGCCGGCCGGTACGGCGTCGCAGCAGGGGAGCGTAGGCGAACGGCAACGCGAAGGCAGCGCCTGCCAGTACCGGCAGCATCTGCCAGCGGGGCCCCGCCACGCTCAGCACGATCGCGGACACCACGAGAACCGCCCCGGCCGCAATCGTGACGGGCGGGCGGGCACTGGGGGGAAGCCAACGCACCAGTACAAGCGCGACGGCAGCCAGCACGGCAAGGAATTCCGGAGGGGACACGTACAGTCCCGCGATGATCTCGGTCATCCGGCCATACTCGGCGCCGGGTAGGCGCTGCCACATCGATCCCGGGTCGCCCTCGTGTGCAACCGGGGTCGCCATCCGTGGCAGGTCCCCTTGCCACCGGAGCAGCAGTCGAGCACGCCGGACCATCGGGCGCCCTGCGACCACGGGAGGTAGCGGGACTCCTTCTGCGGTCGTACATCGGCACGGTGCGATCAGCCGGTGGACTCATGTGCTTCACGGGCCTGCGGCCTACCGTGACAGGGCTGCGGCATGTGCCGGGCAGCGCGAGGCGTACGTTCCCCGGACCCGGCCCGGGTCCGGCCGTACACGGTGGCGGCCCCGGCCGGGGCCACCATGACGCTGAATCGACAGGAACCTGTGATGACCGAGGCGGCCGAGGAACCCGGCAAGGCTCACCGGGCACGCCACCGGAACCGGGTGCCGGACCGGGTGCGGGAGCCGGACCGGGTGCGGGAGCAGTGGGCGAGGACAGCCCTACGGCTGACGAGGTACGCCGACCCGGCCGCCGCACGAGCGGCCCGAGTGGTGGCAACCAACGGGCGCTGGGCCTCCCGGCTGCCACCCATGGCGTGGGACTCGCTGCTGCCGACGCTTCTCCTCCTCAACGTCGTGACCACACAGCCGCCGCAGGAGCTGCCGGTGGCCGTGGCCCTCACCGCCGCCCTCGCGCTGCCCCTGGTGTGGCGGCGCCGGGCCCCGCTCACGGTGTTCGGCGCCGTGGCGGCCGCGGCCTTCGTCCAGTGGCTGACGAACGTCCAACTGCCGGCGGACATCGCCCTGTTGGTGGCCCTCTACACGGCGGCCGCGCACTCGGGCCGACGCGGCACGCTCGTCGCCGGTGCCGTCGTGGAGGCGGGGGTCCTGCTGGCCTGCCTGCGCTGGGCGACGGAAGGTGCGTTCCTGACCCCCTTCGTCGCGGTCACCGCGATGGCCGTCGCCGCCGCCGTCCTCGGTGTGAACGTGCGGACCACACGCGCCTACCTCGCGGCCCTGGAGGAACGGGCGGCACACCTGGAGCAGCAGCAGGACCAGCAGGCACGACTGGCCGTCGCCGAGGAAAGGACACGTATCACCCGGGAGATGCACGACATCGTCACCCACAACCTGTCCGTCATGGTCGCGCTCACCGACGCAGCCGTCTACGCGCAGCACCGCTCGCCCGACAAGGCCACCACCGCGATGCTCCAGATCTCCGAGACAGGCCGACAGGCCCTGACCGACATGCGGCGCTCGCTGGGCATCCTGCGGACCGACGAACCGGACGCGGAGCGCCACCCGTTGCCCGGCATCGCACAGCTGGAGACCCTCGCCGACCAGATGTGCGCCGCCGGGCTGCCGACCCGCCTCGAGGTCCGCGGCGGCCACACCCACATACCCGCCACCGCACAACTCACCGTCTACCGCCTGGTACAGGAAGCCTTGACCAACACCCTCAAGCACACACCCGCCGGCACCCACGCGAAGGTCCGGATACGGTGCTCGACCGAGACCGTCACCGTCGACATCACCGACAGCGGTCGCCGCCCGCCACGTCCCGGCGCCACACCATCCGGCCACGGCATCCCCGGCATGCGCGAGCGCTCGGCCGCCTACGGGGGCACGTTGCGGGCCGGACCGCTTCCGGGCGGCGGCTGGGGAGTCCATACCCGCCTCTTCCTCGGCAGCGACGGAGCGGCGTCCACATGACGATCCGCATCCTGATCGCCGACGACGAAGCGCTGCTCCGGATGGCCTTCAGCACGGTCCTGGAGGCCCAGCCCGACATGGCGCCGGTCGGCGAAGCCGCGGACGGCACCGAGGCCGTACGCCTCGCCCGGGAGCTGAGCCCCGACGTCGTCCTCATGGACGTCCGGATGCCCGGGACCGACGGGATCGAGGCGACCCGGCAGGTCATCCGGGTCTCGCCGCAGAGCCGGGTGCTGATCCTCACCACCTTCGACCTCGACGACTACGCCTTCTCCGGACTCAACGCCGGAGCCTCGGGCTTCCTGCTGAAGAACACCAGGCCCGAGGAGCTTCTCAACGCGATCCGCAGCGTCGCCGCGGGCGACGCGGTGATCTCCCCGCGGATCACCCGACGCCTGCTGGAGAACCTCCGCCCACACATCCCCGACGGCCGCACCGCCGACCACGACGAGCGGCTGAGCCGGCTCAGCGCCCGGGAACGCGAGGTGCTCGTCCAGGTGGGCCGCGGTCTGTCCAACACCGAGATCGCGTCCACCCTGTACCTCGCGGAGGCGACCGTGAAGTCCCATCTGGGGCGAATCCTGCACAAGCTCGAACTCCGCGACCGGATCCAGGCCGTGATCTTCGCCTACGAAAACCGCCTCATCCACCCGGCATGACATCGCCGCCGGCAGCGGCGCACCAGTGCGCGGGGCGCGAGGCGATCGAGCGGATGTTCCGCGACACGGTGATCGTCCATGCCGACGGCGCTTCACCGAGCGAGGCGTCCGGATCACCCTCGTCGTCGACGTCGGCCACCACCTGCGTGCCCCGGGCACGCACCCCTCATGAGCGGCACTCATGGCGCCCGGCGCGGCATGAGCAGCGTGCCGCCCGGGTGCGGTCAGGCGGGCTGCCAGAGCTCGATCCGGTTGCCCTCCGGGTCGGTGACCCAGCCGAACCGGCCGACGGCCGCCATCTCCTGCGTCTCCTCCGCCACCTGCGCCCCGGCGGCCCGCAGCTGCGCGAGCATCGCGTCCAGGTCGCGGACCCGGAAGTTCAGCATGGTCTGCTGGGTGCGGGAGCCGAAGTAGTCCTCCCGGACTCGAAGGCCGCGAACACCGTCGGCCCGGCCTCCTGGCCCCACAGGCCGTGCTCGTCGGCGTCCAGTCCCAGGCAGTCGCGGTACCACGCACTCAGCGCGTCCGGGTCGGCGGCCCGAAGGAAGTACCCGCCGATTCCAAGCACTCGTTCCATGCCGCCATCCTGCCGGCCCGGCGCTGCCGGCTGCGGGTCTCGGCCGTGGAGTTGCGGGCCCGTGTCGTGCCCGATTGACCGGGTTGCGGAGCGGGGGTCGGGTAGCTTGCTTGCCTGAGAGCCGTCCACGCGCCCCGGCTGTCCGATCGAGCGCCAAGTCGATGCTGTCGCAGGGAGAGTGAGCCTCGCATGTCGGAGCTGCTCGGCCGCCATCGCGCGGTCATGCCGAGGTGGATGTCGCTCTACTACGACGAGCCGATCGAGATCGTGAGCGGCAAGGGGCGCCGCGTCACCGACTCCGACGGGCGCAGCTATCTCGACTTCTTCGGCGGCATCCTCACCAACATGCTCGGGTACGACGTGCCCGAGGTCCGGGAGGCCGTCGAGCGGCAGTTGCGCACCGGGGTCGCGCACACGTCGACGCTGTATCTCCTCCGCACCCAGGTGGAGTTGGCCGAGCGGATCGCGGAGCTTTCGGGCATCGCGAACGCCAAGGTCTTCTTCACCAACTCCGGCACCGAGGCCAACGAGACGGCGCTGCTGCTCGCCACCAATGCTCGCCGGTCCGACCAGGTGCTCGCCCTGCGCAACAGCTACCACGGGCGCTCGTACGCGGCCACGGCCGTCACGGGCAACCGGAGCTGGAAGAACTCCTCGCTCTCGCCCGTCCACGTGCACTACCTGCACGGCGCCGACCGCGCACGCTTCCCGCAGCTGTCGGACGAGGAGTTCCTGGCTTTCTGCGCGGACGATCTGCAGCACGTCGTCGACACGGCCACCGCTACGGACGTCGCCTGCCTGATCGTGGAGCCCGTCCAGGGCGTCGGGGGCTTCACCGCCGCACCGGACGGGCTGTTCGCGAGATACCGGGTGGTCCTGGACCGGTACGGGATCCTGCTCGTCTCGGACGAGGTACAGACGGGCTGGGGCCGTACCGGAGAGCACTTCTGGGGTATCCAGGCCCATGGCGTGACACCCCAGGTCATGACCTTCGCGAAGGGCCTGGGGAACGGCTTCGCGATCGGCGGTGTCGTCGCGGACGGCACATTGATGGACGCGCTTCCGGCGAACGGCATCTCCACGTTCGGTGGCAACCCGATCGCGACGGCGGCTGCCAAGGCCACACTCGACTACCTGCTCGCCCACGACCTCCAGGCCAACGCGCACCGGCTCGGCAGCCTGCTGATCGACGGCCTGCGGAGGGCGGCGGAACGGCTTCCGGTCGTACGGGACGTCCGGGGCAAGGGCCTGATGTTCGCCGTCGACCTGGTCGACCCCGCGACGGGAGCGCCGAGCCCGTCGCTGGCCGCCGCCGTGCTGGAGCACGCGAAGGAGCGGGGCCTGCTCATCGGCAAGGGCGGCCTCTACGGCCACGCCCTGCGGATGGCTCCCCCGCTCACCCTGACCGAGGACGAGGCCGGGGAAGGGCTCGGCATCCTCGTGGACTCGCTTGCCGCCGTCTGCTGACACCGCCCCGGGCGACGACGACGGCGAGGGCGAGGGCGACGACGGCCACGGCCGCGGCGATGGCCACGACGACGGCCACGGCGATGGCGATGGCGGAATCCTCCGCGATTACCTTTAGTTGAATTCGAGACATTTCATGTGCGGCCGCCGAATTCCCGACTGAGACGCATGTCACCCTTCCATTCCGGCGCGCCTGAAAAGGCCGCTGATGGGGCCTCAGTTCGCCATGGAATCAGCTCAACGGCAGGCTCGCGACTGCGATCCGAAGGTCCATCAAGGTGCTAGCCTCTCTTCTTGCGAGTGGGAGGCCAGTTCCTCCTGACTTCGCCTCAGTATCGACCGAATGATCTGTGCGCATCCGGCTTCCCGGTGCCGCCCGCTCGGTCCGTTCTCCTCACAGCCTCAGAGCAGGAATTGATGCCGGTTCAACCAATAGCGGAACTCATACGGTTCGCGCGCCGCAATTCGCCCTTCTACGCCGAGCTGTACGCCGGTCTGCCGGACCGGGCCGTGCGACTGACCGATCTCCCGGTCGTCCCGCAGGCCAAGTTCTGGCAGGCGAACACACCTCGCGGCAACCGGCTGCTGACCGGGCCGCTGGAGGAGGCGGTGGTCTTCAAGAGCGGTGGCACCACCGGCTCGCCGAAGTTCTCGTTCTACAGCCGGGAGGAGTGGCGGGAGTTCACCACCTCCTTCGGCGCCGGGCTGGTCGATGCCGGACTGCGCCCGGGGCACCGGGTCGCCGACCTCTTCTACGCGGGCGACCTGTACGCCAGTCACACCTTCATCCTCGACGCACTGCACCGCTCGCCCGTCGCCAACGTCCGGCTGCCGATCGGCGGGGCCGCGCCGCTGGAGTCGACCGCGCAGACCCTGGAGCAGTTCGAGGCCGAGGTGGTGGCCGGCACTCCGACGACGCTGTGCGCGCTGGCCGACCACCTGCTGGCCTGCGGTCGCGAACTCCCCTCCGTGGAGCTGCTGTTGTTCGGCGGCGAGGGCCTCTACCAGGACCAGCAGCCGCTGCTCGGCAAGGTGTTCCCCAACGCCCGGGTCTCCTCGATCGGCTATGCCGCCGTCGACGCCGGGCTGCTCGGCCGACCGGTGCCCGGAGCGGACACCCGGGTGCACCGGGTGTTCACTCCGGAGACGGTGGTGGAGATCCTCGACGAGCACGCCGGCGAGCCGATCACCCGTGCGGGCGTGCCGGGGCGGGTCGTGGTGACCGACCTGCGACGACGGCTGATGCCCGTGCTGCGCTACCCCGTCGGGGACCGCGCGGAGTGGACCGACCCCGCCGCCGGGCAGTTCCGCATCCTCGGTCGGGCCCAGGAGGGCGTCCGGGTGGGACCGGTGTCGCTGTACACCCAGGACGTGCTCGACCTCGTCCGGGCCGCCGACCCGGCCGGCCGGGTGACCGGTGCGCAGCTGGTCGTGCGCCGCTGGGACGGCCGGGACGGCCTGGTGCTGCGCCTTGCCTGCGACGGGAACCCCAGCGGGCTCCCCGAGCTGGCCGCCGGTGTCGAGGCCGGGATCCACGCGGCGCGGCCGCTGTACCCGGAGGCGGTCGCCGCCGGGTACGTCCATCCGCTGTCCGTCACGTGGGTGCGCCACCAGGAGCTCACCGTCAACGCGCGGACCGGCAAGCTGATCCGTGTCCTCGACGAACGGCCGCACTCGTGACGGGCCCCGCAACGGCCTCCGGAACAGCCCCCGCGACGGCCTCCGGAAGGGCCCGCCGCCTGCCGCTCGTCCTGCGCAACCGGTTGTTCGGCGCCGTGTGGGCCGCCCAGGTCCTCACCCAGGCCGCCGGACGGATGTTCCAGGTCGGCGCGGTGTGGTGGCTGGTGGGATACGCCGCCGGCGCGGACCGCGGTCTGGCCGCCGGCGTCTTCCTCGCCGTCAGCACCCTGCCCGCGGTCGCGCTGGCACCGCTGGTGGCCAGGGTCATCGCCCGCTGCCCGCACCGTACCGTGCTGGGCGGCTCGGCCGCCGTCGCCGGTCTGGTCGCCCTCGGCACGGCTGTCTGGACGTACACCACGGCACTGCCGATGGCCGTCGCGTACGGCTCGACGCTGCTGCTGGCAGGCTGCCAGGCGGTCTTCGACCCCTGTCTGACCACCTCCGTGCCCGAGCTGGTCGAGGATGCCGACATCGAGGCCGCGACGGGTTTCGAGCTCAGCACCCAGTCGCTGGCCGGCGTGGCCGGCGGACTGCTGGGCCCGCTGGTGGTCGACGCCGCCGGTCTGGCGGGGATTATCACCGGGTGCGCCGGCGCCTACCTGCTGGCGGCCGCCCTGATCGGCGCGACCCGCTTCCCCACCCACCCGGACGCCCCGGCCCCGGACGCCCCGGCCCCGGTCGGCGGCGGGCCCGCCGCGGCACGCCCGCTTCGCCGGATCCTGGCCGAACTGCCTTTCGTCCGACGGGTGTTGCTCTGCTTCGCCGCGGCCAACCTGTTCACCACGGCGGTGTTCGTGGTGATGCCCCTGTTCACCCGGACGGTACTGCACGCCGACGGCTCGACCGTCGCCGCGCTGGAGGCGGCCCTCGGCGCCGGCACGCTGGTGGGCTCGTTCACCGGCGGTCGTCTCCCGGGGGCCCCCACCGTGGTCGGCGCCGGATGTCTCGGCCTGCTGGCCGTCGCGCTCGGCCTGCCCGGCCTGATCGGCGGCCAGGCCGCGGCAGTGGGGTCGATGGCGGTCGCGGGCTGGTGCGTGGGCGTGATCGGTGTCCGGTTCGTCGCCCTCTTCCAACGGCTGGTACCGGCCGGGGACCGGGCCGGCTTCTTCGCCATGATGCAGGCGCTGCTGGGTGCCACCTTCCCGGTGTCCTCGCTGGTGTTCGGCCTGCTCGGCGACCACCTCTCGCCGCGCACACTCTGCCTCGTCCAGGCCCTCGGCGTCCTCCCGGTCGCCGCCGCCCTGTGGTGGACCGGACGGCGCGAACCGGCCGCCCCCGGCCCCGTGGCGGCCCCGCAGGAGGAGCTGCCCCCGGCCCCGCAGAAGGAACTGTCCCCGGCCTCGCAGGAGGAGCCGTCCCCCGCCCCGCAGCCGATCGGAGACGCGCGATGACCGTGACGATCGCCCCCGCCGCCCCGCAGGACGTCGCCCAGCTGCGTCAGCTCTACTTCGACGTCTACGGCCACGGCTACCCGGTCGCGCTCGGCAGCGACCCCGCGGAGATGCGTCGCCTGATCGCCGACCCGCACACCCACTGGCTGACCGCACGACGCGAGGACACCGGCCACCTGGCCGGATCGGTGGCCGTGCAGACCGACCCCGGCAGCCGGATCGGCAAGCTGGTGGGCCTGGCGGTCCACCCCGAGCAGCGCGGCGGCGGCCTGGCCGGCCGGCTGACCGCCGCGGTCTGCGCGGACGCCTTCGCGACCGGCGCTCCGGACTCGATCTACGCGACCGTGCGGGTGGTCACCCCGGGCCCGCAACAGGTCTTCGCCCGCAACGGCTTCCGCGCACTCGGCCTGCTGCCGAACGCCGTCGAGGTGGTCGGCTGCGAGAGCCTGGCGCTGTTCGCCCGGCACGCCGACGGTGTCCTGGCCCGGCGCGAGAGCGTCGACCAGGTGCCCGGAGCCCTGCTCCCGCTGCTGGAGGCCGCGCGGCAGAGCACCGGCCTCGGCTACGGCAACCCGCAGCCTTTGGACGCCCCCCTCGCCCCCACCGGGCGCAGCGCTCCGGTGACCGCGCCGATGGAGCTGATCACGGCGCCCGGGTTCGTCCGCCGCCGGTTCCTGGAGCTCTTCCCCGATCCGGCGCAGCGGTTCTTCCCGCTGCACGTGCCGAACGCCGTCCTCACCCCGCCGGACGGCGCGTTCGAGGCGTACGCCGACCTGGACCCGGTCGCGGCGAGCTGCTCACTGGTCGCCGTGCACCCGTCCCCGGCAGCCGTCAGCGGCGCGCTGGAGCCGCTGATGGCGGCGGTCACCCGCGCGGGCGCCGACTACGTCGAGACGCTGCTGCCGCTGGCCGACACCGCCGGGCTGCACGCCTTCCTGGCGGCCGGGTTCATCCCGAGCGCCGTCTACCCGGCGATGCGCCGGATCGGCGAGCGGTTCCACGACTACGTCGTGCTGTCCCGCACCAGCCGTCAGATCGACTTCAGGACCACCGCTGTCGGCAGTCCGCTCCAGCCGTACCTGCCGGCCTACCTGACCGCCTGGACCTCGACCTACCTGCCCCTTCCCCTTGCCGAGGTCGCCCCATGACCAATCCCGAGGTTGCCCCGTGAACATCCATCTCGCGCCGGTCGAGGTCCCCGACCCCGCCGCGCTCCCGCACGTCCAGCAGCTGTGCGACCTGGCCTCCCCGTACGCGGCCGGGCCGGAGACCGACCGGCTGTTCGCCGCCGCGATGGCGGAGAGCCACACCTGGCACGCGCAGCGCTCGCCGTTCTACCGCTCCCTGTTGGACGGCCCGGCGGAGGTCGCCGCACCGACCGTCGGCGCGGACGTCCGCACTCCCCTGGTGCACGCCAACTTCTTCAAGCGGCACGAGGTGCTCTCCATCCCGCGGGACGAGGTCTTCCTCCACCTCACGTCCTCCGGCACCACCGGCCAGAAGTCGCAGATGTTCTTCGACGGCTGGACGATCCGGTCGGCACAGCGCATGGTCGCGCGGATCTTCGACCACTACGGCTGGATCACCCCCGACCAGCCGGTCAACTACCTGCTCTACAGCTACGAGCCCGCTCCGCAGCTCAAGCTCGGCACCTCGTTCACCGACAACTACCTCTGCGACTTCGCCCCGGCCAACCACACCACGCACGCACTGCGGCACACCGGCGGCGGCCACGAGTTCGACGTCCACGGCTGCATCGCGGCGCTGCAGCGCTACGCCGAGGACGGCCTGCCGGTACGGATCCTCGGCTTCCCCGCGTTCCTGCACTTCACCCTGGAACGGATGCGGTCCCTCGGCCTGCCGCCGCTGCGGCTGCCGGCCGGCTCGCTGGTCCTGCTCGGCGGCGGCTGGAAGGGGCACACCGACCGGCAGATCGGCAAGGACGAGTTCTACGCCGCGGTCACCGAGCAGCTGGGCATCCTCCCGGAGCGGATCCGGGACACCTTCGGCTCGGTCGAGCACTGCGTGCCGTACATCGAGTGCGAGCACCACCGCCTGCACGTCCCGGTCTGGTCGCGGGCCGCGGCGCGCGACACCCGCACCCTGCAGCCGCTGCCGTTCGGCGAACGCGGCTTCCTCCACCTGGTCTCGCCGTACATCACCTCGGTGCCGGCGCAGAGCGTCGTCATGGGCGACCTCGCCTCGCTGCACCCGGCGCAGGAGTGCCCCTGCCCGCTTCCCACCCCGTGGTTCACCATCCACGGGCGTGCCGGGGTCAGCCGCAACCGCAACTGCGCGGCGGCCGCCGCCGAACTCCTGAAGGGACTGTCGTGAACCCCGAACTCGTAACGGCCGGAGCGCACTTCTGGCAGGGATCGTTCGTCGACGACGAGGAGGCCGCCCGCCGGCTCGCCGACCTGCCGGAGCTCGCCGCCCGCACCCTCGCCGAACCCCTGCCCACCGAGCTGGTGCTGAGCGCCTGCCAGCGCCTCGCCGCCGCCCTCGCCACGCCGGACGGCCCCGTCCGCACCCGCCTGCTCGGCGTGCTGACCGACGGCGGCACCGACCCGGAGGAGGCGTCGGCGACCCTCTCCGAGATCGCCGACGCGATCACCCGCCCGGCCCTGGAGCGCAAGCTCCGGCGCGAACTCGGCGGGCTGCACCCCGAGCGCCTCACCCGACCCGACGCCCGGGAGACCACCTTCGAGGCCTGGGCACCGGTCGGGCTGCTGGTCCACATAGCCCCGGGCAACGCCGCCGCCGTCGCACCGCTGACCGTCATCGAGGGCCTGCTCACCGGGAACCTCAACGTGCTGAAGACCAGCAGCGGCGACACCCCGCTCGCCCAGCACCTGCTCGCCGAGCTGGCCGCCGCCGACCCGACCGGCGCCCTGGCCCGCCGCATCGTGGTGCTGCGCTTCTCCTCCGCCCGCACCGAGTGGCTGCGCCTGCTGTGCGCGCCCGCCGACGCGGTGGCGGTCTGGGGCGGCGAGGACGCCGTCCGCTCGGTCGCCGAGCTGGCTCCGGCCGGCTGCCGGCTGATCGAGTGGGGCCACCGGATCTCCTTCGCCTACCTGACCCGTGACGCCTGGTCGGACGGGGTGACGCTGGACGCGCTCGCCGCCGACGTCTGCCGCTTCGAGCAGCAGGCCTGCTCCAGCCCCCAGGTGATCTACCTCGACACCGAGGACGACGGTGAGGTCTTCGCCTTCGCCGAGCGCTTCGCGGCCCACCTCGCCGACGCCTCCGCCGAGCTGCCCCGGCCCGAACTCGATCCGGCGGAGCACGCCGAGATCACCACCACCGAACTCATCGCCCGGTTGGAGGAGCACCTCGGCCTCACCCGGGTCGTCGCCGCCGAGGACGGGTCCTGGCGCGTCCTCGCCGACACCCGCCGCGCCCTGGCGGCCTCGCCGCTCAACCGCAGCGTCTGGGTCAAGCCGCTGCCCCGGACCTCGGTGATGACCGTGCTGCGCCCGATGCGCCGCTACCTGCAGACCGCCGCGATCGGCGGCAGCCGCGCCGACGTCGCCCGGCTGTCGCAGGCCGTACTCGCCGCGGGCGTGCTGCGGGTCACCCCGGTCGGCGGGATGCTCGACGGCTACCACGGCGAGCCCCACGACGGCGTCTACGCGCTCCAGCGCTACAGCCGGCGCGTCAGCGTCCGGGCGGACGAGGCCTTCGCCACCACCGCGTGCCTGGACGACCTGGCGGCCCCCGCCGTCCTCCCGGCCGCTCCGAACGGCCCGCTGCTGGACAAGGCCGGCGTGCAGGAGCAGTTGCGCACCCTCGCGCCCGTCCACGCCCACCTGTACTTCCGCAGCGGCGGCAGCACCGGTGCCCCGGCCCTGTCGGTGTTCACCAACGCCGACTACGACACCCAGATGCGGGCCGCCGCCGACGGCCTGCTCGCCGCCGGGTTCGACCCGGCCCGGGACCGCGCCGCCAACCTCTTCTACTGCGGCGGCATGTACGGGAGCTTCATCAGCTTCTTCTCGATCCTGGAGCGCCTCAACGCCACCCAACTGCCCATCGCCGCCGGCCCCGACCACGCCTCCACCGCCGAGGCGCTGGTGACGTACGGCGCGAACGCGGTGTTCGGCATGCCGTCCTACCTCTGGCAGCTGTTCCACTCCGAGGGCGCGGCACTGCGCGCGTACGGCGGGATCCGCAAGGTGTTCTACGGCGGCGAGCACTTCACGACGGAACAACGCCGGGTGCTCACCGAGGAGTTCGGCGTCGAAGTGATCCGCTCGGCGGCGTACGGCAGCACCGACCTGGGGCCGCTCGGCTACCAGTGCACCCACGCCGAGGGCTCGGTCCACCACGTCCTGACCGACCTGCACACCCTGGAGATCCTGGATCCGCAGGCCGACCGCCCGGCCCCCGCCGGGCAACCGGGCCGCCTGGTCTTCACCAGCCGCACCCGCGCCGGACAGCGCCTGGAGCGCTACCAGATCGGTGACCTCGGCCGCTCGGTCGAGGGCGTCTGCCCGTGCGGCAGCCACACTCCGCGGATCGAGCTCCTCGGCCGGTACGGGGACGTCGTCCGGGTCGGCACGTACTTCTTCAACGTCCGGCGCTTCATCGCGGTGGCGGAGGAGAGCCTCGGCTACCGCGGCGAGCTGCAGCTGGTCCTGGACGCCGGCGAGGGCCGGGAGCGGGTCACCGTCCGCCTCGACCGGAGGTACGCCCCCGACGCCGCGGCCGCAACGGCCGCCTTCCCCGACGCCATCCCCGAACTCGCCTCCGCCGTGACCGAGGACCTGCTCGACTTCACGGTCGAGACGGCCGACAGCGGGGCCTTCGAGCGGACTGCCACCAGCGGCAAGCTCCGCACGGTGATCGACCGGCGGCAGCCCACGGCGTGACCCCGTCGGTGCCGGTGCAGGGCCCGGTGCAGGGCCCGGCACCGGCACGGAGACCGGCACGGGCGCGGGCTCGGCGCGTTCGAACGCCGGAGTCGGCGCTCGGATCGGATACGGGGGAACCGGACCTCCCCTGTCAGTCGGGCTCCCGGTAGGCCCGCACCAGCGCACGCCCGGCGAGTGCGCCGCCGTAGACGGTGTAGCCCACGCCGATCAGCCAGGACTGGACGACCAGCACCGTGCCGACCGTCCCGTAGGAAGTCGCGTTGGACACCAGCAGCGGTGCGAAGACCAGCCGGGAGAACAGCCTCAGTCCGGCCAGCGCCACGATGGCCGCGACCGCCCCCGGCAGCAGGTCCCGGTACGGGACGCGACCGGCGAGCAGCAGGTGCTGGAGCCACCAGAACAGCAGGACGCCGCCGAGGGTCGTGACAGCGATGCGGAAGGCGGGTTGGACGCTCGCGTGCCGCCAGGGCGAACCGCTGGAGGCGGCCAGCAGGATGTATCCGATCAGTCCGGCCAGGCCCAGCGTCTGGCGCCAGACCGAGTGCCAGGGACCGCGGTCCAGCCCCCAGGTGCGCTCGTAGACGCCCTGCACGGCGGCCATCAGGGAGATCCCGAAGACCGCGAGCGCGGCCAGGCCGAAGCCCGTGGTGGTGCTGAGCACCTGTCCCCGGGAGGCGAAGAGGCCGTGCACGGCGACGGCGCCCCGGCCGGTCAGACCCAGGCCGTCGGTGATCCACTCGGTGATGCCACTGCCCCGCGACGGGAAGGCGGCGGCGATGACGATCAACAGCGGCACGAGGGTCACGAAGAACAGCGCCGCGAAGGCCATCGACCGCTGCAGCAGTTCGATGGTGCGGCCCCGCTCCCACACGTCTGCCGCCGTCACCCGGAGGACCTGCCACCAGCTGCGGTGGGCCGGCGTGAACGAACCCCTGCGGCGCATGTCACGGTACCCGGAGGCCGTTGTCGAACACCCCGAGCCCGGTCCTGGACCCGCCCGTCATATCGCCGTCCCGGGGCCTTGTCGGTTGACAACAGTCGGGCATACCGGTTCCTTGCATCTCTGGTGCGGTCGCACGCCCCTTTCCGACGTGTGGCCGGAAGCACCGGCCGTCAAACCGGCTCTCGGGCACGAACCGTGTCGGCGCGCGGCGTCGGTGGCCCGGGCCGTTCACTCGGTGGCGCTGGGCACCTTCAGGGGGTCGCGGGTGGCGGTCCTCTTCGCCTCTTCGAGCCGGTCGCCCAGCTCCTGGAGGCGGTTGCGGCCCATGGCCTTGCGGACGTCGGGGAACCAGTCCTGTTCCTCCTCCTCGACGTGGTGGCGCACGTTCTCCATCAACACCGTCATCTTCGCGTCGAACCGCTCGTCCTGCGGGTCCAGCCCCGCCAGTTCGGAGAGCATCCACACCACCACGTGGTGCTCCTCAATGCTCTCCAACACGGTCGCACAGGTACCCGCCGAGCGAGCCCCCAGACAGGCACCCGGAGTGGACCACTCGCATGCCGCAGGACCCGAGCGGCCTCGGCGACAAGCCCGCCGCCCCCGCGCAACGAGAGGGGTGTCTCCCCGTCCGCGGGGCAGCCGGTTCGCCGACGCGGACGGCACGGGAGGACCGGGGGTTCGTTCTGTTCGCCGACGGGTGCCCCCGGAACCGACCGGCCCGGCGGCACGAAGCCGTACCGTCATGGCAGGGGTGCGGTTTCCACGACCTGGATCCGGGCGGGGCAAGTCAGCACTCGGTGGCGCCCCTCTGCGGTGATCTCGACCTGCAGACGACCGTCACAGTCGGTGTAGACGAGATGCCCGGCGGGGCCCAGTCGGCTCGTGGCCGCGACCGGCGAAGACCTGAGGACGCCGGTGGAATCGCGTAGCCACAGGAGATAGCCGGTCGCATACGGGCGGGGCGGCCCGGTGGTGGTGACCGGCTTCACGGGCTCAGCCCCGCGGAGCGCTCGGACAGGGCTGCCACTCATGGCGCCAGGCTGTCGGCGGCCGGCGGCTCCGGGCCCTCGTCTTCCTCCGCATCGCCCTCGGCCTTTGCCCGTACGTCCCGCGGGGTGGGAGCCACGATGCTCCGTTCCTCCGCGGACCGATCCCGCGTCTCCTCGTCGGGCCGAGTGTCGTCGTTCTTTCCGCTGCGGGAGGTGCCCATTGCGTCGTCCTTTCGTCAGTTTCAGGGTCGAGGTCCTCGGACCGGGCCGCAACGCGAGCCCGTCCGCAGGCGTCACCCCGGGAGGTGACGTCCTCGGTCCGCACGGCGGGAAGCAGGTCCTGCGGCCCAGGTGGGCGCTCCCTCGCTCGACCACAGGTTGCATCGGTAACCTCCGTTGCGCCGCCGTCGGAATCCCGCGTGTACCCGGGGCGGCCGGGCTCCACGCGGCCGTTTCCGACCGTCACTGACCCGGGCGACTGTGCCGCGTCGTTTCCGTCCCGTCCCGTTGGGCAGTCGCGAGAACCGGGAGCCGACAACAATCGCGAGCCGACGACAGCGGAAAGGGTGTTCACCAAGGGCCGGCGGACGGGCACCGGGGACGAAGGTCCTGCCACGACCGACCACCCCGGCCGCCTGAGCGGCGCACACGTCGAAGGAGTGACGACATGACGGACCCGGACGGCGAGCGCCTCCTCGCGCTCTACCTCAACGACCACCTGGCCGGCTCCTACGCCGGTGCGGCACTCGCGCACCGGATCGCCCGCGAGCACCAGGCAGAGCCCGCCGCATCCGAACTCCGCGCCCTCGCCCAGGAGATCACCGAGGACCGCGACGAGCTCGTCCACCTGATGCGGGCCCTCGGCGCACGGCCCCGGTGGCGCCGGATGCTGATGGGCGCCGCCGTCGAAAAGGCCGGCCGGCTGAAACTCAACGGGCGCCTGGTCCACCGGTCCCCGCTCAGTGACCTCCTGGAGCTGGAGGCCATGCGCTCGGGGGTCCAGGGCAAGCTCGCACTCTGGCGGGCGCTGCGGGCGGCGACCACCGACGACCTGCTCGACGCCCGCCTGCGACGGCTGGAGACCCGGGCCCAGCACCAGGCGGACATCCTCGATACCCGGCAGACCGAAGCCGCCCAGGTGCTGCCGCCGGTGCGCCCCCGAAAACGGCCCATGCCGGAACGCCCGCAACCCGTCCGGCCCGCAGGACCGCAAGTCCTGTGACCGACCTGCCGGGATTCGGAAGGAGCGAAGGAATCCCCGGCTCTCGACCGCAGGCCCCCACCGGGAGAACGAGCGCGGCGACAGCACCGGAACCCGCAACGTCCACCGACCGCGATCCGGTCCCTGTTCTCCTACGCAGCTCTCCAGCACCCCGAACACGCCCTGCTCATCCAGCGCGTCCTGAAATGAACGCGCCGCCGGCAGCATCGGTCGGCGCCCGCATCACCTCACTCGCCTCCTCGCCGCGACCGTGCCGAGTCGGCAGCTCGGAAATGTGCACCGCCCCATCGCCGGGCACGATCGACGCCTCAACGGCCTGGCGGTACGCGACGATCGCAAGAAAACCGCTCCCTTCTCGCCGTCCTGGGCCTCGTGCAGCCGGCCGATGCCACCGCACAGGGCCGGTAGCCTCGCGTGCCTCACTGATATCTGGGGGGTCGTGAGGCACGTACGACACGGGGGGAGACGTCGGAGAGGTCACGCTCGGTGTGTCGGCACCGGGCTCCCTGTCGTCGGCACATCAGGCACAGCTCCTTGCCGCCCCGCGCGCCGATCGGCGGCAAGGGGGGCAACGGTGGCCCTCCGCGCGGGGCCTCTCCGGCTAGGAGGACGGCTTCGGCCCGGGGTCGGCGCAGTACTTGAGGCAGGGGCAGGCCCTTTCGTCGCGGGCGCCCCTGTTCGTGATGTGCCGGCACCTGAGGAGCATGTGGTGCTTGCCGTAGCTGTGGCCGCAGGTGGTGCAGGACGGCCAGGGCTCGGTGCGGTACTCGCCGCAGTTGCAGTACGTCTCATTCATGTAGCCGACCCAGTCGCCGGCGCCGTCATAGATGTCCCCCGAGGCTGAAACCCGCTCGGAGCAGCCGCTCCCGTCGTGATCCCTGTGGCCGCAGCTCGCACAGTCCGGTCCGCGCGGTGGGGCGTCTCTCAGCGGTGGGAAGGGTGAGCCGGTCCGCCAGACGGCGACGACGGCCACGACCACGCCCGCCAGCGTGACGATTCCCACCAGACCGATGACGGTCTGCGCAGCCATGAGCGCCCCCGTGTGCGACCGGTTCCCCAGGCACCATCAGAGCAGCCGTCGGCCGTTCGCGTCGACGTCCCCGGCCAGAAGACCGTCCGGCTCACCGAGTGACCCGGGCCGCCGAGCCCTCCCATATCCCGCATCTCCGATCAAACGTCACATACCTTGCCAGCGAGCAGAAGCGAGGACGCGTCCTGCGTCCGTCGCCCCGTCACTGCGCGCCCGGCCGCGGCAGCCGAATCCGGCCCGACCCAGGGCCCGGGCTTCGGCGAAGCCCCGGCCCTCAAGGAGGCAGCACACCGTGCAGAAGATCACTCGACTCGCCGTCGCCGTCGCAACCGCCCTCGCGACCGCGGCCGTTGGTGCCCCGGCCGCGTCCGCCGCGTACGGCGGCGTGGGCCATCCCCGCGGCGGAGACCACGCCGTCTTCGTCCAGAACGACAACCCTGCGGGCAACCAGGTCATCGCCTACCGGCGAGCGGACGACGGCCACCTCACCCCTGCCGGCACCTACGACACCCACGGCCTCGGCGGCGTGCTGGCCGGATCCGTCGCCGACCACCTGGCCTCCCAGGGTTCCCTCACCTACGACCCGCGCCACGCCCTGCTGTACGCCGTGAACGCCGGCAGCGATACCGTCTCCGTCTTCTCGGTGGACGGCGACCGGCTCGCGCTGCGGCAGGTGGTGGGCTCCGGCGGCCGCTTCCCGGTGAGCGTCGCCGTGCACAACAACGTCGTCTACGTGCTCAACGCCCTGGACGGCGGCTCGATCCAGGGCTACACGGTCCGCGATGGACGCCTCCACAAGGAGGCGGGACGCAACCGCTGCCTCGGGCTCGACCCGAACGCCACGCCCCAGTTCACCACCACCCCGGGTCAGGTCGGCTTCACCGGCGAAGGCTCCCAGCTCGTCGTCACCACCAAGGCGAACAGCAACAGCCTCCTGGTGTTCAACCTCGACCGCTCCGGCGCCCCCGCCGACACCCCCGTCACCACCCTGCTGCCCGGCGCCGTCCCCTTCGCGTTCGTCCCCAACGGCCGCCACGGCCTGTTCCTCACCGAGGCCGGCACGAACGCCGTGGCGACCTTCACGATCCACCCCGACGGCACCGCCACGCAGGAGGCGTTCGCAGCCACGAACCAGGCGGCCACCTGCTGGATCGTCGCCGTCCACGACCTGCTCTACACCTCCAACGCGGGCAGCTCGACCCTCACCGGCTTCCGCACCGCCGACCGAGGCCGCCGGCTGACCGCCCTGGGCAACACGCCCACCGACCCCGGCACCGTCGACGCCGCGGTCTCCTCCGACCGGCACTACCTCTACGCCCAGACCGGCGTCCACGGCATCCTCGACGAGTTCGCGGTCAACGACGACGGCTCCCTCACCCCGCTCGGCTCCCAGACCGTCCCCGACGGCGCCGGCGGCGAAGGCATCGTCGCCTTCTGACGGGGAGGACGTTCATGAGCGTCTCCCGGCGGGGGCCGGACCACCCTCTGACCGACCTGGGGTCCTCAACGGGATTCGTCAGCCCCGTCCGGGAGCCGCTCGGGTACATCCACCGCCTGCCCTGGGACGGAAGCCTCGCACAGCGCGGCGGCGGAGGCCGGAGAGAGATCGAGGCCGGCGGAGCGGCGGAATGGGCCTGATCGGGCGGGGCGAACGGAGTATGCCCTTCCCGTGTTCTCTCGTCCCGGCGGCGCGTGCCGTGCCGTGCGACTGCCGGCGGTGCCGTCTCCCTGACTCTCGCCGTCGTGCCCGGCACCGTCCAGGCCCGGGCTGCCGGCATCTGCACCACCATCGGCAGTACCACCTACCCCGTGCCTGCCAACGCCACCTCCGGAACCTTCACCGTCGTCGGCGACGGCGGCGGGGCAGGGGAGCGGTGTCGCCGGCTTCGCAACGCCGGGATACGGCGCTGGAGCGGGCGGCTACGTCCGGTGCAGCTGCTGCTGACCGGACCCCTCAACGGGGCGAGCGGCATCGGCGTCACCGCCGAACCGACCGGCGGCTCCGCGCACCCCACCACGGCACCGGTCATGCTGCTGTCGTTCACCTGACCCGCCAGGGTCCGACCGTCCTCCCGCCGGGCTGGCGCGCTGGGCGAACGACGGGTTGTGAGAATCACGAGAAACCGAGCGAGGGGAAAGCGAGGAGCACGGCCGACGCGGGACCGGCTACTGCGGGGGCCAGGACGCCGGCGGGGCGGCGCGATGTGGGCGGACCTGACCTACTGCGCTCAGGGCACCGGCGAAGGTCCCGTGACCGACTGCAGCAGAGCCGCCCGCTTGGACATCGATGGCGGTACCGAGCCTCCGGGGCTGGCATGATCCATGTCGTCAGAATCGACATCACCGGGGGATTCGCCACCATCATGTCCATCAGATCTCGGGGCGCCGCCCTGGCGGCCGTCGCCGCGCTCGGCCTGAGCGCCGCCTGCACGCCCACGTCCACGTCGACGTCCGCATCCACGTCCGCATCGACCGGCACCACCGTCACCGCCACCGCGCCCACGAGTGCGGCCACGAGTGCTGCGAGCACTCCGGGTTCGACCGCGGCGACCAGTGCGCCCGCCCCGGCCACCACCACGCCACCGGCACCGGAGCCGGCACCGGTCGGCGATCGGGGCCCGGGCTGCCGGACCGACGACCACGACCAGAGCAAGCCGACCGCCACCCCGCCCGGGACGGAGTTCAAGCCGCTGGGCTCGCTGCTGGTCCCCACCTCCCGCACCACGGGCCCGCTCCTCTACGAGGGCGGCTTCTGGCACTGCTTCGCGCACACCCCCGAAGGGGCCTCCAGGGCCGCCGCGGTGCTCGCGGCGATCGACACCGGCCACGACGACTGGGAGCAGGCCGCCCGGGCCCAGATCTACCCGCCGAGCGCCGCCAAGGAATACGCCGACCACCGGCTCCAGGACCCGCTCCACGCCGAGGGCATCGGCTCGGTGAAGGTGGTCGCCTTCTCCGTCATGACCTACACGCCGGAGCGGGCCATGGTCATGCTGATCGTCGACCTTCCGGGTGCCCGGCCCGGAAGCCACAACTCGACGACCGCCAACCTCCGCTGGGCGGACGGCGACTGGCGGCTGGACATGTCGGCCGAAGGCCACCTGCCCAAACTCGGCCCGGGCCTCAGCGGCACCAACGGGTTCGTCACCTGGTAGCGGCTCAGAGCCGGTAGCGGCAGGGCCCGCGCTGTCCGCGGCAGAACCGAGCCGCGGCGACCGGGCACGGCTCGGGCAGGCCGTACGCGTCGGTGGGGGACGGGACTCGGGGGGACGGGACTCGGGGGAACGCCGCGGGTCGGGTGCGTCGGGTGCGTGGGGGTCCGGCTGGGGCTTCGCACGGAGGAGGTGGGGCTTTCCCCACCTCGAGGTGGGGAGTTCGCCGGATCTGCGGCGACTCCCCTGGCTGGCACGATCTCTATCAGCAGCCGGCCGACCGGTCGGGTGCGCAGATCGCGGGGGGAATGGCAATGCGGGTTCGATGGATGGTGCCGCTGGTGGCCGCGGCGGTGGCACTGGTCGCGGGAGCGTCGACGGCGACGGCGACGGCGACGGCGGCCCCGGCCGCACAGCAAGCCGTGCAGGATGTGGACTTCCGCAGCGGGGACGTCACGTTGCACGGCACGATCACGGAGGCCGCCGGTGCGCCGGGCCCCAGGCCGGGCATCGTCCTGGTGCACGGCGCGGGACCGGAGAAGCGGGCGGGGTACCGGGCCGAGGCCGAGGCGATGGCGCAGGCCGGGTTCGTGGTGCTCAGCTACGACAAACGGACCACCGGCTACTCGATGACCCAGCGGTCGTACTCCCAACTGGCCGATGACGCCCTCGCCGGGGTCCGCACCCTGGCGGAGCGGACGGACGTGGACCCGCACCGGATCGGGCTGTGGGGGTTCAGCGAGGGCGGCTGGGTGGCCCCGCTGGCCGCCAGCCGCTCCGAGCAGGTCTCGTACGTGGTCGTGGTCGGCGCGTCCGGGCCGACCCCGGCCCGGCAGCAGGCGTGGCACCTCGACAACAAGCTGCGGCACGAGGGCGCTTCGGGCTCGCTGCTGGAGACCGTGTCGGTGACGGGCACCCGGTTGCTGAGCGACGCCGGGCTGTTCCCCGAGGCGGACTACGACCCGGTACCGGTGCTGGAGCACCTGCACCAGCCGGTGCTCGCCCTGTGGGGCAACGACAAGCAGGTTCCGCCGGCCGAGAGCGCCGCCGTCCTCGCCGACGCACTGCACCGGGGCGGCAACGACGATCTGACGCTGCGCTTCTTCCCGCAGGCGGACCACAAACTGCACGTCTCCGCGGACGGGTTCGCGCGGGGCGAGCAGCTGACGCCGGGCTACGTCGACACCGTGGCCGCCTGGGTGGCCGGCCACGGCCACCGGGTGAACGACCCGCTGCCCCGGCAGGACCGCCGGAGCCAGGCCCTGGCCTCGGTCCCGGCCTATCAGGGCTCGGTGGCGCAGGCCGCCGCCTTCCTGCTGATGGCCCTCGCCTTCGCCGGCTACCTACTGTCGGGCCTGGTACGGCGGCTGCGCCGGCGTCCCGTGGCACCGGGCGGCAGGGCCGCGCGATGGTTGGCCGGTACCGGCCTGGCGGCCACGCTCGGATTCCTCGGCTATTTCCTCTTCGTGACGACAACGCTCGCCACCGGGCCGCAGCTCGGCGGGCGCCCGCTGGTCTGGTCCGTCCTGCAACTGCTGGCCGTCGGCACGGTGGTGGCCACCGGCGTGACGGCGGTGCAGGCGTGGCGCGGCCGGCGTTCGGCATCGGCCGGCGCGCGGGTCCGGCTCGGCGGGCTGCTGGTGGCAGGCGCGGTGTTCGTACCGTGGGCGCTCTTCTGGGGCCTGCTGCTGCCGTGACCGCACGCGCCGCGAGAGAGCGCCTCGCAGAGGAGCCGACGAGCGGATGACCGGATGAGCGGATGAACAAAGGGCACCGGGAGAACCCGGTGCCCTCACTTCGTTCACTCCAAGGAGAGCGGGACGGACTCAGTTGATCGGACCGCAGTCGTGGGTCTGGCGGTCTCCCACCACCTCACCGCCCTGCACCGGGCCGGCTTCGTCCTGAAGTCCCGGGAACAGCACCGGGTCTACTGCCAACTGAGCGAACGCGGCCGCGCCTGGCTGCCGTGTACGGCCGATAGTGCCGGCACCGGGGGTGGCGCCGCACGCTCAACGGCCGACCGTCCGGCCGTCCGGACGGCTACGGCCAGACGGCGTGACCGCCCGCAGGCGCTCGGGTCGGGTTTTCCGCCGGGCGGGCGGGGAGCGAGGTGGGGAGTGAGAACCTGACCTTGGGCCGGGCGTGGGCCCCCGCGCGGTGGTAGAAGCGGATGGCGTCGGTGTTCCAGTCGGGCGTCTGCCACTCCATGTGTGCGGCGCCGCGGGCCGCCGCCGCGTCCTTCACGGCGTCGAGCAGGGCGTGCCCCCAGCCCTCTCCCCGGTGCGGTTCGGTGACGAACAGGCAGTCCAGGTGGACGTAGTCGGCCGCCTGCCAGGTGGAGAACTCCCGGGAGCAGGTGGCGTAGCCGATCAGCTCGCCTCCGTGGTCGACGACGAGGCACCAGGCTCTCGGGTGTGCCGAGAACAGCACGGGTTCCAGGCGGGCGGCGAGGTCGGCGGGCACGGGTTCGGCGTGTTCGAAGGCGGCGTGGGCCGCGCACAGGCGGGCTATCGCCGGCAGGTCGGCCGCGGTGGCCGGACGGATCACGCCGCCCGGCCGTGCGGTGTCCGTCAGCATGCGCAGGAGATGCCCGAGCGCGGGGCGGTCAGGTCGTCGACGGGGCGCTGCTCGGTGCCGGCGGCGGTGTCGAAGGCGAAGCCCTCGCGTACCCAGTACTCGAAGCCGCCGAGCATTTCCTTGACCTGGTAGCCGAGGCGGGCGAAGGTCAGCGCCGCGCGGGTCGCGCCGTTGCAGCCGGGGCCCCAGCAGTAGGTGACCACGGTGCAGGCCGGGTCGATCAGCTGCGGTGCCAGGTCGGCGATCCGCGCGGTGGGGATGTGGAGGGCACCGGGGATGCGGCCCTGGTCCCAGGCGGCCTGGCTGCGGGTGTCGACCATCACGACGCCGGGTGCGCCGGATGCCAGATCGGCGTGGACGTCGGAGACGTCCGCCTCGAAGGCGAGACGGGCGGCGAAGTGGGCGGCGGCCTCGGCCGGGGCGGCGGCGGGCACGCTCAGGACGGCACTGGCGATCTCGGCGGAAGCGGTGGCAGACATGGGGGTACCTCTCGTTCTGGCTGGTCGGGACGGGGTCCGGTGGGCCGGTGGGCCGGTGGGCCGGTGACGGGTTTCCCCGGTCGGCGATGGCTCCATCCTGTGATCCCCGGGGCCCGCCCCACGAGTGGCGTAAACGCCTGATATCGCCAATATTCCGCCAGGCGTGCGGAGTGGCCCTGACCGGCTTCGTCGTTTCAAGGTGACGGTGATGGAAGACGGTGGTGGAGGACGGTGGTGGAGGACGGTGGTGGAGGACGGTGGTGGAGGCGGCGACAGGTGGGAGGAGCGGGCAGGTAGGGCCGGCCCGGAGCACACCCGACGAAGGCGGTGCGGAAAATGTCGGGCGATCGGGACCGGTGCCGCTGCACGCTGGGGGCATGGATGACACGACCTTGGTATCCCGCTTCCTGCGCGACGGCTTCGTGAAGCTGGAGGGTGCCGTCGCGCTGCGGGTGGCCGCGGACTGCGCGCGGCTGCTGTGGCGGGAGACCGGCTGCGACCCGGACGATCCGACGACGTGGACGCAACCCGTGCACCGGGTGGCCGGCATGGCGCAGGGGCCGTTCGCCGCCGCGCCCAACTCCCCCTCCCTGCACCGCGCGTACGACCTGCTCGTCGGCGCGGGACGCTGGGAACCGCGCTACTCGCTGGGCACGTTCCCGCTGCGCTTCCCGCACGAGGAGGAGCCGAACGACGCGGGCTGGCACATCGAGGGGAGCTACCTGCCGGAAGGCGAGAGCTGGTACTTCACGAATCTGCGCTCCCGGGAGCGGGCGCTGCTGATGCTGTTCCTGTTCAGCGAGGTCGGCGAGGAGGACGCCCCGACCCGGATCCGGGTCGGCTCCCACCTCGACGTGCCGAAGGTGCTGGAGAAGTACGGAGAGGACGGGGCCAGCGGGCTCGCCATTGCGCCCGACCTGGTGGCGGCGTCCGACCACCGTCCGCTCGCGCTCGCCACCGGGTCCCCGGGCGACGTCTTCCTGTGCCATCCGTTCCTGGTGCACGCGGCGCAACCGCACCACGGGGTGCGGCCGCGCTTCATGGCCCAGCCGCCGCTGATGCCGGCCGCGCCGTACGAACTGGAGCGGGCCGACGGCGCGTACTCACCCGTGGAGATCGCGATCCGCCGGGGCCTGGGACAGGACACCCCGACCACCGGTCCGCGCTGAGGAAAGGCATCAACTGAGGAACACTCAACTGAGGGACACCTCAGCCCAGGAACGCTCGACCTTCCCTGCGGAAGGTCACGGCGCATGCCCGCACGATGTCGCCCCGGCTCCCGGCCTGGAGCCGGGAGCCGGGAGCCGGGAGCCGGGGCGGAGGAAACCGGGGCGGAGGAGACCGGGTTCGGTGGTTCAGTCGGTGGTGCGCCGCCGCCGCCGGACGGCGAAGGCGCCGCCCGCGAGCGCGAGGGCCGCGCTCGAACCGCCGACGAGCACCGCCGTCGAGGGCGTCGAGGACGAGGCGTTCTCCGTCCTCTCCGTCCTCTCCGTGATGCCGTAGCCGCTGGACATGCCGGTGGTGTCGTACCCGGAGCCGGGCAGCTTGTCGGCGTAGCGGGCCTTGACCAGCTTCTGGTAGTCGGGCAGCGAGAGCGAGGCTTGGCCGTTCAGTCCTTGCCGTGCCTGGTCGTTGAGCGGCTCGACCGTGGTGAGCTTGAGCTGGTACCAGCCGCGGATCTGCGGCTCGGTGAACACCAGGGTCCCCACCGTGGCCTTGCCCGCGTACGTGGCGTCGCTGTCGCCGTCGCGCACAGCGGCCAGGTGCCAGCCGCCGCCCTGGGTGGGGGCGAGCATGACGGTGGCGTTGCGCCCGTTGACCGGGGCGTTCAGCGCGGAGACCAGGTAACCCAGCTTGATCGCTTCGGAGGCGATCGGCAGGGCCGTCCCCGCGACGAAGCCGGGGGTGATCTCGTTCAGGGCCAGGGGGTCGTTGACGGTGAACGCCGGGATGCCCTCGCACGGGTCGGCCTTGTCAGGGATCGACTGCGTCGTCCCGGCCCCGTCGCCCTGAGGTACCGGGACGCTGAGGAAGCGACAGACGGTGTTGCGGACGTCGGCCGACTTCACCAGGTCGAGGGCGGCCTGGTAGTCCGGGATGTCCGCCGGTAGCGGGTCCTTGGCCGGGGCCGCGTGGACGGGCCCGGCGAGGGACAGCAGCGCGGACGCGCCCGCTACCAGGACGGTGGCCAGGCCGGAGAGGCCGGAGACCGCCCGCCCGCTGGACGTTCTTGTTTCCTGCATGCCGCCTGCCTTAACGGGAGATGCCGATCCGGGAGTGGGTCCACTTGAACGAGCTGTTGCTGACGTAGTCGTTGTAGTTCCACCACGTGTAGGTGGCGGTGTCCGGCCACGGGTCGGCGACAGCGACGGTGTTGTTCGACGTGTCGAAGCCGTAGACCACGTTCATGTGGCCGCCGCCGGACGTCCACCCGATACGGGCCGCAACCGGCCGTGCCGCCTTGACGTCGGTGTAGACCTGGTTGAACGTGGCCGCGCTGCTCAGGCCCGAGCCCGGGTGCGTCAGGCCGAGGCTGCTCCAGCCCCTGGCCATGTCGTCGAGCGTGGCGGGTTGGTTGTTGCAGCCGTAGTAGGGCTGGGCCCGAGTGCAGAAGTCCGTCTGCGTGCTGCCGTAGCCCTGGAACTTGGCGATGGTCAGCCCGGAGGCGACCCAGCACCACTGGGATTTCTCCTGCTTGTACATATTGATGGTGTCCTGCCCGGCCTCGGCATTGGCCTGGCCTTCGGCGGCGGCGAGCAACGCCGAAGCCGTCAGTGCGACGGCCGTCGCCGTGGTCGCGAACGTGGATCTGCCCATTGTTCCGCCTTCCCGCGCAAGTGCGATGAGTGCCGGGGAATCTGGCAGAGCTATGACAGCACGAAATGACGTCACAACAGATAGTGAGCGAAGGAACTTTACCTGTACGGGTGACTGAGACGCCCCGAAGCTGCGACCCGGGCGGGCGGCCGTGCGTTTCCGTCGGGGTTCCCCGCCGGGACAGGCGCCGTTTCCGGCCGGTACGGCGGCCCGTCAGTCGCTGGGGCAGCCCGTGCCCGGCGCCGGGAGCGTGCCCCGCGTCAGGAAGGCGTCGACGGCGGCACGGATGCAGGTGCTCCGGGCGTTGGCCGTGTGCCCGTCGCCGCCGCGGGTGAGCAGGACGGCGTTGCCGAGTTCGGCGGTGACCCCATTCGAGGCCGGCCTGCGACGAGCCACGGCCTGGTCCAGCTGCAGCTGCGCCGCCGCCCTTGAAACGCCCCTACGGGGCGAAGATCGTGGCCGGCTTCTGCCGCACGCTCTCCAGGCTCTTCAGGCAGAGGGTGTACTTGTCGCTGCGCCGCTCGTAGGTGAAGTAGCCGTCGGCGTCAGGGAAGGACTTCCGGCACACGTGCTCACCGTCGTTGGTGTCCTCCACGCGGCCCACGACCCGGGCTTCGGCCCTCGGGTCGGAGCAGGGGACCACGACGACGTCGGCGTTGCTGTCGACGACACCCGACAGGACGATCGGGTTGTTGTTGTGGATGCAGTCGCCGGCCTTGGCGAACTCGGGGTCGCCCTTCTCGATGAAGACGATCAGCGAGACCAGGATCACCGGGATGAGCACACCGAGGATCGTGGGCCGCAGGTACACCGGCTTGCCGGGGTTCATCGGCGCCCGGGGCGCGCCGGGCACCGGCTCCGGCAGCTTGTTGACCTTCAGGCGCTGCGGGATGTTGATCAGCATGACGATGGGGTTGACGATCATCGAGGGGATGCCCCACCAGCCCTGCCAGAGGCTGTCGGAGGTCATCTCGCGGTGCGTGGCGATGCCACAGCTACGGCAGAACGGTCCCCGGCGCTTCAGGTACTTCAAGATCACGACGAGGCCAACGTGCCCGCGGAAGGTCGCATCCACGGCCGGGACGGAGCCGCAGGACTGGCAGCTGAGTTGCCCGTCGCCGTAGCCGGACAGGCCCGGGTCCGCGGCGTCGGAAGTGGGCGCGGCGGGCTCGATGGGCGCAGCGGGCTCGGTGGGCGCGGCGCCGTGGGGCAGCTCGGCAGACTGAGTGGAAATGGTGAATCCCCCGTGATGATCAAGAGCGTGTGCCTCCGCAACCTATCGCTGCTCGAACGTCAGGAGCGCCGATAAAAGCCCTGGTGGGCAGAAGGTCGCCGAACCGTGATCACAAATCGGTCGATCGATACCGAAACTCCCCGGACACGGGCCGGACGCGCGAACGCGCTGTGACCGAGCACCTCGACTGGAGAGTCGAGCGAGCCTGTGACCAGCGGAGACCCCGATGGTCGCGGCCGAGGAGCGTCACCGTGTTGCTCGCAGTAGCGGTCACCGTTGTCGAGCGCTCGCCCCGCCTGTCGGCTGGCTCCTCCATGACGCTGCCGCGTCGCGCGGAGAGTGCGCGGATCGAACGCGCGCGGGTGTGACCCCGACGACGGCTTAGCAAGCCGCTGCCTTACCACTCGGCCAACTCTCCATGTGCTGCGCTGCCGGACGAGGATTCGAACCCCGATCGCCTGATCCAGAGTCAGGCGTGCTGCCCGTTGCACCATCCGGCACGGTGGGCGGCACACGGAAATGGGCCGCCCGGGCGGGGAACAGTCCCCGGGGCGGCCCGGCAGGAAGCCGGTCAGCGCACTACGAGGACGTCCCGCTGCTCATCTGGGGACTTGAGGAGCGCTGATACGACTGGGTACGGGTGACGGTGTTCACGGTCGCGCTCCTTCCTGGGCCTGTGCGGCGCGATGTGCCCACTCTGCCGGACCACCGCCCGCGGGGACAACCGGTTTTCGCGCCCCCGCCCGAGCGGAGTCAGCGGACCTCGACATAGGCAACGAGGACGATCGTGCCCAGGACCGTAGGGACGTACGCGACGCGCACCCCGTCCTTGGCGTACTCGCGCACCGGGCTGTCGGCGCGCATCTGGACGCCGGCGGTCTTCGGGGCCAGTGCGATGGTGTCCAGGTGGGGGTCCAGGCTGGCGAGGGCGGTGTCGTCCATGTCGGCGATCTGTCGCTCGGCAACCTCGTGGAAGAGGACGGTGGCGCGGCGGGTCGCACGGTCAGGCAACGCGCTGCTCCCCGGTGGCCTGGGTGTCGTTGACGAGGCCGCCTTCGGCTTTGATGTCGTCCCAGGTGCGGCAACCGTTCAGATCGATGCCGCGGTCGGCCAGGTCGAGCAGGACGTACGCCAGGGTCGGGTCCTCCAGCGCCGCGTCACGGGCCGTGGCGCGCAGCGCTTCGGCCTCGTCGGGGTCGAACACCATCCGCATCACGGCCTCCAAGCGCCTGGGCGATGCATCGAGGCTAGCGCAGCCGGCCGCGCTGCGGGGCCGCCCCGCTCTGCGACAAAAGCCGGCGAAAGCCCGGCGGGTGCCGGCGGGTGCCGGCTCAAGGTGACGAGGTGCGTGGATGGTGCGGCGGCTACTTGGAGACCGTCATCGCCTCCCGCCCACCTGACGGCCCAGGGAGCGGGCGGCCCGACAGGGCGGTCGGCCGTCCGCCCCCGGTCCACGCCGGACTGACCGCCCACGGGGACTTCGGTCCCGTCGAGGGCACCGTCAACCGGATCATCCGGTGGAATCGGTGGAATCTGATGTGTCGACCTCACAGTATGTGAGCAGTTCCATCGTCCACTCTCGCTGTTCGGCTGTGTCCGGGACGGCGAGCCCGCGAGCCCGTTCGATCAAGTCCCAGGCGGTGCCGGGATCGATGCCGTTGAGGATGAGGAGGGCGGCGGCGAGGAGGGATGAGCGTCCGATGCCGGCTCGGCAGTGGGTGACGATGTGTGCGCCTTCGCGTAGGTGCTCGGCGAGCCTGTGAAGGGTGGGCAGGATCGTGGCGAGGTCGGGGACGGTGCGGTCGGGGATGGGTATCGCGACGAACTGCAGCCCGGCGGCGAGGGCTTCCCGGGGTTCGTCCGCGAGGCCGAGTTCGTCGAGTTCGGGGCCGGTGAGTGCGCCGACGAGGATGTCGACGCCGTGGTCTTTCAGTGCGGTCATCTCGTCCTCGAGCCAGTCGAGGCCACGAGGTCTGGCCATGGTGCTCAGGCGCCCTGGGCCGGGGAGGTCGACGGAGAAGAGGTCGGGTCGCATGTCAGCAGCACTTTCGGTCGGTGGAGCCAGGTGGTGATCGGACGGTCAGGAGCAGGGGTCCGCCGGGTTCGGCGCGGCGCTCGATCGGGGCCGGGCCGGGCCGGGCCGGCTGGGATTGTCACGTCGGCGAGACGCCCGGGAAGGCGGTCGAGGGCGCTCTGGCCGTGGTCGACGGCGACGCGTTCCTCTTCGGTGAGCGGAATACTCACCGCGCATGAGCTGCAAGTAGGCCTCGGATTAGACGAGTTGGGCTTCGTCGATTCATCGGGAGTGCAGAAGTCGCAGCGGGCGCAGGCCATCTGGGCGGCTCCGGTCGGGCGCCCACTCCCGGAGACCAACGGCGTGATCGGCCACAGCAGCGTAGACACCGTGTGGTCCATTGGCAGGGCAAGGCCTTCGGATGTCATGTGTGACGCGGTGGGTATGTTCGCGTTTACCTGGCTTGGCACTTCGACGTGTGCGCCGCCCTGGAGCGGCGTTCAGCACTGCCAGAGGAACGCGGCCTCGCCGCAGGGCTGGCAGCTGAAGAGGTAACCGCGGCCCCCGCCGCCGAAGTTCGCGGAGGTGGCGAAGTCGCAACCCTCCTCCAGCTCGGCCGTGAACGTCATGCGGGTGGCGCACGAGTGGCGTGCCGGTGAGCCAGGCGTCGAGCCGGATGAGGTCGATCGCGGTGGCGGCGAGCACGGCGCGCCGCCCGGCCTCCGGGAGGGCGCCGGGGGCAGCGCCCTCGTCCGGCGGGCGGGCGGCGACAGCTGAGGGTGTGTCAGCTGTCCGCGATGTCGTCCGGGCGGACCTCGATGTGGTCGGCCGCGAGGTCGACCGCCACCCGGTGCTCCATGCCCAGCGCCTCCAGGATCGGAACCGGCAGCTGCACGCCCGGTGCGGTCCGGCATCACGTACTCGCGCTCGTTCACGACGGTCACGACGATCTCGACGGCCTGGCTGGTTCGGCTGGTCCCGGTTGTCGGCCGACAGTCTGCCGGCTCGGGGAGGTCCGCACGGTCACGGCCCGTGCCGCCGGTCGCGCTGTCACGACTGCTCCCCCGCGCGCAGTTCGGTGGCGATCTGGCGCCGGCCGGCGACCAGCGTCTCCGCCACCACCCCGAGGCAGACCAGCAGCGCCAGGCCCACCGTGGGCAGCAGCACCGGCAGCAGCGTGGGGGTGACGGCCTCCCCGACCTTGGCGCCGACCAGCGTGGAGATGTCGAAGGCGGGCCCGAGCAGGCCGACCGCCGCCGCGGCGACCAGGCCGCCGCCGACCGCCGCCGCCAGGGTCTGTGGCAGCGCCTCGGCGATGATCAGCGCCAGCCCCTGCCGGGGTCGCAGGCCCATGGTCCGCAGCCGGGCGAGGACGGCGGTGCGGTCGGGCGCGGCCCGCAGCAGCGTCAGCAGGACGGCGAGCAGGGCGAATCCGGCTCCGGCGGCGGCCGCGTACCAGAACAGCCGTCCGGCGGCGTGCTGCAGCGGGTCGTCGCCGAGCGCGGCGGCGGTCTCCCGGCTGCTGTGCACCGTGTATCCCGCGGGCAGGCCGTGGGTGTCCTTGCCGGTGGCCGTGGCACTGTCGGCGATCAGCTTGGCCATACCGACCGGCCGGTCCCCGCTGTTGTCCCGCAGGGCCGTCCTGACCCGGTCGGGGTCGACGTCGCCGACGGCGAACCACTTGTTCACCCGCTTGGTGTCCGGCAGTCGTTCCCAGGTGGGGCCGGCCGGGACGACGACGAACGGCTTTCCCGGGTCCGGCAGCGCGGGGGTGGCGTCGACGATCCCGGCGACGGTGGTGCGCAGGCTGTTGCCGTTGGGCGTGCGCACCTCGGCCGGGCCGGCGGCCAGGCGCTTGGCCAGGTCCCGGCTGAACAGCGCGGGCACCGGGGTCTCCCGGCGGCCGGACGTGCCGGGTGTGCCAGGCGTGCCGGCCAGCTTCGCCGGGTCGAACTCGCCGGCCCCGAGGGTGCGGGCGATCTCGGCGTAGGCCGTCGGCTCGACCACCACCAGGTAGGCCTCGGTGTAGTCCTGGTCGGCGCCGAAGAAGCGGGCCCTGGGTTCGACCCAGGCCCCGGTCGAGGCCCGGACGCCCGGCAGGGCGGCGGCGGCCTTGGTGAACGACTCGGTCAGGGTGGCGTAGTCCGGGATGACGACGGAGACGTCGCCGCCGGTCGCGATGCGCGCGGCGCGGGCCCGGACGTGGTCGACGGTGTCGAGCACGGTGGCGCCGAAGCCGGTCGTGGTGACGGCGATCAGCAGGGCCAGCAGCGGGAGCACGGAGGGCCGGCGCCGGCCCGAGGCGTCCCGGGCTGCCCGGGCCAGGCCGAGGAAGCCGATCAGGCCGCGGCCGCGGCCGACGAGGGCGGCCAGCCGGCCGACCAGCACCGGCTCGATCCGGGCCAGCAGCAGCCCGCCGGTGACGGCGAGCAGCAGCGGCGCGGCGACCAGCAGCGGGTCCACCCCGGCCCCGGGGTGGCCGACGCCACGGCGCCGGACCTCCGCCACGGCCGCGACGGTGACGGCCAGGACGGTGAGTTCGCCGACCAGTCGGCGTCGGCCGCCGTACGGCCGCCGACGGGACCACAGCAGGGCCGCCCGGGTCGGGAAGGCCAGCAGCGCGGTCAGGGTCGCGACCAGGGCCGCCAGCACCGAGCGGTCCCACCGGACGGTGGGCAGCAGCACCAGGGCGAGGGCCGTGCCGAGCGCGGCGGCGGGCAGGACGGTGACGGCGCCCTCGGCGATCAGCCGCCCCAGCACCCCGGTGCGGGAGCCGCCGCGGGCCTGGAGCAGCCGGATCTCGGCGGTGCGCCGGTCGGTGGTGAGGGCGGCGGCGAGGAACAGCACCACGGTGGCGACGCCCGCGACGCCGGCCGGGCCGATCGCGCTGAGCGGCAGCGAGGCCCGGTAGCGCTCGTCCGCCCGGGTGAGCACGTCGGGCAGGCCCGAGGCGGTGTGCAGGTCGGCGCGCCTGGTCGCGTCGGCCAGGGCGGTGGCGTCGCGCCCGGTCAGGAAGGAGCTGATGACGCTGCGGGTGTGGTCGAGCCGGTCGGCGTGCAGCGAGGCGGGGTCGACGGGCAGCCGCCAGAAGTTCTCGGCGTTCGAACCCCAGCGGGTCAGAGCGGGCAGGCTGCCGCCGTCGACGAACCCGTTGGTCATCCAGTGCTCTTGTCTGGGGTCGGTCCTCAGGCAGGCGCGGGCCGGGCAGCCGAGGTCGTCCCAGAACGGGTCCTGGGGGTCGTTGACCTGGTAGAGGCCGACCACCACGGTGGTCCGCTTGGTGCCGGAGCCCTCGACGCCGTTGTCGATGACGTCACCGAGCTTGATGTGGATGGTCTCGGCGGCCTGCTTGCTGATCACGATCGGCAGCGGACCGCCGACGGTGCCGGGGGTCGGCCAGGTGCCGTCGGTGAGGGTGGCCCGTGCGGCCAGGTCGGGCACGTAAAGCAGGCCGAGGACCGGGTCGGTCCGCTTTTCCGCGATCCGGACGTACTCCGGATTGCCCATGCCGCGGTCGGCCAGGGCGCGGGCACCGTGGGCCTGGCCCGGCTGGGCCAGCGTCAGCTGCCGGCCGACCATCTCGGTGAGCTGCCGCTGCACCCGGTCGAGTTCGGCGCCGTTGTCGTCGTCCTGAGTCTTGGAGGTGGTCTGCAGACTGGTCTGGTTGAGGCCCTTCTGGCTGACGAAGTCCTGGAGCGCCGTGTCCGCGCCCCGGTCCGTGACGCGGGGGAAGGCCGCCGCCAGGAAGACGGTGACGAACGCGAGGGCCGCCATGAGCAGCGCGGCCATCGGGTTCGCGCGAAGCCTGGTGCGGACCCAGCGCGCGGGGCGGTGGGCGGGCCGGCGGGCAGGCTGGTGGGCGTTCTGGTGGGCGGTGTCGGGGGTGGGCACGGGGGTGCCGGCCTGGGTGGTCACTTCTCCTCCACGTGGCGCAGCCGGCCGGCCACGTCTCGACGGCGGCGTCCGACGAGGAACGCCGGCAGCAGCGGGGCGGCCGCGGTCGCGGCCGCGAACAACAGGGACACCACACGGCCACACCGGCGCGGTGATCATCGGCCTTCGGTCGCCGGATAGCGGACGATGCTGTCAGATTCGATCGGCGAACGGAAGGGACTTGCGCGAATCAAGTAAGCAATGAGCAAATTTCTTGCATTGGCAGCTTCCCCGCCCGGGAATAAGCCCCCTGAAATGCCATGCACGCTTCACAACTTCGCCTTCATCGCACCCCTTTGACCTGGGAACTTTCCTTTCACGCATATTCCTGCCCGGGATACTGAACCCGCGAAGCCGCCGCATCCGTTGCCCCGGACAGAACCGGGCCGTCACCACCCCCAGGGGGCCGCCGCATGACGGCGGCGGTGTCGGTCATCTCGCCGCAACGGAGCACGCGGTTGCGGACGTCCGCCAGGTCGAGGGTGACGACGTCGATGCGGGGCGCACGGCGACCCGCCCCTTGGGAGACGGGGGATCAGCGGGGGCTGACTCCTGGATCCGCACGGCGCGCCGTGCGCACAGTTGCTCCCCGGGGGTGACCATCGACCTGCCGTTCGGCTCTCGGGAGCCGGACGGCAACACAATGAGCCATGAGCTCCCGCCTCGATGATCCCGGCGAACCGTCCCGCGCGGGTCGGTCGATGGAGCCGGCAGAGCCGCGCGGCGAGCACTGGTGGCCGGTGGCGTCGGCCGTCCTGGTCGCCGCGCTGCTCCATGTCGCGCTCCCGCGCAGCTATCGCGAGAGCCCGTCGTGGGTGCTGCCGGTGGTCATGGTGGTGCTGATGGCTGTCCTGATCGGAGCCGACCCCGGCCGGATCGATCGGCAGACACGGTGGCTACGGGTGGTGACCGACCTGGTGATCGCGTTCATCACGCTGGCGAACCTCTTCGCTGCCGCGTCCCTGGTGGCGGACATCCTGACCAACAGCAAGCTCTACGCCACCAACGCGACGGGCCTGCTGGCGACGGGCGGGGTCGTCTGGGTGACCAACGTGATCGCGTTCGCGCTGTGGTACTGGGATCTGGACCGGGGCGGCGCCGCCACGCGGGCGCACCACCCCTTCGCGGACCCCGCGTTCGTCTTCCCCGAGATGCAGCTCCGGCAGGGCACCTCCCCCGCGTGGGTGCCGGTCTTCGTGGACTACCTGGCGCTGGCCTTCTGGACCTCCAGTTCCTTCGGTCCGGCCGACACGTCGCCGATCAAGTCGTGGGCCAAGCTGCTGATGATCACTCAAAGTGCCGTCTCGCTCGTGGTGGCGGCCCTGGTGATCGCTCGGGCGATCAACATCCTCCAATAGACCACTCCACCCGGACGGGACCGGCGTGCACCGCCGGTCGGCCGACCGTCCGTCCGGCCGACCGGCGGTGCGGGGGTTCACCGGTTTGCAGCACTGCGCACGGCAGGCGCCCCGGCCGACTCCTAGCGTGGGAGCGAGGCAGGACCGGCGGGGCCGAGGAGAGGGACGCGGACGATGGCGGGCAAGCCGAACATTGTGGTGCTCTGGGGCGACGACATCGGGATCACGAACCTGAGCTGCTACAGCGACGGCCTGATGGGCTACCGCACGCCGAACATCGACCGGATCGCCGCCGAGGGTATGCGGTTCACCGACTACTACGCGGAGCAGTCCTGTACGGCGGGGCGTTCGGCGTTCATCACCGGCCAGAGCCCGTTCCGCACCGGCCTGTCGAAGGTGGGGCTGCCGGGGGCGGAGCTGGGCATGCAGCCGCAGGACCCGACCATCGCCCGGGTCCTGAAGGAGCAGGGCTACGCCACCGGCCAGTTCGGCAAGAACCACCTGGGCGACCGGGACGAGCACCTGCCGACCCTGCACGGCTTCGACGAGTTCTTCGGCAACCTCTACCACCTCAACGCCGAGGAGGAGCCGGAGGAGCGCGACTACCCCTCCGAGGAGGAGTACCCGGACTTCCGCAGGAACTACGGGCCGCGTGGGGTGCTGCACACCTGGGCCGACGGCCACGGCGGGCAGCGGATCGAGAACACCGGGCCGCTGACCCGGGACCGGATGAAGACCTGCGACGAGGAGTTCGCCGCCGCAGCCGGGGACTTCATCCGCCGTCAGGCCGGCGATGACGTGCCGTTCTTCCTCTGGTTCAACACCACGCACATGCACTTCCGCACGCACGTCAAGGACGAGTCCCTGGGCCAGTCCGGGCGCTGGCAGTCCGAGTACCACGACGCGATGATCGACCACGACAAGCTGATCGGCCTGCTGCTGGACCTGCTGGACGAGCTGGGCATCGCCGACAACACCATCGTGGTCTACGGCACGGACAACGGCCCGCACGCCAACACCTGGCCGGACGCGGCCACGACCCCTTTCCGCAGCGAGAAGAACTCCAACTGGGAGGGCGCCTTCCGCACTCCGGCGCTGGTGCGCTGGCCCGGCCACATCCCGGCCGGGGTGGTGTCCAACGAGATCGTCGCCGGCCTGGACTGGCTGCCCACCTTCGCCGCCGCGGCCGGTGAGCCGAAGATCGCCGACAAGCTCAAGGCCGGCACCACGCTGGACGGCCACTCCTACAAGGTCCACCTCGACGGCCACAACCTGCTGCCCTACCTGACCGGTCAGAGTGAGCAGGGCCCGCGCAGGGAGTTCTTCTACTTCTCCGATGACGTGGACCTGATGGCGCTGCGCTACGACAACTGGAAGCTGATCTTCATGGAGCAGCGCTCACCCGGAACCATGGCGCTGTGGGCTGAGCCGTTCACCCTGCTGCGCGTGCCCAAGCTGTTCAATCTGCGCACCGACCCGTGCGAGAAGGCCGACGTCACCGCGAACACCTACTACGACTGGTTCCTCGCCCGCGCGTTCCTGCTCGTGCCGGCCCAGCGGATCGTCGCGGACTTCCTGGCCACCTTCAAGGAGTTCCCGCCCCGGCAGAAGGCCGCGAGCTTCACCATTGACCAGGTCCTGGCCAATCTGGTCGCCGGAATGCCGAGTGCGTGAGCCCAGCCCGGGTACGAAGGACTGCGGTGTTGTCGCGCCTGCCCCTGCCTCCCTGCCCTTGTCGCCCCCGCTGCCCCTGCTGCCCCTGCTGCCGCCGCTGCCCGGACCAGCGGCGGGCGGAGACCGACCGGTCAGCGCCCCGGAGGGCATGGTCGCCCTTCCCGCCGGACGCTTCGCCATGGGCTCGGACCGGCACTACCCCGAAGAGGCGCCCGCGCGCTCGGTCACTGTCGACGCCTTCGCGATCGACCGCCACCAGGTGACCAACGCGCAGTTCGCCGCGTTCGTCGCGGCCACCGGCTACGTCACGCTCGCGGAGCGCCCGCTGGACCCGGCGCACTACCCGGGCCTGCCCGCAGAACTGCTGAAGCCGGGCTCGATGGTGTTCCGCCCCACGCCCGGCCCGGTCGACCTGCGGGACCTGAGCCAGTGGTGGGCCTGGACCCCCGGGGCCAGCTGGCGCCGCCCGGAAGGTCCCGGCTCTGGCCTTCGGGGCCTCAAGCAGCATCCCGTCGTGCACGTCGCCCACCAGGACGCCGAGGCCTACGCTCGCTGGCGCGGGCACCGCCTGCCCTCCGAGGCCGAGTGGGAGTACGCGGCTCGCGGTGGTCTGGACGGAGCCGCCTACACGTGGGGCGACGAACAGCTTCCCAATGAGCGCCGCCTGGCGCACTGGTGGTCCGGGCACTTCCCCTGGCGCAGCACCCACCCCGGCGGCGCGATGGGCCCGGCACCGGTCGGCAGTTACCCCGCGAACGGCTACGGCCTGCACGACATGGCCGGCAACGTCTGGGAATGGACCTCGGACTGGTTCGCCCCCGCTCACGCTGTCACTGGCGGCCGCGGCGCCGTCCCCTCCTGCTGCGCGCCCGACAGCGCACGGCGTGACGCGGAAGCCGCCGGCGTCGACCCGCGCGCCCCCGGCCCGGCGGTCCCGCGAAAGGTCGTCAAGGGCGGGTCGTGGTTGTGCGCGGACGAGTACTGCCACCGTTACCGCCCCGCCGCCCGCCGCCCGCAACCGATCGACACCGGCATGAGCCACATCGGATTCCGCTGCGCAGCCTGACCACGCGCGGCATCCCCATCAAAGACCACTCGCTCGTCCTACAGGAGCACCGCCACCGCGCACCGCGGGCAACGGGAGTCGGACAGGTGCTCGCCTCGCGGTGGGCCTCGCGATCAGTGGGCCGAACTCAGAAGGCAGCCACAATCCGCTTGCGGCGTATGACTTGTCGCTGTTCAGGCACGGTGTTCTGGGTTGGGTGGCAGGGTTTGGCGTCGGGTAGCCGATTGTGCTGCCGGGGCGGTCAGTCCTGCATGCGCAGGTAGTCGTCCAACGGGACTTGGCCGATGCTCTCCGCGACGATCGGCCGAAGGGGCACGGCGGTCGCTCCGGCGACCGCTCCCAGCGATGCCAGGAGAGAACGCTCGACGCCCGACAGGTTACTCGTGCAGAGGTAGGCACCCGTGATGGCGCCGGTCAGGACGTCCTTGGGGTCGACCGAAGGAGATCCGGAGTTCTGCCAGAACTCGCCGCTCCCGGTGGAGTCCGCAGAATTGAAGAAAACCATTGGTACCGCCCGGTGGTACCTATCGGATCGGCGATGCCTCCCGACTGAAACCGGCGGCAATTCCACAGGAAGCGCGCACGGCGAAATTGACGAAGGCGCCCTACGTCAAACGTGCACCTGCAAGATCCGTTGACGAAACGGGTCGGAGGCTGCGGACCCGTAGCAATCGATCTGCTTTTGGCGTCTGACACAACCGTAGTCCTGCACCTTACCGCTCCGCCAGTGCTTGACGCCCCCGGAGAAACACTTCGGCCTCCTGGATTCCGGGCCTGATGACGGTCTGTAATTCTTGCCGTGACGGTCCTGGACACCAGCAATCGAGTGAGATGTCTGAAATCTCGACTGTTCCGCCCGGCAGCCTCGTTATTCACCTGCCCCGACGCACTACCCCAACGCACTGGGCCCTGCCGCACGCGCTCGTTGACCGGCGTCGACGAGGTCAATCGGCCGTGAGCCGGATCTGGTCCACGGACGGCAGGGAGGTCGGCATCTCATCGGTGACCCAGGCGTACTCCAGTGCTGACAAAGTCGTGCCGCCCTCGACCCACACCAGCAGTTCGCCGATGTATTCGCCGGAGCGGTCGTGAACGAAAGCGCCGACCGGCACGAGCGTGAACGCCGGTGCGGGATGCGGCTCCAGCCCCCGCACCCGCAGGTCGACGCTCACGGACCGGGCTCCCCAGGTGGCCACGACCTCGGTCCGGTCCAGTTGGCTGCGCAGCGCCGAGGCGCCGACGAAGTCGACTGTCAGGAGGTGGTCCAGCACGGCTCGCTCGGAGTCGTTCAGCGGACGAGGTTCGACGGGCACGACAGACATGTGCTCATCTTCGCAGTTCGCCGCCCGCCCCCTTCGCCGTACGTCGTGGTCCGTGACGGATGGATGCCGAGGGGCCGGTTCGTGAAATCTCCGCAGTTCAGAGACCTGTGGCGGCGCGGGCCGGAACCGTCAGCCCTGCCGCTCCGGGTCGGAGAAGGTGAGTCCGCCGACCGCGAGCGGGCGCCGGGCCGGGGCGGGTACGGGGACGGTCTCGCCGGGCGGCTGGCGGAAATCGGCGCCCTGCTCGACCGGCAGCGGCCGACGCCCGTCGGACCAGGCGGGAACGGGCGCGTCGATGGCGGGCTCGGAGAAGGCGGGCAGCGAAAGGGTGGGACGATCGGTAGTCATGATCCAAGTCTCGCAGCCCGGAGGGGCAGAGTGGGACAGTCTCGCCGTCGGGCTCAGGTCCTGGAGGCGAAACGGACGGGGTGACGGGGTGGTGGCCGAGCGCCTCCTGGATCCCGTACTGTCCCACAGTTCCGTGATGTCGAGCGGTGGCAGCTGTGACAGCGTGGTGCCGGCGGCGTTCATGGCGTCGGCCTAGCAGGAGCCCGTGTTGCTTGAGAGCGGGGTCAACTCGGGTGCGATGTCGGTATCCCAGAGATCCGGGAGCACCGGCCGAGACCGTTGTCCGCTGCGAAGAGTGGCAGGTTCAGGACCTTCGCCGCGAGCGTCAGGCATCAGGCATAAGCGACGGGTGACGGCGGCTTCCCGCGAGAGGCACGGGTCTCCGGAGGACTTCCGAGGACAAGAACCTGGAAGGCCGCGCCGGCGTAGACGGCCGGGAGCCGGGCGATTCTGCGGGGCGTGTGGCGCATGGTGGCGTGCCTGCTTTCCGGTCGGGTGCTGTCGGTTCGTGTCGGGTGCTCTCGGTTCGTGCTTGCTCCCGGTTCGTCGGGTGTTGCCGGAGTCACCAGGAGACGGCGTCGTCCAGCGACTGCTGCCAGTAGGTGACCTTCAGGGAGTCGTCCACGTAGACGCCGTTCGCGGGCAGCGACGGGTGGGCTCCCGCGCCGACGCTCTCGTTGCCTGAGCGCCCCTGGAAGTAGACGGCCAGGGACGGCGCCGTGTGGCCGTTCGAGCCGTCGATGCCGTCGGTGGAGGACAGGTTGACGGAGGCGTAGCCGGACTCGCCGGGCTTGAGCGTGACGACGGCCTGCGGCTTCGAGTCGGTGATGACCGGGGGCAGGGACTGGGCCTCACCGAACCGGACGGCCGGGTAGCCGTAGAGGTAGCAGATGCCGGAGCCGGTGTTGGTGACCGTGAGCAGCATGTGGTTCACGGGGCGGTTCAGCGAGGCGGCGGTGGTCTTGGTGTTGGAGCCCTCGCAGGTGTTCGGGTTGGCGGCCGCGGGGGCGGCGGGTGCTGCGGGGGTCTTCGGCGCGGGGGTGCCGGTGGCGGGCTTCGGGCCGGTGGGCTGGGGCGCGGCGGCCGGGGGCTTGCCGGTGGAGACGGCGGTGCCGGCGGACGGGGCGGCGGATGTCGCGGGGGCCGTCGGCGAGGCCGGCGTCGCGGCGGGCACGGTGGCCCTGAGCGACGGGCCGGTTGCCGTCGCGATGTCCCCGCTGTCGTTGCACGCGGTCATCGAGAAGGCGGCGAACGCGACGCTCGCGGCGGCGGTGATCAGACGGGTGCGGGAGGTACGGACGGACATGTGGTCGTGCCCCTTTCGGCAGTCGGTCGGGTGGTGGGTCGATCGGATGACCGAAGCTTGTGCGGTGATCCGTCCCACCCGCCACGCCTGACGCCCCGATGGGTAGGGTGGAACGGCGATTGTGGCTCTGACCAGCAGGGGTGGAACGGGCCTGGAACGCTGGAACGGGACGCGGGGGGAATGGAGGGGACGGGGCGGGTGGCGGAGGACATGGGGGCCGCGGCGACGGAGGAGTTCGCGCGGCTGCTGCGCGTACTCAAGACCCGCTCTGGCTTGAGCTACGGAACGCTGGCCAAGCGGCTGCACACGAGCACCTCGACGCTGCACCGCTACTGCAACGGCACGGCGCTGCCCAACGAGTACGTGTCGGCGGAGCGCTTCGCACGGGTGTGCCGGGCGACTCCGGACGAGCTCGTGGAACTGCACCGCAGTTGGATCCTGGCGGACGCGGCGCGCGGGCGCCGGACGGATCGGGCCCCGGAACCGGAACCGGGGCCGGGGCCGACTCCGACGCCGGCCCAGGTTCAGGCCCAGGCCCCGGTCGCGCAGCAGCCCCGGACTGAACCGACGGCCCCGGCCGCCCCGGTGGAACCCCCCTCCGCAGGGGGCACGGGCGGGGAGCCGGTCGTCGGGGTGGCGGAGCCCGCCCCGCCTCGGCGCCGCCGTGGCGCGCTGGTCGCCTCCGCCGCGGCCGTCGCCCTGGTGACCGCCGTCGTGGTGGTCGTGCGTCCCGCCGTCTGGGGCGGCGACGACGATACGGTCGGCCGGCCGGCGGCCGGTGCCACGACGGCGGGCCCGGGGGCCGTACCGGCACCATCCGTCTCCGGCCCCACCGCCTCCACCCCCTCCACCGCCTCCACCGCCTCCACCGCCTCCACCGCCTCCACCGCCTCCACCGCCTCCACCGCCTCCACCGCCGAGAATGCGCCCGCGAGCCCGACCGCCACTCCCACCCCGCCCGGCGACGCGCCCGCGCCGCTCACCGTCGGCGTCCGCCCGTACGTCTACGCCGATCCGTGCAGCCAGCACTTCCTCGTCAACAGCGCGCCCGCCCAGGTCGGGCCGCCCGCCCCCGAGCGCGACGCCCCGCGCTGGTCCGCCGCCTACGGCGCGGTCTCCTCCGGCGAGCAGGAGATCGCCCTCACCGTCCAGGGCACCGGAGCGGACACGGTTGTCCTGGAGGCACTGCACGTGCGGGTCACGGCCAAGGGCGCGCCGCTCGCCTGGAACGACTACTCGATGGGCGTCGGCTGCGGCGGCGAGGTCGACACCAAGTCCTTCGACATCGACCTCGACCGGGGCAGTCCCGTGATCACCGTCCAGGGCGGCCAACGCGAATTCCCGTACAAGGTCAGCAAGTCCGACCCCGAGGTCTTCTACGTCACCGCGCACACCAAGGCGCATGACGTCCGATGGGACCTCGCACTGGACTGGTCCAGCGGCAGCCGCCGCGGCACCATCCGCCTCGACAACGGGGGCACCCCCTTCCGCACCAGCGCCGACGTCAACCGCCCCGGCTACGACTACCCGCTGGGCGGCAGCGAGTGGATCAAGCGGACGGACGGCTAGGTGTACTGACCAGTGAGGTTGGGGACGCGGCTGGCGGGTGGCTTGCCTGCGAGCGCGGTGTGTCCGCGGTGGTGATTGTAGGTGTGCAGCC